>NZ_JAPYKS010000001.1:0-523142 GCF_037179605.1 Mesorhizobium salmacidum (SeqCode)
GCCGGTGAAGGTTGAGCATGTTCCTAAGCGGACCTGTTCGCAATGGCATGTCCGAATGCGTACAAAATTCCGGTCTTATCTAGCAAACGGACCAAACAGCCTTCGGCTACTTTTTCGCCAGCAAGAGAGCTTCGCGCACCAGCGATGGCAGACTGCCAACGCCAAGCAAATCGATAAGCTCGCGTGCTTGGCTGAGGGTGATGCCGGTTTTGTCGACAAGCCAGTTAGCGTGCTTTTCCTTGGCGGTTTGGATCAGCATTTTCGTTTCATCGAGTTCGTGCATGGCAAATGCTCCATGGCGAACCCGAAACGTATCCCTAGTGAAAGTAGCTCGCAAGCCGCGTAGGTGAAATCGTACAAATCAGACAAATCGGCCTTGCGGCCCCGCGCGCTTAAACAAGGATGGGTTTGCCAACCGGGTAATCGCCGCCTAAAAACGGGTTCAAACCGTGAACAAAATCTGGCATGGTGCGTGCCATGCCAATCATCTCCCCGATTCCCCTGAACCCTCTGATCGACGGCCGCCAGTCCGAGCGCGCCATGCTGGTGCGGCGTGGCGTGCAGCGGCTGCTGATGCAAATGGGCGCCCATGTGCTGCCTGAACTGTCGCTGGCCACCGACCGCCGCGCCGACCTCGTGGCGCTGACGCGGCAGGGCGATATCTGGATCATCGAGATCAAATCCTCGATCGAGGATTTTCGCGTCGACCGCAAATGGCCTGATTACCGGCTGCATTCCGACCGTTTTTTCTTTGCCACCCATCCGGGCGTGCCAGCTGAAATCTTTCCCGAGGAGTGTGGCTTCATCCTCTCCGACGGCTATGGCGCCGAAATCCTGCGCGATGCGCCGGAGCATCGCATGGCGGCGGCAACGCGCAAGGCGCTGATGCTGCGCATCGCGCGTGCGGGCGCAGCACGGCTGCTCGCGGCGGAGCTTGCGGGGGTGGCGGTACCGGCGCTGGAGGGGGAGAGCGAGTAATCGCGGCCCTGAAATTGACGCCCGCAACTGTCAGATGCTCCAGCCCGGAACTGCTACTCCTCCGTCCCTTCCACTCCACTCGCAGCCGGCGCCATCAGCAGGACCGCGGCGCCGAGCAGCGCGGCGATGAAGGAACCGGCGAGAATGCCGACCTTGACCGCGTCCTGCAGCGCCACATCGCTGGCGAAGGCGAGCAGGCCTATGAACAGGCTCATGGTGAAGCCGATGCCGCACAGCAGCGAAATGCCGACCATGTGCGACCAGCCGGCATGGGCCGGCAGGTCGGCGAGGCCGAAGCGGATGGCGAGCGCGGAGGAGCCGAACACGCCGACCAGCTTGCCGACGACGAGACCGGCCGCGACGCCCAGCGTCAGCGGCTCGATCAAGGCGCCGAAACTCAGGCCGGCAAGCGAAACGCCGGCATTGGCGAAGCCGAAGATCGGGACGACGATGAACGCCACCAGCTTGTGCAGGCCGTGCTCGAGCCGGTGCAGCGGCGAATGGTCGAGATCGTGGCCGATCCCGGCGGAGCGTTCGAGCGGAATGGTGAGCGCAAGTGCTACGCCGGCCAGCGTGGCATGGACGCCGGACTTCAGCACCAGCACCCACAGGATGGCGCCAAGCACGAGGTAAGGCACCAGGGTCATCACCCGCATGCGGTTGAGCACGATGAGCACGGCAATGACGGCAAAGGCCGCGCCGAGATAGGCCAGCGACAGACCGCTGGTGTAGAAGATGGCGATGATGATGACGGCGCCGAGGTCGTCGATGATGGCAAGCGCGGTCAGGGAGACCTTCAGCGAGGCCGGCACGCGGCTGCCGAGCAGCGACAGCACGCCAAGCGCGAAGGCGATGTCGGTGGCGGTCGGGATCGCCCAGCCGGACAGTGCGGCCGGATTGCTGCTGTTGATGGCGACATAGACCAGAGCCGGCACCACCATGCCGCCGGCCGCGGCGATGCCGGGCAGCACCCTGCGCGGCCAGGTCGAGAGCTGGCCATCCAGCATCTCGCGCTTGATCTCCAGCCCGACGAGCAGGAAGAACACCGCCATCAGCCCCTCATTGACCCAGTGCGAGACACTGAGCGGGCCGAGATAGGCGTGGAGAACGGCGAAATAGGTTTCGGCAAGCGGCGAATTGGCGACGATCAGGGCAAGGGCCGCCGCCACCATCAGGATAATGCCGCCAGCCGCCTCGCTGTCCAGGAACTCGCGGAAGACGGAAACCGGCCGTTGCTTCAAATCCTGCATTTTGCCTCCGTTACCTAGCCTGGCAGCCAACGTTGTTTGCAATGATGGCAGGTGCCGTTGACGATGCAAGGCGCCTTAGTTTCGTATGGTTCACAGGCATATCGTATGCTTGGGAAATCGACCGACATCGCTTCGTCATCCACAGGCGTAGCAAGGAGCGTAGCGACGCGGCGCAGACCCGAGGATGACGAAGCTCGGGTGGCCTTACGCCAATTGCCCGGAGTCGACGTCTCTCAGCGCGGCGCGCGCTTGGCCAGGATCCGCTGCAGCGTGCGGCGATGCATGTTGAGCCGGCGCGCGGTCTCGGAGACGTTGCGCTCGCACATTTCGTAGACGCGCTGGATATGTTCCCAGCGCACGCGGTCGGCCGACATCGGGTTTTCCGGTGGGGCGGCGCGCTCGCCGGTGGTGCGGGTCAGTGCCGCGAAGACATCGTCGGCATCGGCTGGCTTCGACAGATAGTCGACGGCGCCGAGCTTTACGGCGGTCACCGCGGTGGCGATGTTGCCGTAACCGGTCAGGATGATGGTGCGGGAATCCTCGCGCTTCTCGCGGATGGCGGCGACCACGTCGAGGCCATTGCCGTCGCCCAACCGCATGTCGACCACCGCATAGGCGGGTGGATTGGCGCGGGCCTTGCCCACGGCCTCCTCGACGCTCTCCGCCGTCTCGACCACGAAACCCCTGGTTTCCATGGCACGGGCCAGACGGGTCAGGAACGGCTTGTCGTCGTCGACGATCAGAAGCGAGGTGTCCTCGCCTTCAACCATAGGCCCACTGTTTTCATCGCCTGTCATCGTCTCGAAAATTCCTGCTGCCTTATTTTTACGCAGATATAGTTTTGCGGAGCTATTGTCCAATTACGCAGTGTCAAACATCGTCGCCGGGGCCGTTTCCGGGTTCAGGAAAACGCTCCTCGGCCAGGAAATCCGCACCACGGCCCCTTCGCCGAGGCCGCTCGAATTGCGAAAATCGAGCGTGGCGCCAGACCGTTCGAGCAATGTCTTGGCGATGAACAGGCCGAGCCCGAGGCCGCCTCCGGCTTCATTGCCCTGGCGTGTCGACATATAGGGCTCGCCAATGCGGTCGATGATCTCGGGCGGAAAACCCGGGCCATCATCGGTGATCGAGAAGGAGACCATCGCCTCGTCCCAGCTCCAGCGTATGGTGACGCTCTTGCGGGCGAAATCGACGGCGTTCTCGACCAGGTTGCCGAGGCCGTAGATGACACCCGGATTGCGCCGCCCGACCGGCTCCGGTCCGGTCCGCTCGCCCGGACGAAGCTTGATCGAGATGCCGAAGTCGCGATGTGGCGCGGTGACCTCCTCGACCAGCGAGGTCAGCGGCAGGCGGGACAGATGCGCCTCGCCCTCCGACGACAGGCTGGTCAGGCGTTTCAGGATTTCCCGGCAGCGCTCGCTCTGCGAGCGCAGCAGCTTCACGTCTTCCCCGTATTTCGGATCGGTGCCGAGCGCCTTCTCCATTTCCTTGACGACCAGCGTGATGGTGGCGAGCGGCGTACCGAGTTCGTGCGCGGCGGCGGCGGCCAGCCCATCGAGGGCCGAAAGATGCTGCTCGCGCTGCAGCACCAGTTCGGTGGCGGCGAGCGCGTTGGCCAGAAGCCGGGCTTCGGCGGCCACCCGGAAGGCGTACATGGCGGTGAAGGCGATGGACGACAGCACCGCCATCCACATGCCGGCGACATACACGAAGGGCATCGCCAGCGGCGCGTCCTCAGGCCAGGGCAGCGGCAGATGGCGGAAGACCAGCAAGGTCGCCGCTATCATCACCAGCCCGCCGAGGATGGCGGTGAGGCGAAGGGGCAGCGACGTTGCCGAAATGACGACGGGCACGGTCATCAGCAGCGAGAACGGATTGGTCAGGCCGCCGGTCATATAGAGCAGCCCGGCTAGCTGCAGGCTGTCGAAGATCAGGATGCCGAAGGCTGCGAACGGAGTGAGCCGGTGCGCGGCCGGAAACCGGAAGGCCAGAAACAGGTTCATCCAGGCCGAACAGGCGATCAGCGCGAAACACAGGCTGACCGGCAGCGGGAATTTCAGGCCGTAAGCGACGACGAGCACCGTCACGCTCTGTCCGACAATGGCCAGCCAGCGCAGCCGGATCAGCGTGTTGAGGCGCAGTCGCTGGCTCTGCTGGAAATCGGGCGTGTTCAGGATGTTGATCATGGCAATGGATTACAGCCGTGGGAGGAATAGCGCCAGTAGCGCTGTCAGCCCGAGGCCTCCCCAACTTCATCATCCCTGGGCGAAGCAGGAGCGAAGCTCCGTCGCGGAGACCCTGGGATCCATTCCGTGACCTTAGCCGGAGCGTGCAACGGAGCAGAATTCTGCACCGTCGCGTGGCCTTGATGTCGCGGCATGGATCCTCGGGTCTACGCTGCGTCGCTACGCTCCTTGCTTCGCCCGTGGATGACGAAATGATGAGCGCCAATCGCCAAGGCGTGCGTTATGCCCAAGGCTAGGTCCCTCGCGGTTTGGCGCGGGCGGTGGCGGCGGCGAGTAGCGGGTTTTCCGGCCAGACATGTTTGGGATAGCGGCCGCGCATGTCGGCACGCACATCGGCCCAGGAGCCGCGCCAGAAGCCGGGCAGGTCGCGCGTCGTCTGGATGGGCCGATGCGCCGGCGACAACAATTCGAGCGTCAAAGGCACGGTACCGTTGGCGATCGAAGGATGGCGGTCGAGGCCGAAAAGTTCCTGGACGCGGACCGCCAGCACCGGCCATTGGCCGTCGTAGCGGATCGGCACGTGGCTGCCCGACGGAGCGTCGAAATGGGTCGGCGCCAGCGTCTCGACCTTGCGCTGCAGGTCGTGCGGCACGAGCGACGCCAGCCCGGCCGGGACAGTGCCGGGGTCGATAGCGGCCAGGGATGCCGCACCGGACAGAAACGGCAGCAGCCAGTCGTCGAGGCGCTCGATGAGTGCTTCATCCGACATGTCCGGCCAGGGCGCGCCTAAGCCTTTGTACAGCCAGGACAGCCGCTGGCGCAGCGTCCGAGCCTCCTTGCTCCAGGTCAAAAGGGAAAGCCCATGCTCGCGCAAGGCCTCGATGATGGCGCGGTCGGCATCGGCGCCGGCCGGCGCCGGCAGCATGCGTTCGACGAGCGTGATGGCACCGAGGCACTCGGTTTCGCGCACCCGCACGGCGCGGCGCTCGCGGTCGAAACTCGTCTGCCTGCGCGTTTCGATCTTGTTGCCAAGCGTCGACCGGATGTCCTCCTCGCCGATTGCCGCCGCCGCCGTGATGCGGGCATTCTGCGCCTTGCCCTGCAGGTCGGCGACGACCAGAAAGGGTTCACCCGCCAGCGGATCGGCGACATCAAGCATGGCGCCCGAGCCATTGGCGAGCACGAAACGGCCGCGCTCGCCGCGCGCCTTGGCGACGCGGTCCGGCCAGGCGTGGATGAGCAGGGTTCCGGCTGGAACAGCTCCGCTGGTCGTCGCGCCGCCTGCCTGCCTGGCCAGGCGCTCGGCAAGCTGGCGCGCCGACGTCGCACGCGGCGATTTCTCGCCACGAAAGCGCATCAGCCGGCGTTCGAGGTCGGCACCGTCGCCGCCGAGGCCACGCTCGGTGAGCAGCACGGCAAGCATGGCTGCTTCCTGCGCCTGTCCGGCCTTCGCCGCCTCGGCGAGCATATGCGCCAGCCGTACCGGCAGAGCGAGCTTGCGCATCGAAGCGCCCGCGTCCGTCAACCGGCCTGCCTCGTCGATGGCATCGAGTGCTCGCAACAGCGCCCTTGCTTCATTGAGCGCGGGAGCCGGCGGCGGATCGAGGAAAGCAAGCGTCCCGGGATCGGCGACACCGAAGGCGGCGCAGTCGAGCAGGAGGCCGGATAGGTCCGCCTCGAGGATTTCCGGCGGCGTGAAGGCGGGAAGTGCCGCCGTCTGCTCAGCCCGCCACAGCCGGATGGCGACGCCGGCCTGCGTACGGCCGGCGCGGCCGGCGCGCTGCTCGGCGGAAGCCTTGCTGACGCGAACTGTCTCCAGCCGTGTCAGGCCGCTGGCCGGCTCATAGCGCGGCAGCCGCGACAGACCGGAGTCGATGACGACGCGCACGCCGTCGATGGTGATGGAGGTTTCGGCGATCGAGGTCGCCAGCACCACCTTGCGGCGGCCCGCCGGCGCCGGCTTGATCGCCGCGTCCTGCGCCTTGCCGTCGAGCTGGCCATAGAGCGGGACGATATCGGTGTCGGCGCCGACCTTGCCGGCCAACCGCTCGGCGGTGCGCTCGATCTCGCGCTGGCCGGGCAGGAAGGCAAGCACGCTGCCACTCTCGTCGGCAAGCGCGGAGCGGATTGCCTTGGCCATGGCGTCCTCGATCGGCATCCCGGCCGGCCGTTCGTCATACCTGACATCGACAGGGAAGGCGCGGCCCCGGCTTTCGATCACCCGCGCGCCCGACAGGAGTTTTGCGACCCGTGCGCCGTCGAGCGTTGCCGACATTACCAGCAAACGCAGATCCGGCCGCAGCGCGCCTTGTACATCAAGGGCGAGAGCGAGACCGAAATCGCCGTCGAGCGAGCGCTCGTGGAATTCGTCGAAAATGACGGCCGAAACGCCGGGCAGTTCAGGGTCGTCAAGGATCATGCGCGCAAGCACGCCCTCGGTTACGACCAGGATTTTCGTCCGCGCCGAGGCACGGTTTTCCATACGCATGGCGTAGCCCACCGTGGCGCCGGGCTCTTCCCTCAGCAGTTCGGCCATGCGGCGCGCCGCGGCGCGGGCGGCAAGCCGGCGCGGTTCGAGCAACACGATCTTGCCCGGCCAGGGCGCATCGAGCAGCGCCAGCGGCACCAGCGTGGTCTTGCCGGCACCGGGCGGTGCCACCAGCACGGCGCTGTTGCCAAAGCCGAGCGTCTCGCTCAGCGCCGGCAGCACGGCGGATACCGGAAGCTCCGGCAAGGGTCTGGTCGTCATTGCGATCGCATATCAGCGGTCGCGGGCGCCGTGCAACTCGTGAAAGTCGCGCCGGTTCAAAGCCGGGTGCGCGAAAACGGATTCCAGCGCACCTTACCCAGCCGAGCTTCCTCGCGCACCAAGCAGCCGGCGAACAGGGTCGAGAAGAGACCGATCTCGAACATCGTGAATTGGCCGCCCAGGCTCTTGATAACGGCATCGCTGCCCGAATAGCTTGCATAGGCGATCAGGGCGAGCAGGATTCCGTTCGGCACGTTTTTCATTTCCGGGGAGAGAAAGTTGAAAATACTAGCGCTCGGTGCGCATGCGGACGACATCGAGATCTTCATGTTCGGTACGATGGCCGCCTATGCCGCGCAAGGCGCAGAACTCAGTTTTGCCGTGGCCACCGATGGTGCCAGGGGCGGCAAGAACGATCCCGCTGTTCTGGCTCGCGTCCGCCGTCAGGAAGCGATGGGCGCGGCCGCGCTGCTCGGGGCGACGCCGCGCTTCCTCGACTTTCCCGATGGCGGGCTGGTGGCCGACGCCGCACTGATCGATGCGCTGAAAACACTGATCAGCGAAATTGGGCCGGATCTTGTGATCACGCACGCGCCCAACGACTATCACGCCGACCATCGCGCGCTGTCGGACGGCGTGCGCATCGCTGCGTCGTTCGGCGTCCCCGTGCTGCATGCCGACACGATGGGCGGCACCGGGTTCTCGCCGACCCACTATGTCGATATTTCCGCTCATGCCGACATCAAGGCCAGGGCGATCCGCATGCACCAGTCGCAGGACCCGGATCGCTTCGTCGATATCGCGCTGACGCAGAACCTTTTTCGCTCGGGCCAATGCAATGGCGCGCAAGGCTCGCTGGCCGAAGCCTTCCGCTTCGAGCCGACGTTTCCATTCGGCGACATCCGCGCGCTGCTTCCGCCACCCCCGCCGATCAGGACGGTGATGGTGAGCACCAAGCGGGTCGACTGACCTTCCAGACCGCGTCCACAATCCGCGCTCATCCGGCCGGGCCTTCGGCGCTTTTCCCAACGTTTTCAGAGACCGACTTCAGCATGTTGCGGCGCAGCAACGAATTCGCTTGCCTTGTTTAGTAAAAATTGCATCACTAAACAAATTACTAAACATCCCGCGGCGCAGCGATGCCGCCATGTTTGGGCCTCTGAGGAGAGAGGTTGAGGTTCTTGAGACCGCCATCCGGGCGTGTTTCACAAATGGGAGGAAGGCATGAAATCGAGCTTGAAACTGGCGTTGGGACTGACCTCGGCGATCGCAGCGTCGACAGCCGTCTCGAACGCCGCGCACGCTGAAGACCTGACGCTGTGCTGGGCCGCCTGGGACCCGGCCAACGCGCTTGTCGAACTGTCCAAGGATTTCACCAAGGAAACCGGCATCGGCATGAAATTCGAATTCGTGCCGTGGACCAACTATGCCGACCGTTTCCTCAATGAGCTGAACTCGCACGGCAAGCTCTGCGACCTGATCATCGGCGACAGCCAGTGGATCGGCGGCGCGGCCGAGAACGGCCACTACGTCAAGCTGAACGACTTCTTCGACAAGGAGAAGATCAGCATGGACGACTTCGTGCCGGCGACCGTCGTCGGCTATTCGGAATGGCCGAAGAACACGCCCAATTACTGGGCGCTGCCGGCCATGGGCGACGTCGTCGGCTGGACCTACCGCAAGGATTGGTTCTCCAAGCCCGAGCTGCAGAAGGAATTCAAGGAGAAGTATGGCTGGGACCTTGGCCCGCCGGCCACCTTCGACCAGCTGAAGCAGATCGCCGAATTCTTCCAGAAGCGGCAGGTCGACGGCAAGACCGTCTACGGCGCCTCAATCTACACCGAGCGCGGTTCCGAAGGCATCACCATGGGCGCCATGGACGTGCTCTACAGCTATGGCTTCCAGTACGAAAACCCGAAGAAGCCCTACGAGATGGAAGGCTTCGTCAACTCCGAGAAATCGGTGAAGGGGCTGGAATTCTACAAGGCGCTCTACGACTGCTGCACCCCTCCGGGCGCCTCGAACAGCTACATGGGTGAAGGCGTCGATGCCTTCAAATCCGGCCAGGTGGCGATGCACATGAACTTCGCCTTCACATGGCCGGGCCTGCAGAAGGACGAGAATGTCGGCGGCGACAAGATCGGCTATTTCGTCAATCCCAAGGGGCCGGACGGCGACCAGTTCGCCCAGCTCGGCGGCCAGGGCATTTCGGTGGTGTCCTATTCCGACAAGCAGGAAGCGGCGCTGAAATACATCAAGTGGTTCGCCAACAAGGACGTGCAGGCCAAGTGGTGGTCGCTCGGTGGCTATTCCTGCCTGAACGCGGTGGTCAAGGATCCGAAATTCCCGGCCAGCCAGCCCTATGCTCAAACCTTCCTCGACTCGATGGCCATTGTGAAGGACTTCTGGGCCGAGCCGAGCTACGCACCGCTGCTGCAGGCCTCGCAGAAGCGCTTCCACGACTATGTCGTCGCCGGCCAGGGTTCGGCCAAGGATGCGTTCGACGGCCTGGTCAAGGATTGGACGCAGGTCTTCCAGGACGATGGCAAGATGTAGCCGCAAGGCAATATCCAAGGCTCCTCCCGAGCTGTGACCGCCGCGTCCCGTGCCGCCCTTGGCACGGGACGCGGTTCAGATAAATTCCATCACAGAGACGCCAAGTGACCGAAGCAGGACTTACCATGCTCAATCGGACCGCGGAGAACGTTGCCCGGGCAACCCCGGGACCGTTGGCGCGCAAGGTCCGGGGCATCAGCGACAAGGGCCTCGCCTGGCTGTTCATCTCGCCGACGATCCTGTTGCTGCTCGCCATCAATATCTTTCCGCTGTTCTGGGCGATCTATCTGTCGTTCACCAATTTCCGCGCCAACCGCCCCAACGAAGTGGTGAAGAACCTCGGTTTCGCCAACTACCAGCGCATCCTCGGCGACCAGGACATCTGGATCGCCATGCAGACGACGGCGCATTTCGTGTTCTGGACCATCCTCTTGCAGACGCTGATCGGCTTCACACTGGCTTGGCTGATCGACAGGAAGTTCCGCGGCCACGCCTTCTGGACGACACTGATCCTGGTGCCGATGATGCTGTCGCCGGCGGTGGTCGGCAATTTCTGGCGTTTCCTCTACGAGCCTCAGATCGGGCTGTTTTCCTACGTCATCTCGTTCGTGTCGGGCATTCCGCCGACAAGCATCCAGATGCTGTCCAACGTGTCGCTGGCACCGTGGTCGATCATCATCGTCGATACCTGGATGTGGACGCCATACGTGATGCTGATCTGCCTCGCGGGCCTGCGTTCCATTCCTGAATACATCTATGAGGCGGCCGAGGTCGACCGTGCCTCCAACTGGCGACAGTTCTGGTCGATCACCCTGCCGATGGCGCTGCCCTTCATCATGCTGGCGGTGCTGTTTCGCGGCATCGAGAACTTCAAGATGTTCGACATGGTCAATCTGCTGACCGGCGGCGGACCGGGCTCCACCACCGAGGTGGCCTCGATCACGCTGAAGCGGCAGGCCTTCGAAAGCTGGCGCACCGGCTATTCGTCAGCCTTCGCCATCATCCTGTTCGTCGCGGTGTTCGGTCTCGCCAACATTTACGTCAAGGCGCTCAACAAGGTGAAGCAGAGATGAGCCTGACCACTGCCCATTCGGTCGTCGCCCCCTCGGCAGGTTCGAAGCGCATCGCCGGCGCCATCATCATCGCCTACGCGCTGATCTCGATCGTGCCGCTGCTGTGGATCTTCGCCACCAGCTTCAAGACGCCGCCGGACTCGATCGCCTATCCGCCGAAGATCGTGTTCCAGCCGAGCATCGAGGGCTACTGCAATTTGTTCACGACGCGGACCAGGCAGACGCCGGAATACATCAACTCGCTCGGACCGGCGACCGGCTTCTGCGACGAGACGGTGCGCAAGCGCAACATGGTGATCGCCGGCCCATCCAACTTCCTGCCGCGCTTCATCAATTCGCTGGTCATCGCCTTCGGCTCGACCTTCTGCGCCGTCTTCCTCGGCACGCTGTCGGCCTATGGCTTCTCGCGCTTCCAGGTGCCGCTCGCGGACGACCTTCTGTTCTTCATCCTGTCGACACGCTTCATGCCGCCGATCGCGGTCGCCATCCCGATCTACCTGATGTACCGCGAACTCGGCCTGTCGGACACCGCGCTCGGCATGATCCTGCTCTACACGGCGGTCAACGTATCGTTGGCGGTCTGGCTGCTCAAAGGCTTCATCGACGAGATTCCGCGCGAATACGAGGAAGCCGCCATGATCGATGGCTACACGCGGCTGCAGGCCTTCTGGCGCACCGTGCTACCGCAGGCGACCACCGGCATTGCCGCGACCTCCATCTTCTGTCTGATCTTCGCCTGGAACGAATACGCCTTCGCCGCTCTTCTGACCTCGGGCACGGCGCAGACGGCGCCGCCCTTCATACCTACCATCATCGGCGAAGGCGGGCAGGACTGGCCGGCGGTCGCGGCCGGCACGACGATCTTCCTGGTTCCGATCCTTGTCTTTACCATCCTTCTGCGCAAGCAATTGCTGCGCGGCATCACCTTCGGCGCGGTGCGCAAATGAGCACGACGCAACCCGTAAAACCCAAGTCACGCTGGCCACGCTTGGCCAGGCGCGGGCTGATGGAAAACATCGCGACCGCACTGATCGCCATCGGTTTCCTGATGCTGTTCCAGCCCTTCGCGCTGTCGCTCTACACCTATTCCTTCATCACCATGCTCGCCGGCACCGTGATGTTCATTATTGTCTCGAAATTCCCGGAATAATCATGGCCGAGATCCGCGTCCAACATCTGAGAAAGGTCTTCGGCGATTTCGTCGCGGTGCAGGACTCCAACTTCGTCGTCGAGGACGGCGAGTTCTTCGTCATGCTCGGACCGTCTGGCTGCGGCAAGACCACCACCTTGCGTATGATCGCCGGGCTCGAGCTGCCGACGGGCGGCCAGATCCTGCTCGGCGGCGACGACGTCACCATGCTCCGCGCCCGCGTGCGCGACATTGCCTTCGTCTTCCAGTTGTTCGCGCTCTATCCGCACATGAATGTGCGCAAGAACATCGGTTTCCCGCTTTTGGCGCAAGGCATGCCGTCGGCCGAGATCCGCACCCGCGTCGAGGAGACAGCGAAGCTTCTGCGCATCGACCACCTGCTCAACAAATCGGTCTCGGGACTGGCGGGCGGTGACCGCCAGCGCGTCGCGCTCGGCCGCGCCATCGTGCGGCGGCCGAAATGCTTCCTGATGGACGAACCGCTGGGGACCCTCGACACCGAATTCCGCGATTTGATGGTCCATGAGTTGCGCGAGCTGCACAACCGTATCCATGCGACGACTGTGTACGTCACACATGACCAGATGGAAGCGATGTCGATGGCCGACAAGATCGCCGTCATGAACCACGGCGTTATCGAGCAGTTCGGCACACCGCGCGAGATCTACGACCGCCCCGCTACCATGTTCGTCGCCGACTTTATCGGCTCGCCGCCGATGAATTTTCTGGGCTTCGGCGGTGGGCTTTCCAAAGGCGCGAAGGAGATCGTCGTCCAGGGTGCCAAGGTCGCGGTGCCGGAAGTGCGCGAGGACATCGCGCCGGCCGATATGGCGCTCGGCATCCGGCCCGAGCACATCCGCTTCGACGATGCCTCCAAGCTGCGCGGCGCGATCTACGGCACCGAATATCTCGGCACCACGCAGATCGTGGCGGTGGAGACGGCGGACGGCATCATCAAGGCGCGGGTGCCGGCCGAAATTCGGCTCAACACCGGCGACCCTGTCGGCCTGACGCTGAACAGCGCGCGGCTGTCGCTGTTCGACAAGGGCTCCGGGCGCGCGGTGAGAACGGCGATCCACGATACTGCCTCGGAGCGGAGAGTGCAGTATGGCTGATGTGCGCATCAAGGGCGTGACCAAGAGTTTCGGCGAGCATGTCGCCGTCAACGGTCTGGACCTACATATATCGGACGGCGAATTCGTCGTGCTGCTCGGACCGACCGGCGCCGGCAAGACGACGACGCTGCGGCTGATCGCCGGGCTGGAGCGGCCGGATGCCGGAACGATCGAGATCAGCGGCCACAATGCCATGAACCTGTCGCCGGCCGAGCGCGACACCGCTTTCGTCTTCCAGCAATATTCGCTCTATCCGCATTTGTCGGTGTTCGACAACCTCGCCTTCCCCCTGCGCTCGCCGGCGCGGAAAATACCGGAAGACCAGATCCGCCGCCGGGTCGAGGAGGTGGCGAAGATGGTGCGCATCCATCACAAGCTCGCCAACCGGTCGACGAAATTGTCGGGCGGCGAAATGCAGCGCGTCGCCATCGGCCGTGCGCTGGTGCGCAAGCCGTCCATCTACCTGATGGACGAGCCGCTGTCGTCTCTGGACGCCAAGCTGCGCGCGGATCTCAGGCTCGAATTGAAACGCATCCAGTCCGAGCTCGGCGCCACCATGCTCTACGTCACGCACGACCAGATCGAGGCCATGACCATGGCCGACCGGATCGGCATCCTCGCCGATGGCGTGCTGGTGCAGATCGGCTCACCGCGGACGATTTATTCGGAGCCGGCAAACCTGCATGTCGCGGCACGGCTTGGCCAGCCCGCGATCAATCTCCTGCCGACGGGGCTGCTGCCTGACAGCGGCGCGCCGGCCGGCACCAGGACGATCGGCGCACGCACCGAGCATCTGGCGATCGAGAAAGCCATGAACGGCCATGCCGACGGCGTCGTCGACTGGGTCGAACATCTCGGCGACCAGAACCATCTGCATGTGACGGTGGGGCCGAAGAAACTGGTGACGCTGACCGATCCCGACACGGATCTGGCGCAAGGCGACAAAGTGATGGTCCGCTACCGGTCGCCGCTCTATTTCGGCGCCGACGGACAACGACTGATGTGAATGATTTTCGGCATCCCCGCCAAGGTGATGCCGGCTTCTGATTGACGATTGCGAAATACGGGACCAATTCGATGAAGCACTTTTTCAACCGCAGGGAAACGATCGTCACCGAGGCGCTGGACGGATTGTTGCGCACCATCGGCTCAGGCGGCCTCGCGCGCCTCGACGGCTATCCCGAGATCAAGGTCGTGCTGCGCGCCGATTGGGACAAGTCCAAGGTTGCCGTCGTCTCCGGCGGCGGCGCCGGGCACGAGCCGTCGCATGCCGGCTTCGTCGGCAAGGGCATGCTGACGGCTGCCGTCTCGGGCGAGATCTTTGCCTCGCCAAGCGTCGAAGCGGTGCTGGCGGCCATCCGCGCGGTCACCGGACCGGCGGGTTGCCTGCTGATCGTCAAGAACTACACCGGCGACCGGCTCAATTTCGGCCTGGCGGCAGAGAAGGCGCGCGCCGAAGGTTTCCGGGTCGAAATGGTGATCGTCGGCGACGACATCGCGCTGCCCGATATCGCCCAGCCGCGCGGTGTTGCCGGCACATTGTTCGTGCACAAGATATCAGGCCATCTGTCGGAAGCCGGCCACGATCTGGCCGAGATCGTGGCAGCCGCGCGTGCGGCTGCGAAGGATATCGTCTCGCTCGGCATGTCGCTGTCGTCCTGTTCAATCCCGGGCCAGCCGCATGAAGACAGGTTCGGCGACGACGACGGCGAGCTCGGCCTCGGCATTCACGGCGAGCCCGGCGTTGAGCGCATCGCGGTGCAAAGCGCCGACCGGCTGGTGGCTGTTATGGCGGAGCGCCTTGCGGAGCGGCTCGACCCGAAGGCCACCTATGCCTTGCTGATCAACAATCTGGGCTCGGTGCCTCCACTCGAAATGTCGCTGGTTGCCAATGCGGTGCTTGCCTCGCCGCTCGCCAAGACCGTCAAGCTGACGATAGGCCCCGGGCCGCTGATGACGGCGCTCAACATGAACGGTTTCTCACTGTCGCTGATCAAGCTCGATGCGGCGCGCGAGGCTGCCTTGCTGGCACCGGTTGGCCCGCATGCCTGGATGCCGGCAAAGCCGGTCGTTGCGCCTGCTGTCGTACCTATGACCAAGGCAGCCGGACGAGACGCGGCGCGCAAGGCCAGCCAGGATGCAGGCACCAGGCGCTTGATCGCCACTGTCTGCGAAAGGCTGATTTCGCTCGAAGCGACATTGAACGGGCTGGACGCCAGGGCGGGCGACGGCGACACCGGCTCGACCGTGGCGACCGGCGCGCGCAGCATCCTCGAACGGCTCGATACGCTGCCGCTTGCCGGGCCGGCCGCGACCCTTGGCGCGATGGGCGATATCCTGAGCGCCTCGATGGGTGGCTCCAGCGGCGTGCTGCTGTCGATCTTCTTCACGGCGGCGGCGCAGACAATGGACAGCGGTGCGAAGCTATCCAATGGGCTGCTCGCCGGCCTTGAACGAATGACCTTCTACGGCGGAGCCAAACCGGGCGATCGCACCATGGTCGACGCGCTGGAGCCGGCCTTGAAGGCGCTCGACGGCAAGGGTCTGGAGGAAGCCGCGATAGCGGCCCGGCGAGGCGCCGAGGCAACCGCCGCGATGGAGAAGGCCAAGGCCGGCCGGTCCGCCTATATCGGCGCCAAATTGCACGGCGTGGTCGACCCTGGCGCCCAAGCGGTGGCCGAAGTGTTCGCGGCCGCCGCTACGCTGCTTGTCACGGCCTGACGCATGCACCAGTTGTCGAACGACCGTTCTTTCGCTACTGCGGGCAAGGTGGAAACCGGGAATTCGGGCGACATGACGGCGCTGGACCTTTCGAGGCTGATCACGGCGGCCGCGGACACGATTGCCGCTCACGCCGAGGAATTGACGGCGCTCGACCGGGCGATCGGCGACGGCGACCATGGGCTGAACATGAAGCGCGGCTTCGAAGCCGTGCGCGCCGAGGCCGATGCGTTCGCGGCAAAGCCGCTGCCCGACGCCCTGAAGGCGATCGGCACCAAGCTGGTGATGATGGTGGGCGGTGCCTCCGGCCCGCTCTTCGGCACGCTGTTCATGGCGCTCGGCAAGGAGATTTCGGCGGAGCCCGACCATGCCAACCTGACGGCTGCCTTCGGCAAGGCGATCGAAGCGGTGGCCGCGCGCGGCAAGTCGCAGGTCGGCCAGAAAACCATGCTCGATGTGCTGCAGCCCGTGCGTGACGCGTTGGCCGGGGGAAAGACGGCGGCTGAAATAGCCGACATCGCGGAGGCCGCCGCCGAAGCGACCGTGCCGATGAAGGCGCTGCGCGGCCGAGCCTCGTTCCTCGGCGACCGCTCCATCGGCCATATGGATGCCGGCGCGCGCTCGACCGCGCTGCTGGTGCGCACGGTGGCGCAAATCATCGGGGACAAAGCATGAGCAATGTCGGGATCGTGATCGTGTCGCATTCACCGCTGGTCGCGGAGGGCACGGCCGACATGGTACGCCAGATGGTGGGCGACGAAGTGCCGGTTGCGTGGTGCGGTGGAAATGGCCATGGCGGGCTCGGCACCAATGTCGAGGCGATCATGGGCGCCATCGACAGGGCCTGGTCGGAAGCTGGCGTTGCCGTCCTTGTCGATCTCGGCGGCGCCGAGACCAACAGTGAAATGGCGGTCGAGATGATCGGCGAGCCGCGGGCGCACAAAATCATCGTCTGCAACGCGCCGATCGTCGAGGGCGCGGTGATGGCGGCGACCGAGGCATCCGGCGGCGCCTCGCTGCGGGAAGTGGTCGCGACGGCGCACGAATTGTCGCCGTCGTGAGTGAACGGGATTTTTGAAGACATGCCGGAAACCGCTGAAGCGACCGTCCTGATCACCCACGATGTGGGCCTGCATGCGCGTCCTTCGGTGAAGTTCACCAAGCTGGCCAAGAGCTTTGCCGCCGACGTGGAAATTGCACTCGCCGCCAACGGCCCATGGTTCGATGCCAAGAGCATCGTCAAGGTGATGGCGGCCAAGGCACCGAAGGGCACGGTGCTGCACATCAGGGCCAATGGCGATGGTGCCGATGATGCTGTCCGCGCGCTGATCGAACTGGTGCAGCGCGATTTCGACGAGGATGCCGGCCATGTCCGCTCGGCTTGAGGTCGATGCATGCCTTGGCCTGCCCGCTGGGAATGCGGGCCATGCGCATTGAGGGTGTTCCAGCCTCGGCCGGCTATGCCGAGGGGCCTTTGTTCGACCTCGGCCGGCCTGCAAGCATTTACGCGAGCAAGGAAAGCGCCGCGGAAGAGAAGATGTCGCTGGAGGCAGCGATCGGCAAGGCGGTGAACCGGCTCGTGGCCATGATCGAAACCGCCGACAGCGATGCCGCCGGCATACTCGAATTCCACCTCGCCATGCTGGAAGACGACGCGCTGAGCGGACCGGCCTTCGCGTCGATCGCTTCCGGAGAACCCGCCGATGCGGCTTGGCGGCAGGCACTCGATGCCGAGATCGCCGGCTACGACGCCTCGGACCAGGATTATTTCCGAGCCCGCGCCACGGACCTGCGCGACATCAGGGATCAGGTGCTGCGCGCCCTGACCGAGGACGGTGGCAGCACGGCACCGGCCGGCGCCATCCTCCACGGCGAGGACATCGCGCCGACGCGCTTTCTCGAAACCGACTGGAGCCATGGCGGCGGCATCGCGCTGAAGGCAGGCAGCACCGCCAGCCACGTCGCCATGCTGGCGCGCTCGCGTGGCGTGCCGATGGTCGTGGGTCTGCGCGAGCCGCTCACCGCTGTTGCCGGCATCGCGCTGCTCGACGCCGAGCACGGCAATATCGTTCTGGCGCCCTCGCCTGTGGAGATCGGCTCGTTCCGGCAGGCATCCTCCGCCTTCACCGCCCGCCAAGGCGACGCGCGGACCTTTCTGGCGCGGCCGGCGGCGACGAAGTACGGTACCGCGGTGCGGGTGCAGGTCAACATCGCCGACCCCAGCGATGTCGATGGCATCGACATCGCGACTTGCGACGGTGTCGGCCTGATGCGCACGGAATTCCTGTTCGGCAAGACGCTGCCCGATGAAGAGACGCAGTATCGCGCCTATCGCAAGGTGCTGGAATGGGCCGGCGAAAAACCGGTGACGATCCGTACCGTCGATGCCGGAGGCGACAAGCCGGTGCCGGGCTTCACCGTCGAGGAAGGCAATCCGTTCCTTGGCCTGCGCGGCATCAGGCTGTCGCTGGCCAGGCTCGACATATTCCGTGTTCAAATCAGGGCATTGCTGCGCGCCGCACCACACGGCAATCTCAAAGTCATGTTTCCGATGATCGCCACATCAGAAGAGTATGAACGCGCCGCCGCCCTGTTCGCCGAGGAACGGGCAGCCCTTGCCGCGCGCAGCATCGCGCAAGAGATGCCGCCGCTCGGCATCATGGTCGAAGTGCCTTCGGTGGCCATTGCGCCGGAGGCGTTCGCCGGCGTCGCCTTCCTGTCGATCGGTTCCAACGATCTGACGCAATATGTGATGGCGGCCGCGCGCGACAATGCCGCTGTGGCCCACCTGAATTCTGTTCGTCATCCCGCGGTGCTGAGGCTGATCGGTTCGGTCTCGGCTTTCGGACGGGAAACCGGGATTCCCGTCAGCCTGTGCGGGGATGCCGGCGGCGACCCCGCCTCGATCTCGTCGCTGCTAGAGGCCGGCCTGCGCGATCTCTCGGTCGCGCCGGCGCAACTCGCCATGGCCAAGGCGGCCATCGCGGACGTCCCGGTCTAGGCGGCAGGCATGATCGATATCAAACTCGAACCCGGTTCCGAAGAGGCGATCCGCGCCTACAAGACGATCCTGTCACAGGTCATCGACCAGCGCCCGTCCGGCATGCGCCAGCGCCTTGCCGACGCGCTTGGCAAGCACCGCAGTTTCGTCACGCAGATTTCGAGCCCCACCTATTCGATCCCGATTCCGTCGAAGCATCTGCCCGCCATCTTTTCCGTCTGCCATTTCAGCCAGGCCGAGCGGGACCAGTTTCTCGCCGCCTATCATCAGGCCCATCCAGGGAAGATCTCGATCGCCGCGGGCGCGCGCAAGACAAGGCACGTTTCGCTCATCGTGCCGGATTTCGGCGACGACAAACAGAATGCGGCGCTCGACCGCGCGATCAACGAATTCATCCAGAAGGTCACCAGCATCACCGGCAAGAGTGGCTGATTGACCCCTTGATGTCAGGCTATTTCGGGAGGAGACGGCCGTGAAGAAATTCATGAACTCGGTGGACACGGTGCTGACCGAGAGCCTCGACGGTTTCGTGGCCGCTCATGCCGACATCCTGGTGCTTGGCGAGGAGCACAAATTCATCCGCCGCAAGATGCTCAAGCCGGGCAAGGTGGCGCTGATCTCCGGCGGCGGCTCCGGCCACGAGCCGCTGCATGGCGGCTTTGTCGGCTATGGCATGCTGGACGCCGCCTGCCCCGGCCAGGTGTTCACCTCGCCGACGCCGGACCAGATGCTAGCGGCCGCGCAAGCTGTCGACACCAGCGCCGGCTGCCTGTTCATCGTCAAGAACTATGAGGGCGACGTGATGAACTTCGACATGGCGGCGGAAATGTCGGAAGGCGTGCTTCAGGTGGTGACCAATGACGACGTCGCTGTCGAGAATTCGTCCTACACGACCGGACGGCGCGGCGTCGCCGGCACGCTGGTGGTGGAAAAGATCGTCGGTGCCGCTGCCGAGCACGGGCTGGGGTTGCCGGCGTTGAAGGCACTGGGCGAGCGCGTCAACGACGCGACCCGCTCGATGGGTGTGGCGCTGACCAGCGGCACCGTGCCGGCGGCCGGCAAACCGACCTTCGATATCGGCGATGGCGAGATGGAATTCGGCGTCGGTATCCATGGCGAGCCCGGCCGCCGCCGCGACACCTTGAAGAGCGCCGATGCGATCGCGCAGGAGATCTGTGCCACGATCCTTGGGGATCTGGATGGCCAGGCGAAAGGCCCGGCGCTGCTGTTCGTCAACGGTTTCGGCGGCACGCCGCTGATGGAGCTCTACTTGATGTACAACAGCGCTCGCCGGATTTTCGAGAAGCATGGCGTGACGATTGCCCGCTCGCTGGTCGGCACCTATGTCACCTCGCTCGACATGGCCGGCTGCTCGATCACGCTGACCCTGCTCGACGACGAACTGACGGACTGGTGGGACGCACCTGTCCACACGGCCGCGCTGCGCTGGGGCCTATAAGGCTGGCTTCGGCCGCGCTTTTCTGCAACCATTCTGGACAATCCACTTAGCCATGGATTTGCCCGGGTTGATGCTGCCCTCCCTCACCTTCGCCGAAGAAAGACTGCTGCTGCGCTTGGCCGATCCGGAGGCCGCGGCGGTCGAGGACAATTTGTCGGCGAAGGCACTGTCGGCACTGCTCGACAATGCCGAATTCCACGGTGTCCTGCCTATCATGCTGCGCAAACTCAGGGAGCGCGGCGACGCGCGCCTGCCTGAAGATCCAGGCCTGCAATCCAAGCTGGACGATCTGCGCCAGAAGGCGACGATCGCCACCGGCCAATCGATGCTGCTGCAGTATCATGGCGACCGCATCATGAAGGGGATGGTTGCGGAAGGCATTCCGGCGCGGATCGTCAAGGGACCGGTCTTCGCGCGAAAACTCTACCGCAACGTTTCCGACCGGCCGTTCACCGACATCGACATCCTCGTCGAGCCCGCCAACCTTGCGCGGGCAAACCAGGTGATCGCGGCGTCAGGCTTCGAGCTTGGCAGCAACGAAGCCGAATCCTACCAGCTGCAGGAGTTCAAATGGCTGGAAAAGGAGAACGCCAGCCTGCTGGTCGAGCTGCATGGCGACCTTGTGCACGATACCGGCATGCGGCGGCGCATGTCCCTGGGCTTTCGCGAGCTGGGCATCATTGACGGCGAGGCGACGGACACGCCGGCAGCCCTTTTGACGATCGCCATCGTGCATGCGGCAGGGGGGCATAAATTCCACCGGCTGCAGCTTTGTGTCGACGTGCTGCAAGGCGTACGGGCGCTACAGTCGCCGAAAGCAGAGCAACGCCTGCTCGACGCCGCCCGCATGATCGGCATCGAACTCGAACTGGCGATCGTGCTCAACGTGACCGGCCAGTTGTTCGACGAACCGCATGCGTTCGAACTGGCCGGGCGGATCAAGCCCGACCTGTCGATACGGTTGGCCAAAAAGCTGATCACGACGAACACGCTGCTCAGGGTCAACTCCCGGGAGAAGATCGGCTCGCGTCTGCGTCGCGATGCGTTCCGCTGGATCCAGCGGCTGGCCAAGGCCAGGCCATACGCGGCTTGAAGTGGCCGTCAGTCCCGTGACGTCAATGTGGCGCTTATCAGCGCCGCCGCATCGGCCGGACGCGCGCCCACTTCCAGGGTGAAGGTCGGCACCGAGGAGACCAGCTTGCCGATCGTCGCCAGCCGGCGCTTCTGCAGCGGCAGCAGGCCGGTCATGCCGGTGCGGACATTGTCCATCGCCAGCGCCACCATCGCGTCGGTCCGGGCCATGGGCGTGAGCCGGGTTTCTTCGTCGGCCGATCGCGCAAGGTGCAGGAGTGCTGCTACCGGACGGGCGGTCGGGTTCTCGATTTTTATGATCCCACCCAGCTTTTCCAGCGAAACAGCCTGTTCGCCGTTACGGTCCCAGGACGGCCCGAGACATGGCGCCACAAGCGGGATCATCCGCGCTGTCTTCTCATGGATCTTGACGTGGCGGGGCAAACCCCAGGCAACAGGCGTGGCGGAAGCGACATTCAGGATCATGGCATCGTCGGAGCACAGGCCGAATCCTTGCGTTGCCAAGGCCAGCGATGTGGTGGTCTTGCCGGTACCGCTCGGGGCATGGACCAGCACGACGGCGTCGCGGCCCGGCAGCGTCAGGCCCGCGGTGTGCAGCACATGTTGGCCGCCGGCATCGAGTGCTGCGTCCAGCATCAGCATCGAAGGCGTCCAGGCGGCCTTGCTGTCGGGCACGATGCGGAGTCGAGCCCAGCCCTTCTCGTTGATCTCGACGGTCTGGCGTCCTGGCAGGACCAGATGGACGCTGGCGCCGTCCGTGATCATCCGGCAGTAGCCGTCGTCCGGGATCTCGCCGTCGAAGACCAGGGATCCGCCGGGTGTCTCGTCCAATGCTTCCGCCTCGACGATGTCGAGATGAAAATCCGCTTCGGTCGAACCTTCGACGCGCAGGCTGGCGAGCATCCTGTCGAAGTCCCGCCATAGCTCGGCACGGTCGGCCGAAATGCCGAGGACATGGCCGTTGAGATCATAGAAGACGCAAGGTCTGGTCAAGTGACGCGCACTTTCGAGGCGCGGTCATGGTGGCGATAGATCTCGACCATGCCGGGAAGGCTGTCGCTGACCACCGGCCTGCCGTCGAGGCAGACCCAGCAATGCGCCGACAGCCGCGACGCTTGCAGCGACTTCGGATCGACGCCGAAGTGCAACTCCGGATCGAAGCCCGCGAGGCGCAGGAAACGGTGGCCGAGCAATCCTTCCCGCAGGCATCTGCGGTCGCGCATCAGCCAGGGACGGCGCACGGCACGGTTGACGCGGGCGATAATGTAGGGGGCTGGCAAACCGCGATAGGGCGTCGGCGAAGCGAGCGGCGCCCATTTCAGCACCTCCTCGAAGCTGCGGTTGGCAATGAGGACCGGCATCAGCCGCGCGCTTGCCCAGAGATGGCAGCGAAACAAGGCGCGCAAGAGAGGACTGTCCGCCATTAAGCAGTCCTTTCAGCTATCGAGTCCTGGAGCGGCGAGAATGCCTTCCGAAACAAGATCGGTGGCCAGCGCCGCCATGTCCTCGTCAAGCGTGCCCTTGTCGACCTCGAACTCCTCGCAAAGCAGGCCCACGATCTGGCCGAGGCTGCGCGCGCCATCCACCTTGTCGAGAAAAGCTTCGGTCGTGCCGTTGCAGGTATAGAGTTGACCGCTGCGCGCCAAAAGCACGACCGCGCCGTCGCCGACATGCTGAACCGAGGCATCGTCCGCCAGCCGCAGAACCGTTCCAGAGGCAATTTCCATCACGTGCCCCAAAAGCCATGCAAAACCCCGAAATGAGATAGCGCGGTGGTGGGGCGCTGTCTATCGGCCGGCTGGGGTATGGCCCGCAGGCCTCTATGTTTGCGATAGGCTCTCGTCAGGCCGCAACGTCCATACACGGCCGAAATCGTCCCAGAAACAGTCGTCGGAATGACGCGGCAGGCGAGTGCGTTGACCGGCAAGACCGTTGCTTTTCTTCCTTTGGGTAAGGTAAGAACTCCTCGGGACCTGGGGAGATAAGCGTATGCGTTACAATTGGGAGCGGGCTCCAACGACTTTCGAACGTCATCGAAAAGCTCTTGCGACAGCCATTTTGATCTTCGGCGGTGTCGGCCTCATGCTGGTGGCCTTGCCGATCTAGTGCAATCCACATTTGTTCAGCGAATCCGGTTCGTTAGACGGCTATCGATGGATCGCTCATCGGAGCTGTCCGGTTACGGCGATGAAGCGGCGATCACGCCCTTCAAAGCCCTGGCTGAAGCGCTGCACCAGCACGACGATCACCGCCGGCTTGCCAGCCGGTGTGTATTCATAGGATTCCGACAGGCTGTAGGAGCTCGGGCAGTTCCTCGAGCCCGGCACGGCCTTGTCCTCATGCAAGGTCCTGAAAGGCTTGCCGTCCTGGCCTTGCAGCGTCAGCCGGAAACCGAGCGCCTTGCCCGATGTGCCGCCTTGCTGGGTGTCATCGAAGCTCGCCGAACAATCGGCCGTGCTGCCGGCCAGAATCTGTTCCAACTGGATCGTCGAAGCTCCGGTTTCGTCATAGAGCGGCGAAAGCCATTTCTGTGACACCTGCTCAAGGCGGGGAATGTCGTTGTAGGCGACCATCTCACCGGGAAAGGTGAACTTGTCGGAAGCCGTCTGCTTGCCGCGCGATGCGATGGCATATTTGGCAAGGGTGGGTCCTGCCTTGGCGGTGGCTTGCGCCCTTGCCTGATCGAGGCTCAGCGTCGACTCCTCGGATTCGTCGACGATCAGGATCGGCTTGCCGCCGACGAACTCGTCGGTTCTGATATCGATGATATCGATCTCGGAATAGCCGGAGGCCGAGGCACCGGCGTCGAGCGTTCCGTATTGTTCGAAGGCGAAATAGACGCCATCGGGCGAGAAGCCGATGATACGCCGTGCCGCGGCATCTCCGGCATGAGCGGTCCCGGCTGAAACCGCCAGTGCCACGCCAATTGCCAGCCCAATCGCCGGCCTTGCCGCGATAGACCACCGATGGTGCATTCGTTCACCCCCTCGATAGCCGCCACTTCACGACACCGCGCGTGTCAGGTCAAGACGCGGCCGACTGAGACGAAAATGCAGGGAGACATCGCCCGAAGAAACAACATAGGCTATTGCCGAGGACCGCAAATCGTTCCTGGGGAGGTTACGGATGGCTTCACGCTATCATGAGGTCTATGACGGCTGGAAACGCGACCCGGAAAAATTCTGGGCGGAGGCGGCCGAGGCAATCGACTGGTATTCGCCCTGGGACAAGGTGTTCGATGCCGCCGCCGGCGTCTATGGCCGCTGGTTCACCGGCGCGACCTGCAACACCTGCTACAACGCCCTTGACCGGCATGTCGCCGGCGGGCGGGCCGACCAGATCGCACTGATCCATGACAGCGCCATCACCGGAACGGTGAAGAAGTTCACCTATGCCGAGTTGAAACGCGAAGTGGTGGCGCTGACCTCGGTGCTCAAGAACCGCGGCGTCGGCAAAGGCGACCGCGTCATCATCTACATGCCGATGGTGGCCGAAGCGGCCATCGCCATGCTCGCCTGCGCCCGCATCAGCGCCGTGCATTCGGTCGTGTTCGGCGGCTTTGCCTCGCATGAGCTTGCCACCCGCATCGACGACGCAAAACCGAAACTGATCATCTCGGCGTCCTGCGGCCTGGAGCCGGGCCGGGTGGTCGCCTACAAGCCGCTGCTCGACAAGGCGATCGAGATGTCCCGCCACAAGCCGGACGCCTGCCTGATCCTGCAGCGTGACCAGTTGCGCTGCGATTTGAAGGACCATTTCGACATCGACTATGCCGACGCCGTCGCCCGCGAACGAGCGGCCGGCGCCAATGTCGATTGCGTGCCGGTGCTGGCGACCGACCCGCTCTACATCATCTACACGTCGGGCACGACCGGCCAGCCCAAGGGCATCGTGCGCGACAATGGAGGCCACATGGTCGCGCTGAAATGGACGATGGACAACGAGTTCGGCGTCAAGCCGGGAGAAGTGTTCTGGGCGGCGTCCGACGTGGGCTGGGTGGTCGGCCATTCCTACATCGTCTACGGACCGCTGCTGCATGGCTGCACCAGCATCCTGTTCGAAGGCAAGCCGATCGGCACGCCCGATGCCGGCACCTACTGGCGGGTGATCTCGGAGCATGCCGTGGTCGCGTTGTTCACCGCGCCGACCGCCTTCCGCGCCATCAAGGGGCAGGACCCCAAGGGCGAGTTCGTGCCGAAATACGATCTGTCCAAATTCCGCACGCTGTTCCTCGCCGGCGAACGTGCCGACCCCGAAACCATCAAATGGGCGGAGCAGAAGCTCAACGTGCCGGTGATCGACCATTGGTGGCAGACCGAGACCGGCTCGCCGATGACGATCAACCCCGCCGGGCTCGGCCTATTGCCGGTGAAATACGGCTCGCCCGGTGTGCCGATGCCGGGCTACGACATCCGCGTGCTCGACGATGCCGGCGATGAGGTGCCGCGCGGCACACTGGGCAATGTCGTGGTCAAGCTGCCGCTTCCGGCGGGCTGCCTGCCGACGCTGTGGAACGCCGATGCCCGCTTCCGCCAGGCCTATCTCGATGAGTTCCCCGGCTTCTACAAGACGGCCGATGCCGGCATGATCGACGAGGACGGCTATCTCTACGTGATGGCCCGCACCGACGACATCATCAACGTCGCCGGGCATCGGCTGTCGACCGGCGCGATGGAAGAAGTGCTGGCCGCCCATCCCGACGTCGCCGAATGCGCCGTCGTCGGCATCGCCGATGCGATGAAGGGCCAGATTCCGCTGGGCTTCGTGGTGCTGAACGCCGGTGTCGCGCGCGAAGGCGGCGCCATCGAGAAGGAGGTCGTAGCGCTGGTGCGCGAGCGTATCGGACCGGTCGCCGCCTTCAAGACGGTGGTGACCATCAAGCGGCTGCCCAAGACGCGGTCCGGCAAGATCCTGCGCGGCACCATGCAGAAGATCGCCGACAAGGAAGCGTGGACGATGCCGGCGACCATCGACGACCCCGCCATCCTCGAGGAAATCACGGCGGCGCTGAAGGCGCGTGGCATCGGCGTGTAGGGAGCACTGCCGGCATCTGGGTGGCGCTACCGTTCCGCGATGTTGCGGCGCTGCGAACTTTGTGACGGCCGCAGGGCGGGACGGCCGAAACTTTGCGCAATCTCGAAATGAGAGCGGCGGCCTATCTCAGGCCGCCGTCTTCGACCGCACTTCCGACTTGTCGAGATAGTAGCTCGAGTACTTGTCGAAGAATTTCTCCGACGCGCCGAACGATCCGTATTTGGCCAGCTTCTTCAGATCGACCTTGTTCAGCACCGCGCCGACGATCTTGTTTGCGACATAGGGTTCGGATTCCAGCATGGAGCGCACCATGGCGCGCGGCGTGCGGCCCCATTCGGCGACCAGAACGAAGCCGTCGACGAGCGGGGCGAAGGCCTTGGCGTCGACCACTGGCCCCAGCGGCGGCAGATCGACGACGATGTATTCGAACGTCTCCTTGGCGTTCTCGATGAAGCGCCGCATGCCGGCCGAGGAGAGAAGCTCGCTGGTGTGCGAGAAATGCCCACGCGACACCGCCGGAATGATCGCCAGCTTGGTCTGCCTGTCGATCTTGCCGACGGACTGCCAGGTTTGACCGCTCACCACGGCTTCCATCAACCCTTGCTCGGCTTCCATGCCGAGGCTGCGGCTGAGGCCCGGATTGCGCAGGTCGCCGTCGATGAGCAGCGTCCTGGCGCCGTTGGCGGCGAGCAGACCGGCGAGATTGGCCGCGACCGTCGACTTGCCTTCGCCGGGCAGGACCGAGACCACGCCGATGACTCGGCTGGCTTGCCCTTCCATGACGACATCGAAAGCGATCTTGGCGCTGCGCAGCGTTTCGGAGAACATCGACGCCGGAGCGTCGATGCTTACCCGCATTCGCGCGCGCCTTTCAATGGCAGCCGGCGATCTGGCGACCTTGAGATCGGGCTCGTCCGGTTTGTCTTCCTTCGTCGGTTTGCTGCCGATGATGGGCAGGTAACCGAGGAATTTGAGGCCAACGCGGTCGCGCACCTCGTCGCCGGTCCTGAAGAATCGCTCGTTGAACTCGTTGAGCCCGCCGAAGCCGGCGCCCATCAGAACGCCGAGCACCAGCGAAAGGCCGAGCACGATGACGGTGCGCGGGCTCGAGGCGGCAAGCGGCGTCGACGCATCCGAGATGATGCGGATCTTGCCGACCGGGAAGGATTGCTGCTGCGCGGCTTCCTCGTAGCGGCCGAGGAACGTCTGGTAGAGTGTGGTCAGCGCCGTCGCCTTCTGGTCGAGCTCGCGCAGCTTCACCTGCGACTGATTGTCGATGGAGCTCTTGCCTTGCGCGGCGGCGACATTGGCCCTGAGCGCGGTCTCGCGCGCCAGCGCCACCTCATATTCGTTGCGATAGTTTTGGGTCAGTTGCTTCAGTTCGCCGAAGATCTGCGCCGATATGTCGGCCTTCTCCTTGGCGAGCGCCACCGCCTGCGGATGCTGCGGGCCGAAATTCGCCTCCACATCCTGCTGCCGCTTGGCGACGGTGAGATAGCGCGTCTTCAGCGCCGCGATGACTGCGCTGCTTGGCTGGTCGCTGGATATGGCGGCGTCCTTGAAAGCGTTGTCCGAACCGCTGTCGACGATCGACTTGTATTGCTGGTAGCGGGCGCTGGCACGTGCCGTGTCGGCCTGCGCCACGATGAGCTGGGCGTTCAGGTCGGCGAGCTGCTTGTCGCTCATCAGCTGGCCGTCGCTGTTGGCGGACAGGCCGTGTTCGGCCCTGAATTTCTCGACCGCCAGCGATGCCTGCTGCGAGCTCTCGCGCAGTTCGGTCAGCCGGCCCTGCAGCCAGACGGCCGCGCGCTCGGTGGCGTCGAAGCTGGCATCGAGCTGATCGGCGAGATAGGCGTCGGCATAGGCCTTGGTGATGGCTTTCGCCAAACCCGGATCCGTCGCTTGATAGCCAAGCGCGATGACGTAGCTTCGCCCGACGCGATCGGCCCGGATCTCGTTCTGCAGCTTGAGGATGGCATAGTCGCGTCGCGACGTGGCGATCAGCGCATCGCGCGCGGCGGGGTCGAGCTTGGAGATATCGCCGACGCCCGGCGTGGCCTGGCTCGGATGGACATACTGGATCAGACCGCGGATCATCCCGACGCCCTGGGCAAGCGCCGACTGGGGCGGGTTCATGAACGCGTCGTTCTGGTCGAGCTTGAGCTTGTCGACGACCACGGCGGCGAGCCGGGTCGAGGTCAGGATCTCGATCTGGCTCAGGATGGCCGAATCGGTCTGCATGGTTGTCGATGCCGCCGAGATGTCGTCGACGATCTTGTTGAGGCCCTCATCGATCAGCACGCTGGAGACCGACACATATTTTGGCGGCGTCGTCTGCAGATAGAGCAAGCCCAGGAAAAGACCGATGATGGCGCACACGCCAACCACCTTGGCCTGCCGTGCGGCCATGCCAAGCAGCCGCTCGATATCGATGAAGTCGTCGCCGTCTCCTGCGTCCGAATTCGGCAATGGCATCCTCTTGTCGAGAGGAAAATTGGCATAATTCATCTTCGGTCCAATTCTGGCTTGTCTCGCTCGCGGGCCCCAGAAAGATCGGGAGCATTGGCGGACGCGACACACGCTTGGTGCCGGACAGCGAGGAGCCGACCGGCCCCTCCGCCGTCAGCCATCCGACAATGCTCCCGAAAGATGGGCATTATGCGGCTTCTTCCTGGCGTTCATGCGTCCGGACGAACTCCCGGAGCATCTCGAAAACCGGGCCCTTCATGTCGTCGCGCGCCAGCGCGAAGGCGATATTGGCCTGGATGAACCCCTCCTTGGAACCGCAGTCGAACATGCGGCCCTTGAAGGGCTGGGCAAAGAATGGCTGCTCCTGCGACAGGCGGACCATGGCGTCGGTCAGCTGGATCTCATTGCCGGCGCCGCGTTGCTGGTTGCCCAGAAGCTGGAAGATCTCGGGCTGCAGGATATAGCGGCCGTTGATGTAGAAGTTCGACGGCGCGTTGGCCGGCGCCGGCTTTTCGACCATGGCCGTCACCTCGAAGCCGCCGCCAATGTCGGCGCCACGGCCGACGATGCCATATTTGTTGGTCTCGGTCGGATCGCAGCGCTCGACGGCGATGACGTTGCCGCCGGTCTCGGCATAGAGGTCGGTGATCTCGGCCAGGCATCCGCGCCCTCCGAAGGAGACCATGTCAGGCAAAAGCAGGGCGAAGGGCTCGTTGCCGATGACCTCGCGCGCGCACCAGACGGCATGTCCGAGGCCTTGCGGCGATTGCTGGCGGATAAAGGAGGTGGCGCCGGCCACCGGAAGCAGGCTTTCCAGAGACTGCAATTGCGCCTTCTTGCCGGTCTGCTCCAGGGTTCCGATCAATTCCGGATGGAGGTCGAAATAGTCCTCGATGACCGCCTTGTTGCGGCCCGTCACGAACACGATGTGTTCGATGCCGGCCTCGAAGGCCTCGTCCACCGCGTATTGCACGACGGGCCTGTCGACTACGGGAAGCATTTCCTTCGGCATCGACTTGGTCGCCGGCAGGAACCTTGTTCCAAGCCCCGCCACCGGTATCACGGCCTTCCTGATTTTCTTCATCGCAAATTCCTTCTGAGGAGATCGACTTCAGTCCATTCACAGGCCACGAAAAATCCCTCCATGTGCCTGCATCTTCACCTCCCCACCCCAACGGCAAACTGTGCCGCTACTCTTCGCAACCGCACGGCGATCGGCATTCTCATATGCCCGACCGCCGCCGGGTCGCTGAGCGCCGTCCCGATCGCCTTGAGCGGGGACCGCGCCTTGATGTGCTGAATCATCGCCAGGAACGAGGCTGCCTTGCGCAGGCTGCGGCCGCGCCGGGCGAACGCTGCCTGCGCGGCCTCATCCATCTGGTGGGTTTGAGCGAATACCGCATCTGCTTTGCGCATCGCTTCGACGTGATGAAGCTCGAGCACACGGGAGATGGAGCCGCTGCGAATATGATAGGCATAGCCGATAGTAGGCTCGACCACGCATCTGCCGCCCTTGGCGAGAGCGTCGGCAAACAGGATGTAGTCCTCGCCGATCCTCAGTTTCTCGTCATAGCGCAGCTGGTTCTCGTCGAGGAAACTGCGCAGGAAGATCGGCTTGAGGTAGCCGAAATTGAATTTCGATTCGAAGACGACGTTGCCGGCGATGTAGGTGGCGAGCGTTATCTCGCGCAGACCTTCCAGATACTGGCGCGGGAACATCGCGTCCTCGACCACACCGTCCTCACGGACGACCTGGAGATTGTCGACGGCGATCTCGGCGTCCGCCTTTTCGGCGCGGCCTATCATGGCGGCGATGCGGCCGGGAAAGACGGCGTCGTCGGAATCGAGAACCGCGATCCACCTGCCGCGCGCGGCGTCGAGCCCGGCATTCCTGGCCCCACCGGGGCCCTTGTTCTTTTCGAGCGCCACGACGCGTACGATGTGCTCGGGATAGGCTCGCGCCACATCGAGTGTGCCGTCACGCGATTTGTCGTCGACGACGATGATTTCGAGGCTGACGCCCTTCTGGGCGATAGCGCTGGCGATCGCCCGATCAAGGGTTGCCTCGGCATTGTAGGCGGCAATCACAAAAGAAACGTCGGGGACGAAGGCACCATCAGGCTGCATGCTTGCCCCCTTCCTCTGGTGAAGGCTGGCCGTAGAGGCGCAGTTCGCGGACACCGACAAGGCCGCTGACGACGCCGACATGCATGATGCCGCGCAGTACGCTGCGGTTCCTGCGCATCGGGCTGGCGGCAACCGGAAGTGCGGCGGCGAAGCAATAAGCGGCCTTTGCCACGGCAAGGCCGGCCTGCTTCACCCGCGCGATGCCGCCGGCATTGCGGCCCAGGAGATGGCCGTGCGTCTGGCCGACCCGGAAACGACGGCGGCTGAGCCAGTCGAACGCGGCTCTGGCCCTCGGCACCGCCTCGTCAACCCATGCTTCCGGCGCAAAGGCGATCCGGCCGCCTGCCTTGTGCATCTGGTCGAAGAATTCGGTGTCCTCACCGCCGGTCTGGCCGCGCGCCAGGCTGAAGCGGCGGTCGCGCAGGCTGTCCGATCCCATGCGCAGCAGGACGTTGCAGGTGTAGCCGGTGCGGATTTCGCCGCGCACGCGAACCGGCAAGGTGGAATGGAAATCGCCGCGGCGCATCCAGTCCGGCGCATCCGGGCGATAGAGCGCGCGCACCGGGCCGAGAACCGCGGCGGCACCGCTCTGTTCAGCCATCGCCACCAGTTCGGCGAGCCAGTGGGCGGTGGCGGTCTCATCGTCGTCGATGAAGGCCAGGAAATCCGCCTTACTGGCGTCGAGACAAGCGTTGCGGGCAATCGAGATGTTACGCGCCGGGCAATGCCGGTAGCGGACCGGCAGCTTCAATTCCTGCGACAGCGCCGTCACCAACGCCCTGGCGCTTGGCGTGTCGTCATTGTCGGCGACGATGACGCCGACCTCGAAGCCGTCAGGCATGGCAAGCGCGGCGAGCGAGCGCAGCGTGTCGGCCAGTTCCGGCCGCCGGAACGTGCACACGCCGATGTCGATGCTGCGGTTCCTGACCCCAGCCACCATCACGCCGCCCTCCGCCACGCGCCGAGGCCGAGAAGCTGCAGCCAGAAGCCGACGGACCAGCCGAAATGCATGACCATCGCCGAGACGCCGGCAAGCGCGATATCGGCATTGCGCTGACTGATGGCCGTCACCAGGCCGTAGCCCAGGCACACCGCCACCCACAGCAACAGCGGCAGCGCCGCAATCCAGTGCACGAAGGAGAAGGCCGCCAACAGAACCACCGGGAAGACCGCCAACGGCACCATCTGCCGAACCTTCGGGATCACCCGGTGTTTCAGCACATTCTTGGCCCGGCCACGGCCGTAGCCGAGGTACTGGAAATAGAGGCCGCGCAGCGAAGTACGCGGATAGTAGACCATCTGCGTCCTGCCGCTCATCCAGATCCTGTAGCCGGCCTGCCTCAGCCGATAGTCGAGTTCCGCATCCTCGTTGTGGCTGAACGTCTCGTCATAGCCGCCGACGGCCTGGAAGGCCGATATCCGCATCAGCGCGTGATGGCCGTGGTCGACCCACTCGCCGGCGGAGAGGTGGCGATGCTTGGAGCCGCCGGTGCCGAGCTTGGAGTTCTGCGCCGCCGCCGCCGCCTTCTGCACGGTGCCGCTGCCGCTGGTCAGCATCGAAACCACCACCGAATCGGCGCCGGTGGCCTGCGCCTCCTCGATCAGCCGGTCGCAATAGTCGTCGGGATAACCGCCATGGGCATCGATGCGGATCAGATATTGCGCGCCCTCGCCGAATTTGGACACCGCCAGGTTGATCGCGGCACTCTGGATGCGCCTTTCATTGTGAAGCAGGATGATGCGCGGATCGTTCTTCTGGCGCTCGCCGACAATTGCCAGCGTACCGTCGGTGCTGCCGCCATCGGCAACGAGGATCCGCGCGCCAAGCCGTTCCGCCGCCGGGCAGAGCTGGTCGAGCAGCGCACCGATATGAGTTGCCTCGTTGAGGCACGGGATCACGATCAGGCTGGCGGCAGGCGCTTGCGTCATCGGGCGATGTTTCTCCTAGGCCAAAACTTCGGTTGTGAAAGGCTCGCGCGCGATGGTCAGTCGGCGAAGTTTCTCGACCAGGGCGCTGCAGTCGCCGCGATCGTAGCTCCACATCCTCGGATTGTGGGCCAGCACGCGCGCCTTGAGCCTGCCGAAGCGGTGTTGTTCCATCCTGCCAAGTGCTGTTTCCAGCGCCTCGGGCGTGGCCTGCGGCAACAAAACGCCGATATCGCGCTGCCGCAGGAACCGTCCGGTCTCGGTGTTGTCCATCGAGATCGGTACCGCGCCGAAGCGGCAGCCTTCATAAAGGCGGTTGGGCAGCAGCCATTCGGAGTTCTGTCCCTCCTCGAAGAAATCGATCGCCCAGGAGAAATGGACGTCCTGATAGATCGCCGCCATGTCCTCCGGGTTGCGATACGGCCCGCGAAACGACAGGTAAGGTTCGGCATCGACGAAGGCATGGAAATCCGGAAATTCGGAAAGTGCCGGGCGGCCGCGCAGTACGATCTCGAACCGGCCCTCCATACGGCGCGTGAAGCCGGCCAGCAGTTCGAGCGAGCGGCGGCACCGAAGCGCCCCGAACCAGCCGATACGCCATGGCGGGGCGCAAGGTCCTTCCACCGCCTCGCGTTCGCCAGGCAGAACAGCCGCTGCCTCGAAATACTTGTTCTCGACCAGTTCCACCGGTGCCGCGACCTGGCGGAAGGGTTTGAAATAATTGGCGATGAAGGCGGGCGAACTGGTCACCAGCAGCTTCACGTCCCGCGCCAGATGGCGCTCGGTGGCGCGCAGCGCCTTGCCCAGGACATCGTCGCGGAGCACCAGGCGATGAATGTCGAGGCATTCATAGACGATCGGGACCGCGGCGCCGAAAGCCGACCTTGTCCGGCGCGCCAACGCCAGCATTTCCAGGTTGCGCGCGATGATGATGTCGGGCTTCGGCATGCCCTTGAGCTTCGAACCTATCGAAACTGCTGTTTTCGCCACGGCCGCCAGACGCTGCGCGAATCGGCCGTCACGCGTCGCGCCAAGGTCGACCGGCCGCAATCCTTCGATATCGGCAACCGGGGTGGCGGTACGGCGGAAGCCAGCCAGGGTGACCTGGGCGCCACCTGTCCGGAGCATCGTGATCCGCCGGCGAACCGCCGGATCGGAAACATCGTGTACAAGGTACAAGACATGCAGCATGAAAACTCGACCGCTGTTTGACCCACCCGAGGCGAGCCTAGTACAGCTCTTGCTGCATCGCAACATTTTTGCTGCGGCGTAGCAAAAATCGACCCGGTGCGTTGATCAAGGCGAATGCCAAACAGTCAGGAGAACCACACGCTCTGAATGGATTTATCACGTCGTTTCAAAGGCTTGCCAGCTCTGGAAGTTTCCATTGGGGAGTCAGGTCGCGGAAGACCATCGACTGGCGATAAATTTGTGCATAGTGCATATTGCGCTGCAGCATAAAATGCGTGGATCGAGACGAAGCAGGATGGCGCCCTACGGATTGGCCGAGCCCCGAGCCAAATTCGGTTTCTTGAATAGGTACTTAAGCCACATTTTGATAATGTCTCGATATCTGATGTTCTCTTTTCGCATGACCTCCCCGGCGAATCCCGACCGGAGCAGGTGCTTCCAATAAAGCCACGCAAACGGGTGCCACTCTCCAGCCTTCCACGGCTTAACGCTCTCCGTAAAGTGGATGATCTTCGGCACGGTATGCCTATCTCTCGACATCACGCGCCATGCGGCTAGATCATCGTACATAAACTCTCTCTGGAAATTCCAAGTCGCATCCACCTGCTTCCACTTACCCCACAACACGACATTCAGGGCGTCCTGATCGGCATATTCAAACTTGGATGGATGCTCCAGCAACAGATTCAATGCACCTCTCAGAATTCCATCGATACGAGCGCGCTGCATGTCAAATACCATCATCCCCGCGTTAAAATATTGACCGGGGAGGGCCAAATTATACTTCTGCGCGAACGCTTCGATATTTATACCAGGATCAGGAACAGCCGCACAAACACAGTCACCCAACTCGCATTGCCAAAGCTCTTTCAGGCTGCCCGTTACAACCATATCGATATCCAGGTATATGAGACGAGATATCGATTCATCCAGAACCTCGTCCATGATAAGACGCAAATATGTAGCGCGGCTTATTTGCAGAAGAGGAGGCAACGTCAGAGCGTCGTGGCCGACAATTGAATACCAGCGAACCTCCATCCCTCTCAATTCGGCCGATATTAATTTTTGCAAATCTTCACTTATAGCGTCGTGTATAATATGCACATTGAAGGTGTCATCATGACCAGAATTTGATTGGACTGATTTCAATAGTGCAACCAGATGCGGTACATAGTTTGTATCGGACACGCATACTATGTTGATATTTTCATCAACAGAATTTCTCATCACCGCTCCTTAAACTCAAAAAAAAGCCGTTCTGATCTTTCGAACGCCAAAAATGTCAGCCGCCACGCCCCGGGAGATGCTCCACGGCTCAAAAATATCGCGACTTTGCACTTGGTTGCTTGAAATTTGCTTTAGTCATGGCCCAGGCAAAGCCGAAATGCACTCGAGCTTTTTCTGGTCGGCGGCGCAAAGTGGCGAGAATACCTCGCAGAAGCCGAGCGATGATCCTGTCCGGCAAAAGTAGCCGCCGATTGACGAAGTATCCAATTGCCAATTCCTCCCGCAGAAGCTTGGTCTCGCTCCATGTCTCGGCGTTGTGGTTGGGATTGCTGTAGCTGACATCCCTGGTGTCGATGCGCAACATCGCGTGACGGCGGGATGCCAAATAGTACTTGGTCCATTCCTGGTCCTCGGCCGAAAAGACCTCCTCCCGGAAGGGACGCTCTCGTAGCAGTCGAGTAGGGATCATGGCCATGGTATTGGACAGGCCATTTCTGCCGTTGAAGTTGTGATTGGTCATAACGGTGTGGCACTCGTGCGGGGCATCCTGTGCTGGTGGATGCCTCCAGTAGACAATCTCCATGCCCCCACTAAGACCAGCGTCCCATCCTTTCGCTATCAGGTCAGGCGCCCGAATGAGCATGTGGCTGCTGATGATGAGCGTGAGAGGCTGGTCGTTGACTGCGACACCGAGATTGATCGCTTTCGAGAAATTGAAGTCCTCGGAAGGATATGTCACGATATCCGCACCAAGCTCTTCAAACGCGCTGGATACGGCCGGATCGCGCGACGAATCCACGATGATCAACCGTTTCGGAGGCACGCTTTGTCTTCGCAGCGCTTCTATCACTTCGATCAGGAGCGGCGTGCATTGATATGCGCGGATCACCGCCGCGTAGTGCGGCGAAGAGCTGCAATCCGGCATTCCAATGATCTGGCTCATTTCGGCGGCATCACGGCTTGGACAGCATGGACCATGTCGGAGGGACCATCAGCTAGCCGGCAGATGGGCGCCGCATGTGTCCAGGTGTCGTAAAAAGCAGCAGCTTTGGCATCGAAGGATCTGAAAACAACGTTCGGGATTCCGAGAAGCGTGCTCAGAATATGAGCATGCAACCGATCGGTGACCACAATACGCCCGCGGCTCAACAGATCGATACCCACCCTCAGCCGGGTCTCCGCGTAGCGTCGGCGTGCGATAAGCGCCAAGGGTGCCAGCAGCGGATAGGCGGCAGGAAACTTACGCGTGAATTTGGAGAACAATATGTCCGCCAATCGAGCCGCGGTTCTGGGATCATCCAACCAGTCTCTCGCCTCCGCGGAGAGCCCCATCTGGTTCAACTGCCTCTTGATTTCCTCATGCGGCGCCACCGCTTCCTTGTCAGTGCGCAACAGGCAGAACGCGTCCACATTTGCCGGCTTGCGGACGATCCGGTCCATGGCGAATGCCATGTCCGGACAGAGCACCACTTGGCAATCGAAATTCGCCCGGGCAAAGGCTTCACTTTTTGTGTCACGAGCCAGCAATGTGAAATCGGAATGCGCGGCGATGGCGTCACGCGTCTCCTGCAACACCGCCGGTGAGTCGAAGTGGATGCTTTGAGACAGCTGGATGGTCGGTCGATTGGGAAAGCGCCGAAGGATTTTCAAACGAAACTCGTGGTGGTGAGGATATATATCCCCGAAATTGCCCCCGCCATGCATCAAGAGAACGGATGCGCGCTCGATGTGTCGGTCAGATGACGGGCTGTAGGTACTCCAGTCGTGGAATGCCACTTGGCTGCCGGGAAGCTCGCGTTTGAAAAAATCCAATTCGCCCAACAAGATCGCGCAGTCGCCGACGTTGGGATGCTCCGGTGGATCAATAAGGTGGATGCGCTCGCCGCGTCCGGCTATCAGCGGGAGCAAGACTTCTCTGATACGATGCCGCAAGGCAATTTGAAGATCTTCGGTCGTCCGGCTCCCTTGCGGAGGGTCTTCCAGCCATTTCTGGTGCGTCATCAGAAGTCGATCCTTTTGTGTGTCGCTCTTTTCCATCTTGCCCCACCGACTGCGGTGCACAATAGCCACATCCGTTTTAATGCTGCACTGCGGCATAAATGCTTGCGCCCTGACCCGACGGGGAATAAAAACGGTCGTATCGGACATTGATCGAATATCGATCGCGGGCGGGGATGTGTCGGTTCTGAGTGTACTGGAGGCGCCGGCGCGTGGATGGAATCAAGGGAAGACTGGCCAAGGGCGCGGCATGGATCACCGCGGCTCGGCTCATCACCAATCTCCTGGGTTTGGTAAGTACGCTTGTCCTAGCGCGGCTGCTCACTCCCGGCGATTTCGGAATTGTCGCCCTCGGCTGGACCGTGCTCGCGATCTTGAACTCAGTCACCGAAATTTCGATCGGCGCTGTGCTCATCCATCATCCAAATCCCACCAAGGAACATCTTGATACCGCCTGGACGCTAAGCGCGGTGCGTGCCGCGGCGGTCGCCGCGATGCTTATGGTCGTCGCGATGCCGGCCGAATCGGCGTTCGCGGAACCGCGCTTGCCGCCGGTGCTGGCGGCGTTGGCAATTTCGACACTGATAGGAGGGCTTGGCAGTCCGCGTCGAATCCTCCTCACGCGCGACCTGGTGTTCTGGCAGCAATTCCTGGTCGAAGTTTCCCAGAAGCTTGTCGGGCTCATCGTGTCTGCCGTGTTCGCGTTCATCTTCAAAAGCTACTGGGCGCTTGTTGCGGGAACGTTGGCATCGGATTTCACTGGCCTCGTCATTTCCTATATAGTCGCGCCCTTCAGGCCAAAGCCGGGCTTGCGGCACTGGCGTGAGATGTTCGGCTATTCCATCTGGCTGACCCTTGCACAGGCTATCAACACGCTGAACTGGCGGTTCGACCACCTGCTGATCGGGGCCTTCCTCGGCAAGACCCCGCTTGGATATTATTCGGTGGGCGACAATCTCGCCGCCATGCCGACGCGCGAGGCGATCGCTCCTTTGACCTCGGTGCTGTTTCCTGCATTCGCCCATGTGAAGAACCGTGACGACGGCGGCCTGGAAAAGGTCTACCAGTCGTCGCAAGCACTCGTCACGATGATCGCATTGCCCGTCGGTGTCGGAATGGCGCTGATCGCCGAACCATTGGTCCGGCTGACGATGACGGACAAGTGGCTTCCCGCCGTAATCGTGATCCAGGCGTTGTCTGCCGTGTTTGCCATTCAAACCCTGGGAAGCCTGGCGCAACCGCTGGCGATGGCAACGGGCGACACGCGATTGCTGTTCAAGCGTGACGTTCAGGCATTCGTCCTGCGCGTCCCCTCGGTCGTCGTGGGACTTTGGCTTGGTGGACTTGCCGGCGTGGCAATCGCGCGAGCGGTGGCGGGGGTCATCGGCATCTTTTTCAATCTTCAGGTCGTGCGGCAACTCACCGGCATTGGCTACCTGGCACAGGTGCGCCCCAATCTGCGAAGCCTGGCAAGTGCCGGAGTCATGATCGCGGCCGTGCTCGTCTCTCGGTCGGCGCTTCCATCCGGCGTCGAAACGTCCGAGATGATTTTGAACCTCGCGTCACAGATCGCCATTGGAGCGATCGCTTTTGCCGGAGCGCAATTGCTGCAGTGGAATTTGATGCGACGACCTGTAGGACCCGAAACTGAACTGATTGCCCTGGGCAAGCGGCTTTTGATGGGCAGGGGCGCACGCCTGCTTGGACGGTGGGCATGAAAGGGAAAAAGCACGACACCGCGGTCGTCTTCGTGACCGACAACGGATATCTCGGTCCATCACTCCTGGCGGCACTTCAGTTGACGGCGCAAGGCATCGACGCGTTGGCCGACATCATCATCTACACGGTCGGTGTCGATCCAGCACTGATCGACACACTTCAGAACCGTGCAGGTCGGGCGCTATCCTTCATCGCGCTGCCCGACACGTCCTATGTGCCACCGGATGGCGTGGCGTTTGCCAAGAACCACGTGCCAGTCACCGCTTTGGCGCGGCTCGTGATAGCCGACCATTTGCCGTCGCAGTATCGCAACATCGTTTATCTTGATGGCGATATCCAAATCGTTGGAGACATTGCGCCGCTCGTTCGGCATCGGGTCCGGGACGGTTGGATCGCGGCCGGCAGGGGTAGCGCCTGGCTCGATCCCGACGATAGATTGGGGCTCAATCCTAAAGGCTATTTCGATGTGTTGGCGGGAGCCACGCGTCAGAGCTACTTCAACTCCGGAGTGCTGGCATGCAACCGGGACACTTGGGCCATTTATGGTCCCAAAGCGCTAAACGCATTCTTCAGCAACGGCGACACATTCATTCGGCACGACCAGAGTGCGCTCAATGCCGTCTTTGAGCAAAATGTCGAACCGCTCTCGCCAGCCTATAATTTCCACAATGTCTACGCCAAGCTCAAGTGCCACGGAATTCTCGCGCCAAAGATTATCCATTTCACCGGCCCCGCCAAACCTTGGAAGGCTGCCGTCCCGCCATGGGGATGGCGTTTCCACAAGTCTTATACCGATCTCATGGAGCGCTTTCCGGAGCTTGCGTCGGTCTTCAAAGTCGAACCTTACGCGCCGCAGCCGACACCCGGCCTGCGTGCGAGGATTTCAACCCTTCGGGGCGCTCGCACTCGAATATCCCAGCGCCGGGCATTTCGTGCCTATGTCAAGCGGGACTTCTTCGCAGTTAGATAACCGCCGCTACGTCGATTAATTCAGGGCGCGAATATTGACTCAAGACCGTTTCAATTCCCTGCATGCAATTCGTGGAATTGCAGCTATCGTCGTACTAACGAGTCACTTGGTGTTGGCCATTCCAGGTATCGATTTGCTTGTGTGGGCAGACCCAAACGCAACACGCCATTTCACCTGGCGCTGGGAGAACGTAATTACCTATTCTCCGCTCCACATCTTCTGGAGTGGGCACGAAGCAGTACTGGTGTTTTTCATATTAAGCGGCTTTGTCTTGACGTTGGCTATTCTCAAAGCACGGGATTCTTTTGCCAATTATGCCGCAAAGAGAATAGTGCGAATTTGGATGCCCTTTGCCGTCGCATTGTTGCTGGCAATAATTGCATCAAAGGCTCTTTTCGTTCAACCCATCGGAGATGGATACAGCGAATGGCTCCAGCACATGCCACCTGGTGCGATTTCAATCAAGTCCGTCGTGGGTCATTTGTTAATGACAGGACTGACCCAACATATGACGCTATCGCCCATAATGTGGTCTCTCGTACACGAGATAAGAATATCCATCGCGATGCCATTCATAGTCTGGGGCGTTCTGAAATTTCCAAAGGCCATGGTAACTTTGTCGTTGGTCCTCTTGGTGCCCGGGGCGATCTGGCCCGAAGCATTTAGCCTTACCGCCAGCAGCGTAACGCAGTCCCTTCTGCAGACCTCCATTTATATCCCGATCTTTGTCGGTGGAGCTTTCCTGGCCGTCTATCGAGACATACTGAAAACAGCTATCGCCAAATATCCAACCGTTGTCGTTGCGTTGATGTGGGCCATGGGAATTCTTCTTTTGGAGGCTCGTTGGATCATCTATGACGGGTTACTTTTCAGCCACATCTCCTCCGGAGTTGGTGCTGGCCTCATAATTCTTATGGCGTTCGCTTCGCCCGGGAGTAGCCGTTTCCTCGATAAGCCGGCGCTGATATGGCTGGGGGATATATCTTACCCATTGTACCTCACTCATTTCACTGTGCTCATCGCTGTCGCGAAAATAGGCACGTTGATTGGTGCTCCTGTGTGGATCGTCCTGCCCATGGTTCTTGCAGTGTCGCTTTTGGTGGCTGACATTTTCCGAAGAATGGTCGATAGCCCTGTGCAAAATCTCAACAAGATGTTTTCGGCCAAGCCCCGAACCGCCTAAAGCGCTTCGCGTCGAAGCGGATTCAGGCGACGCGCTTGGTCTTTGTTTTTATGCATGTCGTCTTCCCAAAACCGAGATCACTTTTGGGCGGCATGCATTGACCCGCGGCGTCGCATTGAAGGGCATGGTGGCCAGCCCGTGAGCGTCGAGCGATCGACATGATCGCCTCAATTCACACACCACGATGACGCGCTGCTCAGCTGGAGTGATGGCGCGTTGGTGACGTTGCACGGGGCTACACGAATTCAAGGCCGGCTATCCAATTCAAGCTGGCTATCTTCCGTCGACCTGATGCATGTCGCGCAAACTGCCCAGAGCGCGGAGCGCACGACGCGGGGTTAACAGCTGTCGTGATTGCATTCAGCTGCTCACGCGGCCAGCCTGCCAATCGAGTGATATTCGATGCCGTGGCGCGCCACGACCTTGGGATCGTAGAGGTTGCGGCCATCGAAGATGACCGGCGTGGTCAGTGCAGCCTTCAGCGCATCGAAGGACGGTGCGCGAAAATTCTTCCATTCGGTGGCGATCAGCAGCGCATCGGCGCCGCGCAATGCCGCTTCCTTGGTGCCGCACAGCATCAGGTCGTCGCGCAGCCCATAGATGGCCTGGCATTCCTGCATGGCCTCGGGGTCATAGGCCTGCACGGTCGCGCCGGCGTTCCAAAGCGCTTCCATCAGCACACGCGCCGGCGCCTCACGCATGTCGTCGGTGTTGGGCTTGAAGGCCAAGCCCCACAGCGCGAAGGTCTTGCCCGTGAGATCACCCTTGAAATAGCGGTGCACCTTGTCGAACAGGACGGATTTCTGGTCGTTGTTGCGCTCCTCGACGGCGCGCAGCAGCTTGGCGTCGAATTTGACGCCCTCGGCGGTCTTGATCAGAGCGCGGACGTCCTTGGGAAAACACGAGCCGCCATAGCCGAGGCCCGGATAGATGAAGTGGTAGCCGATGCGCGGATCGCTGCCGATACCCTTGCGCACCTCCTCGATGTCGGCGCCGAGCTGCTCGGCGAGGTTCGCCATCTCGTTCATGAAGCTGATCTTGGTCGCCAGCATGCAGTTGGCGGCGTATTTCGTGAATTCGGCGCTCCGCACGTCCATCACGATCATCTTCTCATGGTTGCGATTGAAGGGCGCGTAGAGTTCGCGCATCACCGCTTCGGTGTCCTCGCTGCTGGTGCCGACGATGATGCGGTCGGGCTTCATGCAGTCGGCGACGGCGGAGCCTTCCTTGAGGAATTCGGGATTGGAGGCGACGTCGAAGCGCAAATCCTCGCGCCCCCTTTTCTTCAGCGTCTCGGCGATCCTGGCCTTCACCTTTTCGCAGGTGCCGACCGGCACGGTCGACTTGCCGACGACGATCTTGGCGGTATCCATCTCGCGCCCGATGGTCTCGGCGACCGTCAACACGTATTTGAGGTCGGCCGAACCGTCCTCGCCGGGCGGCGTGCCGACCGCTATCATCTGGATTTCGCCATGCCTGACGGCGGCCGCCGCATCGGTGGTGAACTTGATGCGGCCGGCGGCGTGATTCTCCCTGACGATGCTTTCAAGGCCTGGCTCGAAGATCGGAACGAGGCCCTGGTTGAGCCGCTCCACCTTGCTTGCGTCGATGTCGACGCAAACGACCTGGTGTCCAACCTCGGCAAGCACCGCCGCCTGCACGAGGCCGACATAGCCAATTCCAAACACCGTCAAGTTCATGCGGTTTGCTTCCCATCAGGCAGCGGGCCTCTTCTCGACCCTGCCGGTTCAATTCGTCTTTCCCAACTCCTTTATACCGCACACCAGCGATTCCGGAAATTGGCAGGGCTGGCCGAGCGCGGTGAAGGCGACACGTTGGACCTGCAGCGAAAGCTTGCGGCCCGGATCGGCGAACGCTCCCATCCAGCCCTTCATCGTGTCGCTGCCCCAAAAGCTGAAGAAAATCCTCTGCGCATGGCTGGGCAGCTTCGCAGGATCGGTGATGGTGTTCACAAGCTGGCCGTTGAGGTACCAGCGAAGACTATCCTTCTCCCAGACGAAGGCGTAGTCGTTGAAGGCACTGTCGGTGCCACCGGGCACGTCGACCAGCTTCTCGTTCTTGCCCTTGCCGGCGATATAGGCGTTGACCTGCACCTTGGACGTGTCCTTGGTGAGGACCTCGAAATCGATCTCGTCCCAGGGCTGCTTGTCGGACGGGCCGATATAGGAAAAGAAGGCCGCATTGAGGCCGGCGCCTGTATCGGTTTTCATTCGCGCCTCATAGGTACCATAGCCGAAGCGCTGCTTGGTCTGTATCTCACCGCAGGCGAACTCACGATCTTTGGTCTTCTGCTTCGCGAAACCGAGCGAAAGAACGCCGTCGGAAAGCTGGACCAGGCCTTTCGACCAGGTGCAATTCTGATGGCTGCCGTTTGTCCAGCCATCTGAAACGTACCAGCGCTCGCGGTCGAAACTCTTGAAGTCGTCGACGAAAGAGGGCGCGGACTGGACATCCTGCGCATGAGACGGGGTTGCCGGCAGGCTGCCAAGAGCGGCGAGTAGCAAAGCGACTGCCAGGCCGGACCGCCAGCCGAAATGCATGGGGGCGTCAATTGCTGTCGTGGACATGATTTTGGGATCCGAATTCATGACAAACTCACCTTTGCGCTGTGCGTCCCCAACCCAAAGTCGACGTTTGAACCGCTTCCAAACGGGCCAACCTTGACCTCTTCAATCACCCTCCCGACTTCCTCCAGTCTTGCATCACCTCCGTCGTAACGGTCCCGCGCCGCCGTCTTCACCCCCGGCCGGCTCCTGCCCGCCAGGCCGATGCGACCGTGGCCGGCGAATCGGTGGCCGCGTTCTCGTCGAAGACCACATCCAGCGAATGACGGAGCTCGCGCATCATGCCGCCCTGGCGCGACAATGCCGCGATGCGGCGCTCGCTGTTCAAGATCGACTGCGTCAGCGCACTGACCTCGGACGCGCGGCGGTCGGAGGCGGAACCGTTTTCCACGGCTTCGACTGGGAAGGCCGCGTTGGTCGCCTCCTTACGGTAGCGGCTCTCCAGGCTGGTTTTCTCGGCGTCGATTTCAGCCGCGACCTGCTCGAACAGCTTCGCCAGCCGGTCGAGACGCGCAACGTCTGTCTGCCTGTCGCGGATAGGATCCCTTGATCTGAAGCCGAATATCGAGGCCATGAGCTTAAATTCCCGTCATCGCCGGCTTTCTGGGCCGGCTTCCGGCCGGGCCACTGGCCGATCCCCGCAACCGGGGCTGAAAAACTCGTACCGCGTCCACTTCGCCGAAGAAGAGAGACTTCGGACCAGTCCGACCGGGGGCCAATTCGGCTGGCCGTTCAATTTGCTGCACCGCAACATAGACTGCCATCCCCGGAGCCGCGAGGCAACCACCCAATTCGTAAACTCATAAATCCGATCGAAATGGTTTGCGTGGCACGCTCCCGGGCGGCAGGCAGCACCGGACGGTCCCGCGCCTTACCGTCCCTTGCCCGTGCTGGTTCCGTCCATCAGGAACCGCAGCGTCGGTACGCGCTTGTTCCTGGACACGAGGCCAACACTGCGAAACAGCGCCTCGAGCTTGTCGGATGCCACCCCCTGGACGATAGGAATGAGGTTGGATTGGCTTGCGAAGGCGTAGGCCGCGGCCGAAGCCAGGCCCCGCTCGGCCTTCACATCGAGGAAATTGCGCAGCCGGTATTTGTCGCGCACATGCCGCTCGTGCCGCCGCAGTACCGCCTTGGACCCTTCCGGCAGGCTGTCGATGGCCAGCAGCGCCAGATCGGCATCGGCCAGCCGCTTCAGGTCCTGCGTCTTGTGGCGGCCACTGAGCGAATCGGCGCGCACGATGGCGCCGTAACCGCAGGAGCGGATGACCTTGAACCGTGCCCCGTGGGCGACCGCCCGCGCGTAAAGCTCATAGTCCTCGCCCAGTCGCAGGCTTTCGTCGTAGCGCAATCCGTGGCGGTCGAGGAAGGCACGGCTGATCACGGGCTTCAAGAAGCCGAGTTCACCTCTTTGCACCCGGCGTCTGGAGATGTTGCCTTCCACGAAGCTTTCGAAATCCAGGAATTCCGGATCGGCGGCAAAATCCGGGGCGACGATTTTGGTCGCGTCACCGGTCGCGTCATCTCTGATAAGCATGATGTTGTCGGCGGCGAAATCCCAGTCGGCGCCGGCAAACAAGTTGCGAAACCGGCCCTCGAGGAAGAAATCGTCGGCGTCCAGAATGCTGACGAACGGCGCTCGTGAGCGGGCGATCGCGGCATTGCGGGCAAAGGACGGGCCGCGGTTGACGTCGAGGCGCATGACGGTAAGCCGACCGCTGCCATCATCGGCGGAGTGGGCGACCTCGGCCGTAGTGTCGGTAGAGCCGTCGTCGACGACGACGACCTCCGCCACTTCCGGTTCGCGCAGCGCGGATCCGATGGCGACCGCGATGGTGCGCGCCGCGTTCTTGGCCGCGATGATCACGCAGACCTGGGATTTCGTCATCGACATGGAATTTGCCTCTTGCACAGGTTCCGTTCTGCCCTCGCCCTGTACCCGTTCGATACCCACTGCCATCATGGACTGGCCGGCCGTTCGAAGATGCGGCGGCTGATGTCCGCCGACGCGGCCCAGCCAACCTCGGCCAGATAGCGGACGGGAGCCCGCCCGCACAATTCCCACAACACCGTCCGCCGTTGCGGCCAGCGCAGCGACAACAGCCATGGCGCAATGACCATGTTGAGCAGATCCTCATTGCCGATGCGCGACAGGATCGGCTTGGCTCGCTCCGACAGAAGCGTGCCGGTGCCGCCCAGCAGCACATCGGCGGCGCGCAGGCCGAGCAGCAAGGTGTCTTCCAGTCCCTGGGTCACCGCGGCATCGAGCACACGCTGCTGATCAGCCTCGTCGAGTCGGCTGGCGCTGGCCCTGATATCGCAGACATAGCCGGCGCAGGGCTCGCGGTTGAACAGGGCCTTGGCGACGCTGATGCAGGACAGCATCAAAGTGTCGGCGGCTGACGTGAAGGGGACTTCGGCGCCGGTAATCTCGACCAGCCGTTTTCGCCGCAGGAACCCGTCGGCATCGCGGGGACTGGGCGAGCCGGGCTGCTGAAGCCGGTAATGAAGATCGACCGTGGATGATTTCGGCCCATTGCCGCGGACCATGTGCTGTTCGCCGAGGAAGCGGACCCACCAGACCGAACGTGACTTGCCTGACACCTCGTAGCCGATCGAGCGCAACACTTCGCGTGCCTTCGAGAACCCGGCCGGCGAGACCAGGATGTCGACATCGCCCGCAGGCTTCATGAAGTGATCGTCGTAAAGCAGATGCTGCTGGAACGGCCCTTTCAGGAAGACGAAATCAATCCGCCTGTCGAGCAGTGCCTCGTTGATGGCCATCGAATCCATCAGGCAGGCGGCGTTCATCGAAACCGTCCTTCTACGATAGGTTTCAAGCCACTGGAAGAGCTCGGCCGGCCTCTCATTCGCCGGCGCACGCGACAGCGCCTTCAGAACGAAGGTACCGACCTTGTTGAGCCTGGCGATATCGGCGACGACAGCGACGGAAAGGCCAGGCGGCGACACCTCGCCCGCCGAGGCGGCCGTTCCTGCGAAATACAATCGTAAGCAGGCCTGCACATAGGCGATCTCATTGGCGCAGTCCGTGGCGCGCAATCTTTCATAAGAGCTTTCCGGCAAGGCCATTGAGCGCACAGTCTCCAAAAAACGGTTTGCGCGTCGCGCTATGCTGCAACTGCGAAGCAAAGCATCCTTAAAAACCGCGGCGCCGTAAAGCCTTTCCTTTCGCAGTGCAAAATTTTGCGATCGCCGGGCTATCGTCGGCGGTCAGTTCAAAGAGGGATATAGTCTAGTGTCATCTAAAATCAATCGCCTGCGTTATTTTCCGTTAAAACAGTAGAATCAAAGATTTACAGGGCTTCTAGCAGCAAGCGCCGATTGCATGCGGCTTTATCTCAAAAGAGGCGAGTCTCTTATACCGGGTGACGTTCGCAACCCATAATTGATTAACGCAAGGTAAATGAGGCTTGACTCATAAATGTTGCCGTGCAGCTATTGCAATGCAGCATTAAAGTGCTGACGGCAATCGACAGGCCGTTTCAAGTCCTAATGGAGAGTAAAATGGAACAGAATGTTGAAAAGCATGAGTATGAAACGCCAAACCTGACGGTACATGGTTCAATTGAAACCATTACGCAGGGCGGCGGTGGCAGCACGGCACTCGACGCGTCGTTTCCCGCGCACACCCCGATCGGCGACCTGACTTTCTCCTGAGACCAGCCTGATGCTGGAGGAGTGACGTTGGGCCTCCAGGATCCAAGACCAAAATGGAGCCGGGGATGAAAATCCCCGACTTTCCGCCTTGAACCGACGACGTGTAGGCCGTGTGTTGCAAACGAGGTTTTAGGATGAACTGGAACCCCTCCGAGCACGATTGCGTAAGGGCCACCAAGGACGCCGTTGCTTGCGAATTCGGCAATGGCCTCGCGCTTCTCAACCTGAAATCCAATATTTATTACAGCCTCAACGGTGTCGGGGCCTTCATCTGGGAACTGATCCAGGAATCCAAATCGATCGCCGATATCCGCAGCGCGGTTCTCGCTCGCTACAATGTCGACGCCGAACGCTGCAAGGCCGACGTCGACGCATTGCTGAAAGGCTTGATGGAAAACGGGCTTGCGAGGCTTGAGCATGAGGCCCTCGTCTAGGCAGGTGTCGCAAATGGCCATGGTTCCGCAGCAAAGACCTGTGACACAGGGACATCCCCGGCCGATGAAGCAGCGGCCTGGCGGGCGGAGCCTGGCCAGGATTTTGTCCTTGAGCGGCTCGGAAGCGGTTTTCCTGTGCCGCTGCCTGCTGGTGGTCGCGGCCGTCCGGCTCGGGCTGACATTGTTCTCCTACAACCGCGTCCGCGGGATGGTGACACGGCTCAACGCACGCCAATGTGCCAGCATGGGCGAGTTGCGGCTTGTCGCCTGGGGGGTTGCAGCGGCCGCACGGTTCGTGCCGGGCGCCACATGCCTGACCCAGGCGCTTTCGGGCCAATACCTCCTGGCGCGCCAAGGCAATGCCTCGAATGTCCGCATCGGCATCGAGCGCGGCACGGGCGAGCAATTGAAGGCGCATGCCTGGCTAGTCAGCGACAACCACATCGTGCTTGGCGGATCCGTCGATGGTTTCGCCCATCTGGTCGACCACGGCAGCCGATGAGCGGCGTGGCCGGAATCCTGCTGCGACAGGGCCCCGCGCTGGCTGAAGCGGCGAGCGGCATCCAGCAGATGCTGGCGCGCATGCGCCATCGTGGCCCAGACGGAAGCTCATGGTGGCTGGACAGCGGCATCGCGCTTGGCCACGCCTGGCTGAACACGACCGACGAACCCGGCCCCGGCCCGCTGACCATGGCCGGCGGCAAGCTGGCCATCACCGCCGACTGCCGGCTCGACAACCGCGACGAGTTGCTCGCCAGGCTCGGTATCAGGGACAGCTCAGTCGCCGATGCGGTATTGCTGATGCGGGCCTATCTGCGCTGGGGTGAAGCCTGCCCCGTGCATCTGCAAGGCGATTTCGCCTTTGCCGTCTGGGATGCCGAGCGGCAACTTTTGTTCTGCGCGAGGGACCATTTCGGGGTCAAGCCATTCTACTACCACGCCGCGGAGCGACGCTTTGCCTTTGCCTCCGAGATCGGGCCAATGCTCGACCTCGACGGGGTCGATGCGCGCCTTAGCGAGCACCGGATTTCTGGATTCCTGGCCGGGCTTGCCGATGACCCGCAATCCACGCCCTACAGCGACATCTTCGCCCTGCCGGCGCGTCACAGCCTCACCGTCAGCGCGCAACGTCTGGTGCTGCGCCGGTATTGGCAGATCGAACCATCGCAGCGAGTGCCGCGGTCTGATGCCGCGGAAGAATTCGCCCATCTGTTCTCGCAAGCGGTCCGAAATCGCATGCGGGGAAGTCCGTCGGTCGGCGCGATGCTGAGCGGCGGCCTCGATTCCTCCTCGATCGCCTGCGTGGCCGGGCTGCAAAATGCGGCCGGGCGCAAGCCGAAGCTGCCGACCTTCTCACTGGTTTTCGACAAGGGTTCGTCGATGGACGAGCGCTCCTTCATCGATGCGGTGCTGGATCAGCAGAAGGCCGATCCGACGCTGATCCCTGTCGGCAATTATGCGCCTTTCGCTGAGTTCGAACGGGTACTGGAGGAGCAGGAAGGCACCTTCCTGGCGCCGGGCCTGACGCTGACCCGCGGCATCTACCGGACGGCGGGCGCCAAGGGCATCAAGGTGCTGCTCGACGGCCATGGCGGCGACGAAGTCGTTTCGCAGGGACATGGCCATCTGCACGAGCTTGCCAATGGCGGCAGATGGCTGGACCTCTGGCGCGAGGTCCGCAGCGCCTCCAACACCTATGGCGGCAGCACGCTCGGCCTCTATTTCCAGTTTCTCACCATTTACGGACCGGCCTGGCGCATCGCCAGGCTGAGGCAACTGGGGAACCGAGCCCTGAACAGGATACGCAGGCCTGCCAAATCGCAGCGTGGCCGGAGCTGGCGCGACCTGATCAATCCGGACCTTGCCCGGCGAACGGAGCTCATCGACCGGTTCCACCGAGCCGGCTATATGCCGCCCAGCATCCAGGCCAGCGACGCGCTCAGCCACCGCTGGATCCTGTCCAACGGATATGTCCCGCATTCTTTCGAGGTTCTGGACAAGGCCGCCGCCAATTTCGGCGTCGAGCCGCGTTATCCGTTCTGGGACAAGTCGCTGGTCGAATTCTGCCTAGGGCTGCCGGGCGAGCAGAAGCTCAGTCACGGCTTTGGCCGCTACGTGTTGCGCCAGGCCATGCAGGGCATCCTGCCGGCGGCGGTCCAGTGGCGGCGCGACAAGATCGATTTCACCGCCAATCTCGTCAACGGCATGGTGCGCAATCATCGCGACCTGCTGGAGCAGTTGCTGGTAGGCGATGCGGGTCGCATCGCGCCCTATGTCAACCTGCCTGAAGTAAACGCCGCCTATGCGCGGCTGCTGCGCCAGCCGGACCAGGCGGCACCGCTCGATGTCCAGTATGTCTGGCGCTCGGCGTCACTGTCGCTGTGGCTGCGGCAGGTCCAGCATGGCGGGAGCCCCGCATGATGTCTCGCCATGAGCCGTTCGGCGGCGATCTCGACCATCTTGCCCAGCGCGGCGGGATCGCGGGAGAACGACGTTACTACCGCGCCTACGGCCTGATGATCGCATCCGACGTGTCACTGCCCGAACTGGAGCCGGCGGAGCCAGCGGCGGCCGATATCGAGATCGCCATCGGCCCGATCGACATGCCCAAGCCCTCGGCGGAGGCCGCGACCGTCTTCCGCTTCGAGCCCGGCCGGCAGTATCTGGCCTGGGAGGCCGTCGGCGCATTCCTGATCAGCGACGCGCGCCGCATCGATGTCCAGCCGGCGCCCGGCGTCGACGACGCCTTGCTTGCCTTCCCGCTGCTGGGGCCGGTGCTGGCGCTGCTTCTGCACCAGCGCGGCCTGTTGGTTCTGCATGCCAGCGCCATTGCGGTGACCGGCAGGGGCGCCATCTTCATGGGCGACAAGGGCGCCGGCAAATCGACGACGGCAAGCGCGTTGGTCCGGGCCGGACACGACCTGCTTACCGACGACGTCGTGGCGATCGACCTGGCAGACCCGAACCAGCCGATGATCGTTCCGGGGTTTCCGCAGATCAAGCTTGCCGCCGATGCCGCGGCGGCGATCTCGCTTGGGCAGGCGCAAGTGCGGCCGCAAGTGCATCCCGCGATCGAGAAAATGCAGCATCGCCTGCACGGCGCCTTCTCCGGCAACAAGGTGCCGGCGGCCAGGATTTACATCCTCGAGCGCGGCGAAAGGGCTGGGATCACCCCCTTGCCTCACATCGCCGCCTTGCCGGCCATCATCAAATTCTCCTACGTGACGCGGTTTGGCCGCGCCGCACTCTCCGGCGATTTCGCGGCGATGCATCTTCGCCACTGTTCAGCAATCGCTAACCATGTCGGCGTGTGCCGGCTGGACGTTCCGACGGGCATCGACAGGATCGGCGAGGCCGTGGCGCTGATCGAGAAGGAACTGGCTGGAGATGCCTAGGTCATCGATCTTCAGCCTGTCGCTGTTTCGCGATGTCGCGGCGTTCGGTGCCGTCATTGCCCAGATCGGCGGGCGGCGAACCTGGACGGCGCTGTTGTTCCTGATCCTCGGCAGCCTGACGGAAGGCATCTCCATCCTGCTGCTGGTGCCGCTGCTGCATCTGGTCGGGCGCGCCGACCAGGATTTCGCGGTCAGGCTGCCGAACATTGATTTTGTGCGCTGGCTGGTGCCAGGCGGAACGCTGCAGCTGACCACGGTGCTCTGTGCGCTTGTCGGGCTTGTTGCCGTGCAGGCAGCCTTCAACCGCTTCAAGTCGGTCTATATGGCAAGGCTGCTCTTCGATTTCATCAACCGCTTGCGCATGAACCTGTTCGAGAGCATCGGCAAGGCGCGGTGGGGCGTGTTCACGCGCATGCGCGGCTCCGATCTCGACCATGCCCTGACCGGTGACATAGACCGCGTCCAGGGGGCGGCCTTTTCCCTGCTGATGCTGGTGCAGATCGCCGTGCTGCTGGCGGGCTATCTCGTGATTTCCATGTTCATTTCGCCGGTCATGACGGCGTTTGCCGTCGTCATCGGCATCGTGATGTTCATAGCGCTGCAGCCGTTCCGCTCGCGCGCCACCGCTTTCGGCCGGATCCTGACGACCAATCGCCAGGATCAGTACCGCACGGTCTCGGAATTTCTCGGCGGCATCAAGGTGGCCAAGAGCCTGAATGTCGAGGCCAGCTATTTCGCGCAGCTGCAGGCCACGCTCGAAAAGATGAAGGCCGACAACATCGCCTATGTCCGCAATTCTTCGATCGGCACCGCCGTGTTCCAGGTGGCGAGCGTCGTGGGCTTGAGCGTCTTCATCTACGTGGCGCTGGTCCGCTTCCACCTGTCGCTGGCCGAGATCGTCGTGCTGCTCCTGGTCTTCATGCGAATCGCGCCGCGCTTCATGGACATGCAGACGCAGGCCCAGCAGCTGCTGATCAACCTGCCCGCCTACACAGCAATGCGTAGCCTGCAGGCACGTTTCGACGCCGAGCGCGAACCGGGCCATATCGAACCCAGGGAAGCCCGCAAGCTGTCGCTCGATACGGGGCTGAACATTCGTGATGTCTCCTTCGCCTATGACGACGGCGCCGGCAAGGCGGTGGTGAGCGACATCACCTTCGGCCTCCCGGCCGGCAAGGTCACCGCTCTGATCGGCCCGTCCGGATCAGGCAAGAGCACGATCGCCGACATGCTGCTCGGGCTGCTCGAGCCGACCGCCGGCAAGATCCTCGTCGATGGCGTCGAGATCGATGCCGGCAATCGCCGCCGCTGGCGCGATCGGGTTGCCTATGTGCCGCAGGACGTGTTCCTGCTGCATGACACGATCGCGGCGAACCTGCGGCTTGCCGCCCCGCAGGCCGGCAACGACGAATTGTGGACGGCACTGCGCGCCGCGCACGCCGGCGAATTCGTCGAACGGCTCGACCGGGGACTGGAGACGGTGGTCGGCGACCGCGGCGTACGCCTCTCGGGCGGCGAGCGTCAGCGCGTCGCGCTGGCGCGCGCGCTGCTGCGCAAACCCTCGCTGCTCATCCTGGATGAGGCAACAAGCGCGCTCGACTGGCAGAACCAGTCGCTTATCGCCCAGTCGATCGACGGCCTGCGCGGCGCGATGACGATCCTGACCATCGCGCACCGGCCATCGATGATCGCCTTCGCCGACTGGGTGGTGGCAATGGAAGGGGGCCGTATCGTGGAAGTCGGGCAATATCAGCGGCTGAAGGCGAAGCCGGGGAGCCGGCTGTCCCGGATGCTGTCGGGAGAACAGTCGGAGACTGAACCCGCCGATGTGGCCTGAGGACGGTGATATCCCCGTGGGATCTAATGCAGGCCCCGCCGGGCGCTGCCAAGTTTCTCGCCCTTGGGCACTTCGGGGGAGTTCTGCTTTCTCTCGGCTTCGCGCAGCCTGTCGGCTGGTGTCGGCGCGCTACTGGCGATCATGGCATAAACAACCGCGAAATAACCGGCCTGGATGACCACGGCGCAGATGATGATGCGCATCAGTGTCGTGCCAAGCGAAGCCCCACCTAGCCAGGACCAGGCAACGACGATCGCGAGCGCGAAGAGCATCCCAACGATGAATTTTGGAAGCGACATACCCAATAGCCCATAAACCGGCTCGGGTCATATCCAACGATAGCCCCACCCGAGCGCCGTCCCTTGTCATGCGGGCTTGTTGAGTCACCCGCCGCCGACCGGTTGCTTCCGGCCTTTCAACCTGTCGTCACTATGACAGGTATAATTTGCAATTCTATTAAGGCGAGCAGAAGGCGGCAAGGGCAACCGCACATATTTTTGATTGAGCTTACGCCTTCGACTCTGCCATGCTGCAACGCACACGATCGCAATTCACTCAACCTGCAGCCACCATAAGCTGCGAGTACAATCTATAATATTAAGCAGTATTTTAGGTGAATAGTTTCGAATATGGCATCTTCCTAAAGCACTGACATGCTCCAGGCCCTCACCCCGAGAACGCGTCGCCTAGGAATCGCCTCAAAAATGTCCTGATTTTTTTATCCTTGCCCATTTATTGTCACAAATGTGCTAAAGATTTCGAAATTTGTGCAGGGCGAGCTTATTATTTAGTCAATTCATGACGCGACTATTTCAAGGGGGTTGGAAATTGTGTGTTGCGCTGCAGCATTTTTTTGGTATCGTGCGGTAAACCATTCGTTCAACGCATGGAGTTTCCGTATGAGGGATATTGCCAAGTCGGCCACGGCGGACTTTTCGCAGGCCAACACCGACTTTCCGCCGCCGATCGGCGGCCTCATCAAGCGGAGCTTCGACATCGCCGGCTCGCTGGCTGGGCTGATCGCGCTCAGCCCGCTGTTCATCATGATAGCGTTGCTCGTCAAGTTCTCCGATGGCGGGTCGATTTTCTACGGTCACCGCCGAATAGGGCGCGGCGGACGGCTGTTCTCCTGCCTCAAGTTCCGCACCATGGTGCCGAACGGCGACAAGGTGCTGGCTGCCTATCTTGCGACCAATCCAGAGGCCAATGCAGAATGGATAGCGACCCGCAAGCTGAAGAACGACCCACGCGTCACCCGCGTCGGAGCGGTCCTGCGCAAGCTCAGCCTCGATGAGTTGCCGCAGATCATCAACATCCTTCAGGGCGACATGAGCCTGGTCGGGCCTCGCCCGGTGGTCCGTGACGAACTGGAAATCTACGGCAGCGCGGCCGTCTATTATCTGAAGTCCCGGCCCGGCCTGACCGGCCTGTGGCAGGTCAGCGGCCGCAACGACGTTTCCTATGACAGCCGCGTCGCGTTCGATCGCCACTATGTCGAGAACTGGTCGCTGTTCGAGGACGTTCGCATCATCATCAGGACCGTACCGGCCGTCTGGATGTCACGCGGCTCTTATTGATCGGCCGGCCTGACCCAGGCATCCGGCGGCAAGCTCATCGGGCGGTGGGGCTAAAACGGATCGGAATGTTCAGTTGAAGATAGACATGTTGGAAGCCTTTGGCAGCGGCCCATTTTCTGGCCGCTCGCGGCTCGTGGCGACGTGCCTTGCGATGTCGCTCGCTTTCCCCCAGCTGGCCGCCGCCGACGATTACCGTCTGGGTTCCCAGGACAAGCTCACCATCCGCATTGCCGAATGGCAGACCGTCGAAAGCGCGTTCCGCGACTGGTCGTCGGTCAATGGCCAATACACGGTCGGTCCGGCCGGCACGCTGTCGGTGCCTTTCGTCGGCGAACTGCCGGCGGCCGGCAAGACCACGGCGGAGATCGCCGCGGCGATCGGCGAGGCGCTGCAGCACAAGCTCGCTTTGTCGGACAAGCCCGAAGCCTCGGTCGAAATGGCACAATTCCGGCCGTTTTACATTTCGGGCGAAGTGCAGAACCCCGGCCAATTTCCCTATGTGCCCGACCTTACGGTGCTGAAGGCGATCAGCGTCGCCGGCGGCATCAGGCGCAACGCCGACTACGGTCCCCAGCTCGGCAAGGACCTGGTCACAGCCAAGGGCAATTTCGATATCTCCGACGACCTGCGCGTGCGACTGATCGTCAAGCGCGCCCGCATCGACGCCGATATGGCTGGCAAGACGAGCTTCGAAGCGCCGAAGGAGGTCGAGGGCGATCCGCGGCTACCGACCATCGTCAATGACGAGATGACGATCCTGACCGCCGACCAGAAGGCGCTGAAGCTGAAGCTCGAGGCGCTGGACGATCTCAAGGGTGTGCTGCAGGCCGAAATCGAATCGCTGCAGAAGAAGATCGTCAACCAGCAGAAGCAGGTCGACCTGGCGCAGCAACAGCTGACCAGCATCGGTCCGCTTGCCCAGAAGGGCCTGGTCGCCAATTCGAGACTTCTGGATTCTCAGCAGTCCGTCACCGACCTGCAGGGCAAGATCCTGGATTATGAGACGGCCATCCTCACCGCCAAGCAGGCTATCAGCAAGGCGACGCAGGACGCCATCGACGCCCAGAACACCTTGAGCTCGAAGCTTGCCGTCGACCGGCAGCAGACCGAAGCCGACCTGAACGAGGCCGCGCTGAAGGTGAACATGCAAAAAGGCCTGATAACCCAGGCCACGGATCCGGCGACGACGGCCGCCATCACCAACGACCAGCAGCCTAGCTTGCTCTATTCGCTGGTGCGCAATGTCGACGGCAAGACCAGCGAAATCGCCGCCAAGGAAGACACACCGGTGCTGCCTGGCGATGTGATCAAGATCAAGCTGGCACCGCTGGCCAGCCAGTAGGAAAGCGGAAGTTCGCGCGGCCCGTCGCGTTCGATCCATAACGCAAAGACTTTGAACCTCCGCCTGGCCTGCCGGGCGGAGGTTTTTGCTGGCAGGATTTCCTACACCGGGAAACCAGAACGACTGTTGACGCGACACCGGGTGGAGAACCGTCTCACGTTCTTTTCCTGGAATGGCTCTGACCCGCTCCAGCTTTACCTAAAGCGCGTCGCGTCGAAACGGATTCATGCGGCGCGCTTTAGGCCGTTGCTTGATGCATGCCGTTGTCGCAAAACCGAGGTCACTTTTGCGCGACATGCATTGGCGCCGGACGGAAAGCCGCTACGCACTTTTCCTGGAACGGCTCTAGCGGACCCTCATCGTTACTCGGCCGCCGCGGGACGGTGAGGCCAGGTTGCCTCTCCGCCCTTCGCATTCGCCGGCTCGATGGCGGGGGACCATCGCGTGCGGGTAACAGGCAGCCGCGCCAGCTTGAAGTAGCTGAAATACATCAGGAAGGAGCCCATGATGTAAGGGTTGAGGGTCTCGACCTCGACGAAGGAACGGATGAGCAGCAATACCATCACGCCGAAGAGAACCACCGATTCGGCTTGCCACCTCTTGAAGATCACCGCTGCGACGTGGCCATAGAGCGTGCGCAGCAAGATCAGCGATATCAGCACCGCCCCGGTGAAGCCGAGTTCGACAAGGGCCTCGACATAGGTGTTGTGGAAGTGGAAGCCGGTACGGCTGGCGATGTAGAATTCGTTCCAAAGCCGCTCGGGCTCGGCAAAACCCTGCACCCAATAGGCGGCATAGCCGACGCCGAGAATCGGCGAGCGCTGCGCGGCGTCCCAGCCCTGCTCCCACAGATAGGTCCGCCCTGTGAGCGTCGAATCCTTGCCGAAGATGCCAAGCACGAAATCCATGAGCCCGAGATTGAGGGCGACAATAGCCACCACGACGATCATGCCGGCGCCGATCAGGAAGATCACCCGGCGATAACGCCGCGACAAAAGCTTGCTCATCGCAAGAAGCGCAATAAGTGCCAGGACGGCCGGTATCGAGGCCATCGAGGTGGCGGAATGCGAGACGACCAGCACATAGGCCGACAAAAGCACGACTGGCACGGTCAGCATGAAGCTCAGCCGGCCACGCCGCAGAAAAGCAAGGAACACGACGGAGAAATAGATGCCGAGCGAGCCGACAAAACCGATCTGGTTCTTGGAGGCGAAGGCGCCGACGAAATTATAGGTACCGTCGAGCACGTCCTCGGAATAGCCACCGACCTTCAGGGAATAGACCAGGACGAAGAATATACCGACCAGGGCGCCTATCGTCAGGGTGCGCACGCTGACGGTGCGCGCCGCGACATAGGCGCAGGCGATATGCGAAAAGTACTGGACCGCCGTTCTGGCGGTGACGCCGGGCGCCTGCGACCAGAACACGGAGAAGCAGACATAGGCCACGAAGAGCAGCGGCAGCCAGGCACTGGACAGTTGCCGCAGGAACCGGCGGTAGTCGACCAGGATGAGCGGAAGCCAGACGGCATAATAGGCCAGGATCAGCACCTGGCCGAAAATGACGGAATAGGAGAACGCCCAGATCGAGACGGCAACGGCAAAGCTGCCATAGACCGAATTCTTTTCGGGGTCGACGATCAGGGATTTGGGAATTTTCATCTAAAGGGTCCCGTCGACACGACCCGGGACCGGCAGGTCGCAAACCAGCCGGCATATCCGCAAACAAGGGCGTGCAAGAAACGGCGTCTCCATTGTGCAGTGCAATATAACCTATCGCACCCCATGCTCAATGGCAAATCCGGTCACCTTGTCTTACAGCGCGGCGATCGCCGAGAGATCACATCCCATGATCCGGCCGGTGTTGGCCCAGACGATCCGACCGCATACCGACTTGAACTCGGCTGGCGGTACCCTCACAGTCTCGAATGGAGGCCATCACATAGATCGGCTTTCAGCCAGGATAGACAGGGAGGGGATCACATGCCAATGAATTTCGCGGGACGCTTCGCCGGCCGCGCGGCGGTGATTACCGGCGGCGCTTCGGGCATCGGCCTGGCGGTCGCGCAGAGGATCGTCGACGAAGGCGGGCGCGTCAGTGTCTGGGATCGCGATCCCGCACAGATCGAACAGGCGAAAGCCGTTATTCCCGGCTTGCATGGGGTGATGATGGACGTTGCGGATGCGGCAAGTGTGGAGGCCGCCGCACAATCGAGTATCGAAGCCCTCGGCGGCGTCGACATACTGGTCACCAGCGCCGCCATCACCGGGCCGAACATGACGACCTGGTCCTATTCGGCCGAGGACTGGCAAAGGGTCATCGACATCAACCTCAACGGCGTCTTCTACTGCAACAAGGCGTTGGTGCCGCACATGCTCGAGCGCAACTATGGCCGCATCGTCAACATTGCCTCGATCGCCGGCAAGGAAGGCAATCCCAACGCTTCCGCCTACAGCACGTCGAAGGCGGCGGTGATCGGCCTGACCAAGTCGCTCGGCAAGGAGCTCGCCAAGACCAAGGTGACGGTCAATTGCGTGACGCCGGCCGCCGTACGCACAGCGATCTTCAAGCAGATGAGCCAGGAGCACATCGACTTCATGCTGTCCAAGATACCGATGGCTCGCTTCGGCGAGGTCGAGGAGGTGGCGGCGCTGATCTCATGGATCGCCTCGGAGGAATGCTCGTTCACCACGGCCGCCGTGTTTGACGTTTCGGGCGGCCGCGCCACTTATTGAGCCGTATCGAGGCAGTTCCGAGTTGGCGCGAGCCAACCACAACTCCGCGTGACGAAGCAACGATTGGAGCTGGGCAGGCTTATGGTAGCTGACGTCTCAATGAACGTGCCATAACAGGGAAATGCCATGACACGACGAGAGAGCCCGGCAGGTGCGAGGCCCCCCGGCCACCGTGCCGGTGGCGTGCGATCAACGGGAGCCGCGATCATCATGTTGGAGTTTGCATCGTTTGCTTAGAGCAGATCCCGCCGCGCTGGCCGATGACGAGCTTCTGGACCGCTATCAACGCGCCGCCTTCGGCTATTTCCTGGAGAATGTGAATCCCGACAACGGGCTGGTCGCCGACACGTCGCGGCCCAATTCACCGTGCAGCATCGCCGTCGTCGGTTTCGCCCTGTCCTGCTATCCGATCGGCGTCGAACGTGGCTGGATAGCGCGCGACGCGGCTGCCAGGCTGACCCTTGCGGCGCTACGCTTCTTCCAGACCAGCACGCAAGGCAGCGGCCACGACGTCACCGGCCACAAGGGTTTTTACTACCACTTCCTCGACATGCGGACTGGTTTGCGCGTCTGGCGCTGCGAGCTGTCGATGGTCGACACCGCCTTGCTGATCGCCGGCATGCTGGTGGCGGGCGCCTATTTTTCCGGGGACAATGGCGATGAGGCCGAAATCCGCCAACTGACCGAGGCGCTCTACAGGCGCGTCGACTGGCGATGGGCGCAAGGCAGCAGCCCGACGCTCCGCCAGGGCTGGAAGGCCAGGAGCGGCTTTCTACACTATGGCTGGGAAGGCTACAACGAGGCGACGATCCTCTATGTGCTGTCCATGGCCTCACCGGACCACCCGAGTTCCGACGGCAGCTACGAGGCCTGGACGGCGACCTATCAATGGGAAAACATCTACGGCCACGACGTGCTCTATGGCGGGCCGCTGTTCATGCACCAGTTCTCACATGCCTGGATCGATTTCGCCGGCATCCGCGACGCTTTCATGCGCGAGAAGAATTCGGACTATTTTGAAAACAGCCGCCGCTCGACACACCTTCACCGCGATTACGCCCGGCACAATCCTTACGGCTTTGACGGCTATGGCGAGAACCTGTGGGGCCTTTCGGCAGGCGACGGACCAGGCGGCTTCCGCGCCAGCGTGGAGCGACGGCGCCACCGGTTTTCCGGTTATGCGGCGCGCGGCGCGCCTTTCGGTCCGGATGACGGTACGATCGCGCCATGGTCCTATCCGGCGTCGCTGCCTTTCGCGCCGGATATCTGCCTGGCGGCGCTACGCCACCTCGTCGATCGTTACCCGGACGTGATCGACAATTTCCGGCTGCCGAGCGGTTTCAACCCGACATTGGCCAACCGGCGAAAATTCGGCCGCAACGGCTGGGTGTCGGAAGGCCATTTCGGACTGGACCAGGGTATTGCGGTGATGATGATCGAAAACCACCGTTCCGGCCTGATCTGGGAGCTCATGCGCTCCAATCCCCATATCCGTCGCGGCTTGGGCAAGGCCGGCTTCACCGGCGGGTGGCTGTCGCGGCCGGCAACCGGGGCGCGCGATGTCAGGTGAACCGACGAGAGCCGCCGCCTTCCCCGTCGACCGCAACGACGTCGAACTGATCAGGGGCGCGCATCCCCCGCACTGGAAGAACCCGATCCCGAACGGCCCCTACAATCTCGTCGTCATCGGCGCCGGGCCGGCAGGGTTGACCGCCGCGCGTGACGCGGCGAGCCTTGGAGCGAAGGTGGCGCTGATCGAGCGTGGGCTGATCGGCGGCGCCTGCGTCAATGCCGGTAGCATTCCGTCGAAGTCGATCATCCGCACAGCCAGGCTTTATGCCGACATGCGCGATGCCGAGAGTTTTGGCGGCGACCCGCCGGACCATCTTCGTGTCGATTTTCAACGGGCAATGACACGGATGCGGCAGATCCGGCAGCGGATCAGCCGTGCCGATTCTGCCGCGAGCCTGGTTTCGGTAGGAATCGATCTTTATTTCGGCCAGGCGCGATTTGCCGGACGCGATACGGTCATGGTCGCGGACAGCACGCTGCATTTCAAGAAGGCGCTGATTGCGACAGGCGCGCATCCGGCCTTCCCTGCCATTCCGGGACTGGTCGAAGCCGGTTATCTCAGCAACGAGACGATGTTCGACCTTACGCAATGCCCGCCGCGGCTCCTCGTCATCGGCGGTGGGCCGCTTGGCTGCGAGACGGCGCAGGCCTTCTGCCTGCTCGGCGCGAAAGTCATCCTGGCGCAGAGCGATCCGATGTTCCTGCCCGGCGAGGAACGCGACGCCGCGCAGATCCTTTCGGATGCGCTGGCGCGCGAGGGGGTGGAGGTGTGCCTGAACACCGAAGTGGTGGCGGTGCGCAGGGAAGGGGCAAACAAGCTCGCCGACCTGATGCGGGATGGCGACACGACGACGATTTCGGTGGACGAGATCATCACCGGCGTCGGCCGTTCACCCAATATCGCGGGTCTCGACCTTGAAGAGGCTGGCGTGGCGTATGATGCCAGCGGCATCGAGGTGGATGATTATCTGCGAACCAGCAACCCGCACATCTACGCGGCGGGCGACGTCTGCCTCGACTACAAGTTCACCCACACCGCCGAGGCAACGGCGCGCATTGTGGTGCGCAATGCCTTGTTTCGCGGCCGCGAAAGGCTCAGCGAACTCGTCGTTCCCTGGTGCACCTATACCGATCCGGAGATCGCCCATGTCGGTCTCTACCCCCTGGAGGCGCGCGGCAACGGCATTCCGGTCAAGACCTACACCGTGCTGATGCACGACGTCGCCCGCGCCGTGATGGACGGCGAGGAGGAAGGGTTCGTCAAGATCCATGTCAGGGAGGGATCCGACCGTATCCTGGGGGCGACGGTCGTCGCCAGCCATGCCGGCGAGATGATCAACACGGTGACCCTCGCTATCCGATCGGGCATGGGATTGCATGCGTTGGCCGATGTCATCCATCCTTTCCCGACACAGACGCAAGGCATCAAGATGGCGGGCGACGCCTACAGGCGGACACGGTTCACCTCCTTGCGCAGGCGCCTGGCGGCGCGCTGGCTGGCATGGTCCAGGCGATAACCCCAAGAACCACTGCGACAAGCTGATCGGTCTTTCGGCACAAGGTGCCGATCGATGTCGCTTAATGGAATTCCCAACGTACTGCCCGCCGAAGCCGCGACCGACAGCGTCTATCCGACGATCCCCGAGGCAACCGTGCGGACGCTGCCGGATTGCCTGGTGTGGAGCTCGTCGAAAATCCCGAAAGGAACGACCGGATGCTGCTCGATTCGTGGCGCCTCCTTGCCAACGACCTCGGCATCCGGCCGGTCGGCCTGCCCAAGCTAGAAATCCTACACGTCCCGTTGTGGGGCGGCCGCCCGCCGAAGCTCCTCGCGCAGAGGCTCCAGATAGTTTGCGGGCGTCAGTCGTGCAGGTCCCGCGCAATCGGTGGGCCGACCGAAAATCCGGAGAACGTGACCTCGAAACCTTCACGCTGCGGCGAACAGCACATCATGCCGACATCGACCATCTTCGAGATCGGGAAATAGGCGAGCCGCACCGGCTTCCAATGACCGTCGGAAGCGTCGAGATACTGGACACGGATCGCTTCGCCGTGGCGGGTCAGGCGGATCCTGACGCCGTCCGGGCCAGCGGCAATGGCCACCAGCGACCAGTCCGAGGTGTCGTTGGTGACAACGACGGAGACATAGGCAAGGCCGTCGGTGTATTCGACGCCGGCCTTGATCCAGTGTGTTTCGCTCAGCCGGACCATCAGCCCGGCCTGGTCGTAAAGCACCTTGTAGTCGCCCTTGACGGTGACCTCGGCGGTGAAGTCGCCCTCGACCCGCCCAGACAGGAAGTGGCCGTTGTCGCGCCAGAAACCATAGAAGGTCTCGCGCCAGAAATCGGTCTCCTTGCCGGTGCGCACACGCACGCCATCACCTTCGATGGCGTGATGCGGCGGCGGGTTGAGCCAGGTCAGGTCCTGCAACGTCATCGCTTGCACCGGTCCGGTTTCTGGTGAGGTGACGGTTCGCCGGCCCGTCAGCCGGCGCGCCAACTCATCCCGCGAACGTATAAGCGGTCTTTACCGTGGTGTAGAATTCCATGGCATAGCGGCCCTGTTCGCGCGGGCCGAAGCTCGAGCCCTTGCGCCCGCCGAAGGGAACGTGGAAGTCCACACCCGCCGTCGGCAGGTTGACCATCACCATGCCGGCTTCCGAGTTGCGTTTGAAATGCGTGGCGTGCTTGAGGCTCGTGGTGCAGATGCCCGAGGTCAGCCCGAACGGCGTGTCGTTGGCGACGGCAAGCGCCTCGTCATAGTCCTGGACGCGGATGACGCTGGCGACGGGGCCGAAAATCTCCTCGCGCGAACTGCGCATGGCATTGGTGGCCTCGGTCAGCAGCGCCGGCTTGAGATAGAAACCCGGCGTCTTGCGGTCGAGCCGCTCGCCGCCGAAGGCGAGCGTGGCGCCTTCCCGGACACCGATGGCGATATAGTCCTCGTCCTGCTTGAGCTGGGTCGCGTCCACAACCGGGCCGATCTGGGTCTGCGCGTCGAGCGCATCGCCGATCACCAGCTTTTCCATGCGCTCCTTGAGCGCGTCGACGAAACGGTCGTGGATGCCGTTGGTGACGATCAAACGCGACGAGGCCGTGCAGCGCTGGCCGGTCGAGAAGAAGGCGCCGTTCAGCGCGCAATCGACGGCGACCGCGAGATCGGCATCGTCGAGCACGACCAGCGGGTTCTTGCCGCCCATTTCGAGCTGGAACTTGCGCATGTGCTCGACACTTGCCGCGGCGACGCGCTTCCCGGTTCCCACCGAGCCGGTAAAGGAGATGGCGTTGACGTCGGGGCTGTCGAGCATTGCCTGGCCGACCACCGAGCCTTTGCCCATGACGAGGTTCAGCACGCCCTTGGGCAGGCCGGCGCGATGCAGGATGTCGACGATGGACCAGGCGCTCTCGGGAACGAGTTCGGCCGGCTTGAAGACGATGGTGTTGCCGTGAGCCAGCGCCGGAGCGATCTTCCAGGCGGGAATGGCGATGGGGAAATTCCATGGAGTGATGATGCCGACCACGCCGACCGCTTCGCGCGTGATCTCGACGCCGACGCCCGGCCGCACGCTTGGCACCACCTCTCCCGACAGGCGCAATGTTTCGCCGGCAAAGAAATCGAATATCTGGGCGGCGCGAATGGTCTCGCCAATTCCCTCGGCCAGCGTCTTGCCTTCCTCGCGCGCAAGATTGCGGCCGAGTTCGTCCTTGCGCGCCATGATCTCGTCGGCCGCCTTTTTCAGCACCGCATGACGGGCCAGCGGACCGGAGCGCGACCACGCCGTAAACGCCGCCTTGGCCGCCGCTATCGCCTGGCCCGCCTGTTCGACGCCCGCCGAGGCATATTCGCCGACGACGTCGCCGGTATCCGAAGGGTTGATGTTGCGGGACCCGGCATCGCCGACCCATTCGCCATCGATGAGGTTCTTTCGAAACGCTGTCATGTCCTTGCCTTCCTGCTTGCTGGCCGCGCGGCCGCATCTGTCTGAAGGGGTATTTGCCAGACAATTGCGTTGCGGGAAAGCACGCACTGGGCTCGAAGGGCGCGACAAAAGTCCCCGGGCCGCGCTCATGCCTTCGTTGCTGCGGCGACAAGTGCCGCGTCGACAACCAATCCGGTTAACATCGGTGGATAGCGCTCCGGGTCAAGGTCGAATTGCCCTGTACAGATATGTCCACGACCTTGATTTGCCCGATGCGGCGTGTCAAGCGTCGTGCTGATGGCAGCACCCGAGACGACGATCCAGCGTGCCGGCGCCACCGGCAACATCAAGGCCACTCGGGACGACTGGCTGAAGCTCGCGCTTGAAACCCTGATCTCGGATGGCGTCGAACGCGTCCGTGTGCTGACGCTAGGCCAGCAGCTCGACGTCTCGCGCTCGAGCTTCTATTGGTATTTCAAGAGCCGCCAGGACCTGCTCGACCAGTTGCTGGACCACTGGCGACAGACCAATACCCGATTCATCGTCGAGCGCGCCCAACGCCCTTCCGCGACTGTCATTCGCGGGGTGATGAGCATTTTCGAATGCTGGGTGGACGAAAAGCTGTTCGACCCCCGGCTGGATTTCGCGATCCGGGCCTGGGCGCGCCGCTCCCCGACCATCCGGCGTGCGCTCGATGAGGCCGACGAAGAACGCGTCAATGCCATACGCGACATGTTCATGCGTCATGGCTATGAGGAGGAAGACGCGTTCGTGCGCGCTCGCGTGCTCTATTTCATGCAGATCGGCTACTATTCGCTGGAACTCAACGAGCCGATGAGCAGCCGCCTGCCGCATGTTGCCGCCTATCTGCGCAGCTTCACCGGCCGGGAGCCCTCGCGCCAGGATATCGAGGATTTCTCGCGCTACGTCGAGAAGACCGTCCCCCGCACCCGGTAGCCATCCCCTGGAAGCAAGCTGCGCATCTATGTCGGCAACATCGCCGCCGAAAATTAGCCAGCGCTGATCATGCTCAAAGCGTAAACGACCAGAACAGGCAGGCCAGCGTCGCGGCGGCAAAGACCACGAAGAACAGGCTGCGCAGCAGCACATTGCGGCGCAACTCGTTCATGACGAAATGGCAGCCGATGATCGCAGCCGCAAAAAGGAAGCGCCAGTTCAACACCGCCCACAAGACATCCCGCTGACCGAACGCCCACCTGGCGACGAGGCAGCCAAGGATGGCCGCGAACAGCACGATGACGGTCCAGAAGACCGCGTCCGCGGCGTTGGTCAGGACAATGCTGGCTGCCCTGATCGGCAGGATCATCATCAGCAGGGCGCTGAAGAAATAGACCGCTGCAAGTGGAATGAACGTGCTGGCATCGGCGATGCCGTCAAGCCGCCTCACACCGATCGCGCCATAGGGATAACCGTGCCTTGCCACCGCCAGGCTCAGCGCCATGAGCAAGGCGGTCAGCACCGCGACCAGTGCGAAGGATGTGAGGGCTTTGCTCATGATGTTCCTGTCCCGGGCGAATCAGACAGGAACTGATGTAACCGATGGTCGTAAATTGCGGGTAAGCTTTCACCCGGGATAGCCGACAGGGGCGAAGCCACTTAGCTCAACGGTGCCGCTCGTCCCGGCCGCCGGTGATAAATCAGCTCCAGGCGTGCAGCGGCGGATTTTCGCCGTTGAGGAAATATTTGCCGAGGATCGAATATTCCAGCGCACCGGATCGTGCAGCGTGTGCGTGCGGGCGTTGCGCCAATGGCGATCGAGATTGTGCTCGGCCAGCGTCGAGCGCGTGCCGGCCAGTTCGCGTAGACCGAGGCTTCCATCGCTCCCAAGGCATAGCTGGGCAACGGCATTGCAGTCGTCCTCGATTGCGCCCGCAGGCGCACGAATTCTCGATGCCGCCCGAAAAGATCGAGCGCGCTTGTCGACAGAGACCACCTCTCATTGGCTGCATTCCGATTTACATTCTAATATAATCCGACCATTTCCGGTGAACGAAGCTATGGATTTGCCATGGACCTGGACCCTTCGAGCCTCAATCGGGCGCTGCCGCTCCGCGATCAGATCTATCAGAAGATCCGCAACCTGATCGTCGTCGGACAGATGAAGCCGGGGGAAGTGATCAACGAGGTGGCTATCGCGGAGGCGCTCGGCGTCTCGCGCACGCCCGTGCGGGAAGCGGTCAAGCGCATCAGCGACGAAGGTCTGGTCAAGATCCTGGCGCAGACCGGCACCTATGTCGCGCCGATCAGCCGCGCCGATCTCGAGGAAGCCTATGTCATCCGCCGGGCCCTGGAGATGGAGAGCGCCAGGCGCGCGGCCGTCAAGCTCACGCCGGCGTCCGCCGAACTGCTGGAGGACAATATGGCGGCGCACAGGCTTGCCATATCGCGCGGCAGATACGCGACCGCGATCCAGCTCGACGATGTCTTCCATCGCACTATTGCCGAAATCTGTGGCCTTCCGATGATCTGGCGGGCGGTCGACATCTCGAAGGCGCAGATGGACCGCGGCCGTTACCTCGCCATTCCAAAGCCCGGCTATGGCGAACAGACGATCGAGCAGCACGAAGCCATTCTCGACGCCCTGAAGCGACACGATGCCGAGGGCGCGGCACAGGCGATGGAAAACCACCTCGAGACGTCGTTCCGCAACACGCTCGAAGTCGCCGCCGACCTTCTCGGCTGAAAACCCGCGACCGGACACGATCGCACGTGAAGAGAATGAGGCTTTGTATCGGCCTGAAGGCCGGCAGATTGATGACGCGTGCCTGTCTCGGCACGATCTCGAGCTCGCCATCGGGCCCACGGCCGCGATCGTCTCATGGTCACGGTCTTTCCAGGCGTTCAAGCGGGATGCTGAAGCTGGCTCAGCCCGCCATCGACGACGAGGGTCGCCGCGTTCATGAACGGGCACTCGTCGGAAATCATGAACACGGCGGCCAGCGCGATCTCGCGCGCGGAGGCGATGCGACCGCCGGGATGCAACGCCATGGTGTTGGCGCGCGCCGCCGCCGGATCGGGAAGGCTGTTCCAGTAATCGATGGCCTTCTGCGTCGCGACATAGCCGGGCGCGAGCGCGTTCACGCGCACGCCTTGCCCGGCATATTCAAGGGCCAGCGATTTGGTCAGGCCAAGCAGGGCGTGCTTGGCGACGGGATAGGGGAATGTGTGCGGGATGATGGTGAAGCTGTGGGTCGAGGCGATGTTGAGGATCGCGCCGCCGCCATTTGCGAGCATGCCCGGCAGCACCGCCTTGCTGCAGTTCCAGGCGCCCTTGACGTTGACATCGAAATTGCGGTTCCACTCCTCTTCGGTGGCCTCGAGCGGCGTCGAAAAGACGTTCATGCCGGCATTGTTGATCAGCGCGTTGATCGGGCCGATCTCGGCGTCCGCCCGATGAACGGTTGCTTTTATCGCCGCGCCGTCGCTGATGTCGGCTGCCGCATGCCCGAGATGCCCCTTGGGTGCCGCAAGGCCAGCGACGGTCTTGTCCAGCAACGTGCCGTCCTGATCGACAATGAACAATTTCGCACCCTCGGCAAGACAAGCCTCGGCGATGGCGAGGCCGATGCCTTGCGCGGCACCCGTCAGGAAGATGCGTTTGCCGGACAGGCGCTCAGCCATGGGTGTCCCTCCAGTCGAAGATGATCAACGCCGGCCCAAAGCCGACGAGCGCAGATTGTCGAGCAGTACGGCGAGCAGCAGGATCACGCCGCGCACGATGTACTGGTAGAAGGCCGGGATGTTAAGCAGGTTCATGGCATTCTCGGCGATGCCCATGATCAGCACGCCGACGATGACGCCCGACATTGTGGCGCGGCCGCCGGCAAGCGACACGCCGCCGAGCACGCAGGCCGAGATGACCGAGAGCTCAAGCCCGACCGCCGCATTGGGCTGGCCGGAGGTGATGCGTGAGGCCAGCAAGATGCCGGCGATGCCGCAGACGACGCCTTGCAGCGCGAAGATCCAGATGCGTGTCCTGTCGACATTGACGCCGGCAAGCCGTGACGCTTCGGGATTGCCGCCAATGGCCAACGTGTTCTTGCCGAAGACGGTGCGGTTGAGCACGAAGCCAAAAATGCCGAACAGGACGGCCAGCATCCAGACGGGTGTCGGTATGCCCAAGAATTTCGACAGCGCGAGCTGATAGAAATCCGGGCTGTTGATGCCGACGGCGCGCCCGTCGGATGCGATTAGCGCCAAGCCACGCACGATCTGCATGGTCGCCAGCGTCGTGATCAGCGCGTTGATGCGGAATTTGGCGATAACGACGCCGTTGATGAAGCCGACGAAGGCGCCGCATGCGACCGCCGCCAAGAGGCCAAGCAGGATCGAGCCAGTGTAGTTCGACGCCATCACCGCGACCATGCCGGCAAAGGCGACGATCGAGCCAACCGACAGGTCGAAATCGCGCGCCGCGAGACAGAACATCATGGTGCAGGCGACAATGCCGACCGTGACCACCGACTGCAGCAGGCCAAGCATGTTGCGGTCGGTGAGGAAATTGGGAACCAGCAGTGAGACCAGCGCGAAGGCAACGACGAAGATGACGACGAGCCCCTGTTCGCCGAGCAGGATCTTCTTCAACTGATCGGTCATGTCAGGTCCTCAGGATGCGATCGCGTCGGGGGTTTTGGTGTCGGGAAGTGCCGCGGCCAGGATCGCTTTTTCGGCGAATTTTTCCCGTGTAAGACCGGCGTTGATGCGCCCGCCGCACATCACCAGGATGCGGTCGCAAATGCCCATCACCTCCGGCAGTTCGGACGAGACGACAACGATCGCCATGCCGTCCTCGGCAAGCTGGTAGAGCAGTTCATAGATCTCGGATTTGGCGCCGACATCGATGCCGCGTGTCGGCTCGTCGACGATGAGGACCCGTACACCCTGCTCCGACAACCAGCGGCCAAGGATGACCTTCTGCTGGTTGCCTCCAGAAAGATTGATGATGTCCTGCTTGCGCGAGGGGGTGCGCACCTTGAGTTTCTTGATGAAGGTTTCGGCCGTGGCGATCTCACTAGCGCGGTTCAAGATGCCGAAGCGCGCGTGATGGCGCCGCGACGAGATGTTGATGTTCTCCTCGATCGAGCGGCCCTGGATGATGCCGTCATGCTTGCGGTCTTCCGAACACAACACGATGCCGGCGCGGATCGCGCCATGCGGGTCGCTGGCATGGATCGTCTTGCCATCCACCGTCATGGTGCCGCCCGACCGCGGGTCGGCGCCGAAGACCAGCCGCATCAGTTCCGAGCGCCCGGCGCCGATGAGGCCGAAGAAGCCAACGATTTCGCCAGCGCGGGCCTCGAAGCTGGCCGGCGTCTTCAGTTTTGCCCCGGAGATAGCTTCGACTTTCAGCCTGATGCCGCCGGCCTTGCGTGGCCGAAAACCCCAGATGTCGGAGATTTCGCGACCGACCATTTCGGCGACGACCTGGTCGCGGGTGACGCCTTTCAGTGATGCGTGGTGCGCCGCGAGTTTGCCGTCGCGCAGCACGGTCAGGCTGTCGCAGAGGCGGAACACCTCGTCGAGCCGATGCGAGACATAGATGATGACCTTGCCCTCGCCGCGCAGGCGGTCGATCAGGGCAAACAGGATTTCGCTTTCGCGCGAGGACAGCGACGATGTCGGCTCGTCCAGTGCGATGACACGCGCATCGAGCATGATCGCCTTGGCGATCTCGACCATCTGGCGTTCGCCGATCGACAGCGTCTTGACCTTGCGGCTGATATCGATGTCGATGCCGGCCGATTTCAGCTTGGCGCCGACCTCTTCCAGCATCTTGCCGCGCGCGATGACGCCGACACTGGCGGGAAAGCGGCCGAGGCTGAGGTTCTCGGCGACGGTGAGTTCCGGGACGAGCTGCAGTTCCTGGTGGATAACGATGACGCCATTGTCGAAAGCATCCCTTGTCGAGGCATAGGCCTGGACCTTGCCGTCGATGCGTATCTCGCCTTCATCCGCATGCTGGTCGCCGGACAGGATCTTGATCAGGGTCGATTTACCGGCGCCGTTTTCGCCCATCAGCCCATGCACGGCGCCCCTGTCGATGCCGAACGAGACGTCCGACAGCGCCCTGACGCCTGGATAGGTCTTGGTGATGTGCGAAAATTCGAGAAAGGACACGTGCGTCGATCCTTCTTATGCCACGGCAAACAGGCGGCGGCATGGGGCCGCCACCTGTTTGTACAGGGAGGATTATTCGATGCCGAGGCCCTGGCGGACCTTCTGGTAGTCATCGCGCTTGGCGAGCGCGCCGGAGGTCAGGATCAGCTTCTCCGGTTCCTTGTTGTTGGCGACCCAGTCATACATGTTGAGCGCCGTCTCGTAGCCATGGCGCTTCGGCGAGATGATCACCGTGCCGACAAAGCCGGTGGCGGTCGGCTTCTTGAATTCGTTGATCGCCGAATCCGCGCCGCCGATGCCGACGCCGATCATGCCATCAGCAGGGATGCCGACGCTTTCGGAAGCACGCACGGCGCCGAGCACCGCTTCGTCGTTGAGGCCGAAAGAGACCCATTTCTTGATGTCGGCATGGGCATTGAGCACCACCGTCGCGGCGTTGAGGGCTGCTTCGGTGTCGGTCTTGGCCTGCGGGGCGTCAAAGATGTTCTCGGCCTTGAAGCCGTTCGCCTTCAGCACCGAGATGGCGCCTTCGACGCGGTCGACGGCGGTCGGCAACTGGTCATAGGAAACGCGGATCGCGCCGACCTCGTCGGCCTTCCAGCCGCGTGCCTTCATTTCGTCGACGATCGCCTGGCCGACCGCCTCCCCGATCTTGGTGGCCGAGATGCCCATATGCGGCACGTCTTCCAGCGCCTTGCCGTCAGCGCCGACCAGACGGTCGTCGACGGTCATCAGCTTGAGATTGTTGGCGGCCGCCTTGGCGACGATGCCGGGGCCGAGCTTCACGTCGGGCGTGCAGACGATGAAGCCCTGGGCGCCCTGGGCGCCGAGATTGTCGATCGCCGACATCAGCTTCTCACCGTCCTCGGCGCCAATCTTGACGAGGGTAAAACCCTTTTCCTTGGCGGCCTGGTCGGCGAACTTCCATTCGTCCTGGAACCACGGCTCCTCGGGCTGTTTGACGATGAAGCCGATCTTGGTGTCCTGAGCATACGCAGCAATGGTCGTGACGGACAGCACGGCAAGCGCGCCCGCGACGAGCGCGGTCTTCAAAAGTCGCATGATTACCTCCCAGCGATAGGCCGGGCGCTCGGCCCGGGTGCCGGAGTCTGTATTCGGTTTTATCATACTCGTCAATTGATCTGGTATGATAATTAAGCTACATGCTCTGACCAGGGATCGCTGGCGCAAATCATCCGCATCCGGTAAGGCCGGGCCGGTTGTGCGAAGTCAGTGGGCTCGCCGCCTTGGAGGAGGGCTGAGGTGACCGAAACGTCGAAGAAGGCTTCAGCCGACAAGGCCACGCGCCGCCCGCGCGTCATGCCCGATGTGACGAAGGCCATTGCCTCCGACATCTTTTCCGGACGCTATCCGGCCGGCTCTTCGCTGCCCACCGAAAACGAACTCGGCGTCGAGTATGGCGTCAGCCGCACCGTGATCCGCGAAGCCTTGAAGGTTCTCGCCGCCAAGGGCCTGGTGCTGTCGCGGCCGCGCGTCGGCACTATCGTCTGCAACGAGGATGACTGGAACATCATCGACCCCCAGGTGCTGACCTGGCATGCGCCGCATGCATTGGACGATAAGCTGTTCGATGCCATTCTGGAAACACGCCGGGCCATCGAGCCGCTGGTCGCCGAGCTTGCCGCCACGCGCGCGACACTGCAGGAGATCGCCGATCTGGAAGCCGCATGGCGCGGCATGGCTAATGCCGGCGAAGACCTCGCCGCCTTCTCGCGCAGCGACATCGCTTTCCACCAGATCGTCTATGCCGCGAGCCACAATCCGATCTTTCGCCAGATCGGCAATCTGATCGACACAGGGCTGAAATTCTCGCTGGAAGCGACGGCAACCATCTCGCTCCACCGGCGCATGGAAGCCGTGGCGGCGCACCGAGAAGTGGTGGAGGCACTGCGCATGCGCGATGCCGAGGCGGCGCGGGGTGCGGCCAACCGGATCCTCGACCTTGCGGCGCGCGACCTCGTCAGCGCCAAGAAACTCAAGAACAACTGAGACCGCGCATGAAAATCATCTCGCTCACCACCTACATCGTTCCGCCACGCTGGCTGTTCCTGAAGATCGAGACAGATGCCGGCGTCACCGGCTGGGGCGAGCCGGTGGTCGAGGGCCGCGCATTGACCGTCGAAGCGGCGGTCAAGGAGCTTGGCGATTATCTAATCGGCAAGGATCCGCGCCTGATCGAGGATCACTGGACGGTGATGCATCGCGGCGGCTTCTATCGCGGTGGGCCGATCCTGATGAGCGCCATTGCCGGTATCGACCAGGCGCTGTGGGACATCAAGGGCAAGGCGCTTGGCGTGCCCGTGCATGAACTGCTCGGCGGCAGGCTGCGCGACACCATCAAGGTCTATTCCTGGATCGGCGGCGACCGGCCGGCGGAGGTGGCGGCGGGCGCGAAGGAAATGGTGGTGCGCGGCTTCCTGGCACTCAAGATGAACGGCACCGAGGAACTGCAGATCGTCGACAGCCACGACAGAATAGATGCCGCCGTCGAGCGCGTCGCGACGGTGCGCGAGGCAGTCGGGCCCAACGTCGGCATCGCCGTCGATTTCCACGGCCGCGTGCACCGGCCGATGGCGCGCATCCTGGTCAAGGAATTGGAGCCCTACAGGCTTATGTTCATCGAGGAGCCGGTGCTCAGCGAAAACCGCGAGGCGCTGAAGGAGATCGCCGCCCTCGGCTCGACGCCGATCGCACTGGGCGAGCGGCTCTACAGCCGCTGGGACTTCAAGTCGGTGTTCGAGGAAGGCATCGTCGACATCATTCAGCCAGACCTGTCGCATGCCGGCGGCATCACCGAGTGCCGCAAGATCGCGGCGATGGCGGAGGCCTATGACGTGGCGGTGGCGCCGCATTGCCCGCTCGGACCCATCGCACTCGCCGCCTGCCTGCAGCTCGACGCGGTCAGCTACAACTGCTTCATCCAGGAGCAGAGCCTCGGCATCCACTACAACGCCGGCAACGACCTGCTCGACTACGCCGCCAACAAGGATGTCTTCCGCTACGAGGATGGCTATGTCGCCATTCCCGGCGGCCCGGGGCTGGGCGTCGAGATCGACGAGGACTATGTCAAGGAGCGAGCCAAGGAAGGCCACCGCTGGCGCAACCCGATCTGGCGCCACAAGGACGGCTCCTTCGCCGAGTGGTGACGGGACGGGGCCCAAAGCCGCTCCTTCGTTCCGTCGAAAAAGAATGGCGTTCCGTCGCAGGAAGAATGGTCTTGGGCTGGCCTCGCCCGACGCGGGCGCAATTATTTGCCAAGCCCGCCTATGGAGCGTAAACTCAACCATCGGCCGCCATTTATCCGGGTGCAGCCGACAGTGAGAGGTACGCGCTCTTGCCCGTCAGGGAGAAGTGCCATGCCTCAATCCACTTTTCGCAACCATGTTTTGAATACCCTCACGCCTGAGGATTTCGCGCTTTTACGGCCATCGATGCATCACGTCGAACTGGCCATCAAAGCCCGGCTGGAGATCGCGTATCAGCCGATCGAGCACGTCTATTTCCCCGAGACGGGTATCGCGTCCGTGGTCGCCCTAATGACCGGGGGGCGGCAAAGCGAAGTCGGCATTATCGGCCGCCATGGCATGACGGGTGTTGCGGTCGTTCTCGGCCAGGACCGGTCTCCCAACGAAACTTACATTCAACTCGCCAGCATTGCTTGGCGTCTGCCGGCTGAACATCTTCGCATTGCGATTGCCGAAAGCCAGACCCTTCAGCCGTCACTGCTTCGGCACGCCCACGCGTTCCTGATCCAGTCATCGCGCACGGCGCTGGTCAACAGCCAATCGAAAATCGAGGAACGGCTGGCCCGCTGGTTGCTCATGGTCGACGACCTCATCGAGGGAGACAAAATCTACCTGACGCATGAATTTCTGGCGACCATGCTTGGTTCCCGACGTCCCGGCGTTACCACGGCTCTCCAGATGCTTGAATATCGAGGGCTGGTCCACGCCAAGCGCGGCGAGATCACGATCGTCGACCGCACCGGAATGATAAAACTCACGGACGGCGCATATGGCGAGGAGGAGCAGCGTCACTTCGGAATCGCCGGCTGACTGTCCGGAATCGGACAGAGCCTTGAAGACCGCCGGATGTTGGCCGAAAGTAGCATTGGCTTGGATTTCAGGGAGGCATTCTTGATGACCAATACGTTTCACACCATCACGGTGGAAGGAGCGGCCGAAGCCTATGTCCTTTCCAGGGGCAAGGCCCGCTTTCTCTCCATTGCACAAGCAATCCGCGCCATCCGAACTCTTATGCCGGCATGCAAGGCCACCGATCACGAATTGGAGGAAATGCTGGCGGCGGCCTGCATCGCTCACATGGTGCCCGTCGCTTTCGACGCAGCCGAGCCAGATGGCTCAGCACCGCGTCTCCATTCGTAGGCCGGAGATGTCCGCGCTGGCGCAGAGGACTGTTTCCCCGGACGTTCGCCAGGCCATTGTCCGCTACCTGATCGACAATGTTGACAGCCCCAGCGTTTCGCTATCCGAGGTTATCCGCGCCGTGAGAAAGATTTTTCCGCTTTGCGAGCTCACGGATTGGGAACTTGGCGACCACATAGCGCGAAGCGCGATCGATGCGGGATTTGCCATCGAATTCGACGCCGACGTTCCGTGACCGTTCGAGTTCGGTCGTCCCTGATTTGGTGAATGGGCATCCGGATACGCAACCCAAGTCAGACGTCACCGCGAAGCTGGAGACGTCGCGCCAGATCAGTACATTTCAAAGCAATACCTTGAAATCAAAGGGTTGTCTTAAACGCCCCGGAAACTGTTTGGTGGAGCCAATCGGGATCGAACCGACGACCTCTTGAATGCCATTCAAGCGCTCTCCCAACTGAGCTATGGCCCCACTCCCGGCAGTCAGCCGGCGCCGTTTCCGGCGAGAGATCGGCGCGGGTTGGAAGACCGCGCCGTTAGTGCAGGCGGCTTCTAACCCCGCCTTTCCCAGATATCAAGCCTTCATCGGCGGCTTTTTCTTCACAGGCGGTGAAAGCCGGCAAAGGCTCGCGTTCGAGACCTTGTCAGACCTCGTCGTCGTCGTCGCCGACGCCGATCATGTCGGAAACGTCGTCTTCTTCTTCCTCTTCGTCGGCGAGGAAGGTGTCATCCTCGTCGTCGCCCAGGTCGACGTCATCCTCGTCGTCGCCGAGATCGGGAAGATCGTCGCTCTTGGCATCGTCTTCCGCCTCTTCGAGCGAGACGACCTCGACGCCCTCTTCGTCCTCGGCGTCCACTTCCTTCTCGGCCACTTCCTCCTCCTCCTCGACGGCGGCGATCTTGCCTTCATCGAAATAGGAACGTGGATAGCTCTTGCCGGTATAGGGCGAGACGATCGGGTCCTTGTTCAGGTCGTAGAATTTCCGGCCCGTTTCAGGGTCGATGCGTTTTGTGCCAAGTTCGGTTTTTACCACGGCCAAGCCTCGTCAATAAAAGAGTGGTCCCCTTAACCACAGTTTGCAGCGCTGTCAAAGCGAAAAGCCGGCGTCACAAACCAAGCATTGAAAGGCTTCGCGCCAAGTGACGACCATGGGGATGACCATTTCGCCTCGCCGTGATACGAGACCGCCGCAACAAATGAAAAGCGCCGGTCAGCCGGCAATCCGTCCAGGGAAATTCCATGTCTCACGCCGCCGCTGCCAAGCCGGCCACCGCCCGCAAGTCACCAGCCCTTTCCGGCACGGCCCGCGTGCCGGGCGACAAGTCGATCTCGCACCGCTCCTTCATGTTCGGAGGGCTCGCCTCCGGCGAAACCCGCATCACCGGCCTGCTCGAGGGCGAGGACGTGATGCGCACGGGGGCGGCCATGAAGGCGATGGGCGCGCATATAGAGAAGCACGGCGCCGAATGGGTGATCCGCGGTACCGGCAACGGCGCGCTGCTGCAGCCGGAAGGACCGCTCGACTTCGGCAATGCCGGCACCGGCTCGCGGCTGACCATGGGCCTTGTCGGCACCTATGACATGGAGACGACCTTCATCGGCGATGCTTCGCTATCCGGTCGGCCGATGGGGCGCGTGCTTGAACCCTTGCGCCAGATGGGCGTGCAGGTGCTCAAAGCCACGCCTGGCGACCGTATGCCGATCACGCTGCATGGCCCAAAACACGCGGCACCGATCACCTACCGCGTGCCGATGGCCTCGGCGCAGGTAAAGTCGGCGGTGCTGCTGGCCGGGCTGAACACGCCAGGCATCACCACGGTGATCGAACCTGTGATGACGCGCGACCATACCGAAAAGATGCTGAAAGGCTTTGGCGCCAATCTGTCGGTCGAGACCGACGAGCGCGGCGCGCGCCACATCTTCATCGAAGGCCAGGGCAAGCTGACCGGCCAGATCATCGCGGTGCCGGGCGACCCTTCATCGGCGGGTTTCCCGCTGGTGGCGGCGCTGATCGTACCGGGCTCGGACATCACGATCGAAAATGTGCTGATGAACCCGACCCGCACCGGCCTGCTTCTCACGCTGCAGGAGATGGGCGGCCAGATCGACATCTTGAACCCGCGCAATGCCGGCGGCGAGGACGTCGCCGACCTGCGCGTGCGCTACTCCGAACTGAAAGGCGTCACCGTGCCTCCCGAGCGGGCGCCGTCGATGATCGACGAGTATCCGGTACTGGCCGTTGCCGCGAGCTTCGCCGAGGGCGAGACGCTGATGCAGGGGCTGGAAGAACTGCGGGTGAAGGAATCCGACCGGCTGTCGGCGGTGGCCACCGGGTTGAAGCTCAACGGCGTCGACTGCACCGAGAGCGAAGCTTCGCTTGCCGTGCGCGGCCAGCCGGGCGGCAAGGGTCTGGGCGGTCATCCCAACGGGCGGGACACGACCGTTGAGACCCATCTCGACCACCGCATCGCCATGAGCTTTCTGGTGATGGGACTGGCGACGGAGAAGCCGGTGACGATCGACGACCAGGCGATGATCGCGACGAGCTTTCCGGAGTTCATGGGGTTGATGAAGGGACTTGGCGCGGAGATATCGTAAACCCAGAATTGTCGTCAAATTTGGCTGCCGACTCAATTGTTCTTTAAGGCCGGCCCTTCAAGGTCGAGTGAACATTGGAGAGAGCCATGAGTTTCCTAGTCTCGACGATAATAGCTGGTGCAGTTTTGACAATTGCGAAGGCGATGTCCGTTGCCAAGGCTATGAAAGATCGAAACTATTCATGGGTGCGCCTTGGTTTGACCGCAACCCTATGGATCGGACTGACCATACCAAGCATGGCTTCTTCGTGCGGAGCCATTGGCTGCTCATATGGCCTGCATTTCGGCTGGATACTTGAGCCAGCCCGAGCTTATCTGGCCTCAAGCGCCATATTGTTGGTGATGGGTGGCTATGCGATCCTCAGCGTGTATTTTTTCGGGCATATACTGGGCTTGGTATTTTCTGTTTTTAGAACAAATTCGCAGCCTGCTCGGCACTAGCGCTAACTCGTTCGAACCGCTGGTGGCATATTGCATTGACGCCGGTTCTCGGCTTGTTGTCGTTCATGACTCAGTTCTTCACCATCGCCATCGACGGACCCGCCGGTGCCGGCAAAGGCACGCTGGCGCGGCGGCTCGCCGACCACTACCGGCTGAACCTGCTCGACACCGGCCTCACTTACCGCGCGGTGGCGTACGCACTGTTACGGCTTGGCTTGCCGCTCGACAATGTCTCGGCGGCCGAGACCGCTGCCCGCCAGGTCGATCTGGCAAAACTCGACCGGGCGGTGCTGTCGGCGCATGCGGTTGGCGAAGCGGCTTCGAAGATCGCGGTTTTCCCGACCGTGCGCCGCATCCTGGTCGAAAAGCAGCGCGACTTCGCCAGGACGCCGCCGGGTGCGGTGCTTGACGGCCGCGACATTGGCACCATCGTATGTCCCGACGCCGACATAAAGCTCTATGTGACGGCCAGCGCCGAAGTGCGGGCACAACGCCGGCTGGCCGAAATCGAAAGCATCGGCGGCACCGCCAATTTCGCCGAAATCCTTGCCGATATCCAACGCCGCGACGAGCGCGACATGGGCCGGGCCGACTCGCCCTTGAAGCCGGCCGCCGACGCGCACTTGCTTGATACCAGCGAAATGGCTATAGAAGCCGCGTTTCTCGCGGCCATGTCTGTCATCGACGACGTGCTGGCCAAGAGAAACAAGGCCTGATCCGGGTTTTCATGCTGCTTCCGATTGCCGGAGGCGAAGAAAATACCCATATCGGGCACGAACCAGCCTGCCAGCATTCTTCATGCGCCGGAATTGCCGCCCAAAAGCGGCCCAGGGCTTTTAGCCCGGAACGCCGGCAGGCCAACGCAACGCTAACCCACGGCGCCCGTTCCGCTTGAGATGCGGGGCACTCCAGGAGAAACAATGTCAGCTGCAAATCCCACTCGCGATGATTTCGCGAGCCTGCTCGAAGAATCATTCACCGCCGGCCACTCCGGCGAAGGTCAGGTCGTCAAGGGCACGATCACCGCGATCGAAAAGGACATGGCCATCATCGACGTCGGCCTCAAGGTCGAAGGCCGCGTGCCGCTGAAGGAATTCGGCGTCAAGGGCAAGGACACCACTCTCAAGGTCGGTGACACCGTCGAAGTTTATGTCGAGCGCATCGAGAACGCGCTTGGCGAAGCGATGCTTTCGCGTGAGAAGGCCCGCCGCGAAGAGAGCTGGGTCCGTCTCGAAGAGAAGTTCACCAAGGGTGAGCGCGTCGAAGGCGTCATCTTCAACCAGGTCAAGGGCGGCTTCACCGTCGACCTCGACGGCGCCGTGGCCTTCCTGCCGCGCAGCCAGGTCGATATCCGCCCGATCCGCGACGTTTCCCCGCTGATGCACAACCCGCAGCCTTTCGAGATCCTCAAGATGGATCGCCGTCGCGGCAACATCGTGGTGTCGCGCCGTACCGTGCTCGAGGAGAGCCGCGCCGAACAGCGTTCGGAAATCGTGCAGAACCTCGAAGAAGGCCAGGTTGTCGAGGGTGTCGTCAAGAACATCACCGACTACGGTGCGTTCGTCGACCTCGGCGGCATCGATGGCCTGCTGCATGTCACCGACATGGCCTGGCGCCGCGTCAACCATCCGACCGAAATCCTCAACATCGGCCAGACGGTCAAGGTGCAGATCATCCGCATCAACCAGGAAACCCACCGTATCTCGCTCGGCATGAAGCAGCTCGAGAGCGATCCGTGGTCCGAGATCGGCACCAAGTTCCCGATCGGCAAGAAGATCAAGGGCACCGTCACCAACATCACCGACTACGGCGCGTTCGTCGAGCTGGAGCCGGGCATCGAGGGTCTCATCCACGTTTCGGAAATGTCGTGGACGAAGAAGAACGTGCACCCCGGCAAGATCCTGTCGACGACGCAGGAAGTCGACGTGGTGGTGCTCGAGGTCGATCCGGCCAAGCGCCGCATCTCGCTCGGCCTCAAGCAGACGCTGGAGAATCCGTGGCAGGCTTTCGCCTCGAGCCATCCGGTCGGCAGCCAGGTCGAGGGCGAGGTCAAGAACAAGACCGAGTTCGGCCTGTTCATCGGCCTCGAGGGCGACGTGGACGGCATGGTGCACCTGTCCGATCTCGACTGGACCCGTCCGGGCGAGCAGGTCATCGAGGAGTACAATCGCGGCGACATGGTCAAGGCGCAGGTGCTCGACGTCGACATCGACAAGGAGCGCATCTCGCTCGGCATCAAGCAGCTGGCCAAGGACACGGTCGGCGAAGCAGCGACGAGCGGAGAACTGCGCAAGAACGCGGTCGTCACCTGCGAAGTCATCGGCGTCAAGGATGGCGGTCTGGAAGTGCGGCTGGTCGACAGCGGCATCGAGACCTTCATCAAGCGCTCCGACCTCAGCCGCGATCGCGACGAGCAGCGCCCCGAGCGCTTCACCGTCGGCCAGAAGGTCGACGCCCGCGTCATCGCCTTCGACAAGAAGACCCGCAAGCTGCAGGTCTCGATCAAGGCGCTGGAAATCGCCGAAGAGAAGGAAGCGGTCGCCCAGTACGGCTCGACCGACTCCGGGGCTTCGCTGGGCGATATCCTGGGTGCCGCGCTGAAGAAGCAGGGCAGCTAAGCTCTTCTCGCAGCCTTGAAAACAAAACCCCGCCGGATCGCTCCGGCGGGGTTTTTCTTTGACGAATGCTGTCGGAGGCCGGCTACAGCATGTCGCGGCGACTAGGATTCGCCCGACCTGCTGTAAGCTTCTGATTTTGCATGTCGTTGTCCCGGAACCGAGGACACTTCCGGGCGACATGCACTAAGCGCGTCCGTAGAGCGGCACCAGCGTTCCGCTCATCGCCTGGTTGGTGGGCGAGGCGAGATAGGCGATTGCTTCAGCGGCCGCTTCGAGGCTGACCCATTTGGTGAAATCGGCATCCGGCATGTCGGCGCGGTTTGCCGGCGTGTCGAGCGTCGAGGGGGCGACGGCATTGACCAGGATGCCATTGGCCTTGAGCTCTTCCGCCATTGCCACCGTCATGGCGGCCACCGCCGCCTTGCTGGCGGTGTAGGCGACCATCCCGGCGCCGCGCCTGGGGTCGAGCCCGGCGCGCGCGGTGACGTTGACGATGCGGCCGGCAGAGCCCGACGCCAGCATCGAGCGGATAGCCGCGCGGCTGCACAGGAAGGTGGTGCGGGCGTTGGTGTCCATCATCTCGGCAAAGGATGCCGATTCGATCTTTTCCACCGGTGCCTTGGCAAAGCCGCCCGCCAGATGGATCGATCCCCACAAGGCGGGGACCTGGGAATAGAAGGCTTCGACCTTGGCGGAGTCCGACAGGTCGACATTGTGCGCCAGCTTCACATTGTCATGCGCGGTGAAGGGGAAATGTGAAGGCGCGGCGGCGTGCGCGTTCGGCACATGGCAGATCGCGCCCTGCTCCAGCAGTCTGCCGACCACCGCCCCACCGAGCGCGCCGGTTCCCCCGGTCACAACGATATGCCTGCCTTCAAGTGTTTCCATCATCCTGGACCGCTCCTGTCTTTTTTATGACTTTTGTCGTTGGTTTGCCGCGCCGACGCGAAGCGTCGCGCCTTTCAGCCGATCACTCAACCGATATCTCGACATGGCAGCCGTCACGTCTTTGCATGCGTCAGGACATCGTCGAATAGCGAAGCCACCCGGAAGCAGCCCATGCCTTTCAGGACTAAGCCGGCGAATGATCCGCTTCGGGACGGGGGACCAAGGCCAGCCTGGATGGTTCAAACGACCGTGATTTCGATCACGCGCGGCAGTCCCGTTGCCCGGGCGTGCTTCAGCGCCTGTGGCAAGGCGTCGATGTCGGCCAGCCTTTCGGCGCCAATGCCATAGGCGTCGGCCAGCTTGCAGAAATCGGGCGGGGCCGGCGACACGCCGACAGGTTCCACGCCGACATCGAGCATCGAGGTCTCGATCTCGCGATAGCCCCTGTTGTTCCAGACGACGAAGATGACAGGCGCTTCGGAATCCAGCGCTACGGCTATCTCCGGCAAGGTGAACTGGAAGCCGCCGTCGCCGGTCAGGCAGACAACCGGTGCATCGGGCATGGCGAGTGCCGCGCCGATCGCCGCCGGAGGGCCATAGCCCAGCGCGCCGAAGCCGGTCGCGGCATTGAACCAGCCGCCAGGCCGGTCGTGGTCGTAATAGAGGTTGGCGGCGTAAATCGGCTGCGTCGAGTCGCCGACAATGATGGCCCTGGGCAAGGCATCGCGGATCATTTCCACGGCGTGCACCTGCGCCGCATAGGCCGGGCTCAACTCGGCAAAGGCGGCCTTTCGCCCCGTCGCGGCGCGGCCATGACCATCTTCACCGGCGCTGTGGGCCGGATCGATCGCCGCAAGCAGGGCCTCGATCGCCTCGGCGCAGTCAGCCTGGATGGCGACCGTCACCGGGCGCCGCGCAAGCTGGTCGGCACCGATGTCGATACGGATCAGGTTTGAAGGCAGCACAAAGCCGCCGTCGCCATAGCCGTCATAGTCGGTCGCGCCGAATTCGGTGCCGGCGGCGATCACCAGATCGGCATCGGCCATCAGCGCGCGAACCGCCTTCAGGCTCGGACTTGCCGGTACGCAGAGCGGATGGCGGTGCAGCAACCCGCGCGCATTGGTCGTCTCGACGACGGGAGCGCCCAGCCTTTCGGCGAGGCGCCGCAGCGGGGCTTCCGCCTTCCTGGCGCCGCCGCCGGCAAGGATCAGCGGACGGCGCGCGGCGGCGATGAGCTTGGCCGCGTTCACAATTGCCGCATCATTCGGTGCCGGAGGCGCCGCATTGCTGAGCAGGGCGGCGATGCCGTCCGCCGGCTTGACCATGACGTCGGTCGGGATCTCGATATGCACAGGACCGGGCCGCGAGGAGGAAAACAGGGCGAAGGCCCGCGCCAACGCACCGGGCAACTCGCTGGCCCCGGTGACGCGTACCGACATCAACGCCACCTTCTCCATCATGCCGCGCTGATCAGGCAATTCATGCAGAAAGCCGAGCCCCTTGCCGAGCGTATCGGTGGCGTTGACGCCAGAAATCACCAGCATCGGTACCGAATCGGCGCGCGCCTGGCCCATGGCGGTGATGGTGTTGGTCAGCCCCGGCCCGGTGATGACGAAGGCGACGCCCGGCCTGCCGCTGGCGCGGGCATAGCCGTCGGCCATGAAGCCGGCGCCCTGTTCGTGGCGCGGCGTGACATGGCGGATCTTCGACCTCGCCAGGCCCCGATAGAGCTCGACCGTGTGGACGCCGGGGATGCCGAACACGGTGTCGACGCCATGGGCCTCGAGTAGCGAAATCAATGCTTCGCCGATGGTGGTCATTGGTTTTCTCCCGGTTAGAGCGGATTATTGGTTCCGCTCTGTGTCTTTGTTTCTTACGCAATTCCGAAGGGAAAGCGCTACGCGCTCTTCCCGGGAAAACCGCTTCTCACTTTTCCTGGAATTGCTCTAGCGGCGCGAGGCCGAGCTCGGCCTCGACAGCCTTGATGCCAATCGCCGCCAATTCGCCGGGCGAGAACATCTCGCCGGCCAGGCAGCCTTCTATCCAGAGCCCGTCGATGATCGCATTGATCGCGATGGCATGGTGGCGCAGCTCGCTTGCGTCCGGCTTGTGCTGTTCGGCGGCGAGCACTTCAGCCACAACCGCTTCCACCTCGTTGCGAAAGCCAAGGTAGCCTTCGCGGTGGGCGCGGGCCAGGGCAGGATCCGCACTGGCGCGGCCGATGAAGGTTGCCCAGAGCGAAAACACCCGCGCGTCGATGATCGGCGCATTGAGATTGGCGGTGACGAAGGCCGCAAGGCGCTGGCGCGGCGAGGCGTCATCCATGACCAACGCCGCCTTCGCCTGCTCGGTCATGCGGCTGACCAGCGCCGTATAGGCTTCCTGCAGCAATTCTTCCTTGCCCGGGAAATAGTGCCCGATCAGCCCGGCGGTGACGCCGGCACGCAATGCGATGGTGCGCAGGCTGGCGCCTTGCAGGCCATGTTCCGCCACGCTGTCCAGAGTCGCTTCGATCAGATCCTGCCGCCGCCGCCCCTCGCCCTCGCGACGGAACTTACGGCGCGCATTCATTGGCGCAGGATCGGCCGCGTCAGGCATGTCGGCCCGCCTTCGCAGGCGATGCAGAGCGCATCCGCGTCGAAGATTTCAACCGTGCAGCCGGCGGCTTCCATCGCGGCCTTGGTCCTGGGAAAGCCCGCGACGGCAATGACGTTGAGCGGGCTGGTCGGCAGTACGTTCAGGCTGAGGCCATTGGAAGCGGCGAACTCTTCGGCATCGCCTTCGACCAGCCGGATGCCGCGCGCCTTCAGCGCCTGATAGAACGGGGCCGGTAAAAGCGGCGAATAGACCAGCGCCAGGTCGTCGGCCAGCGGGCTGATCACCGACATCAGATGCAGGCACGCCTCTTCGCCCTGCCACAGCGGCAGATCGAAGCCGTAGACGGAAATGCCCAGCGGCGTCAGCAGATTGGAAACCTGCTGGATGCCTTCCTGGTTGGAGCGGACACCGCGCCCGATCGCCAGCGTGCGGGCATCGACCCATACACAGTCACCACCTTCGACCTGGCCAGGAGCCTCGACGCGGCCGAGGATCGGAATGCCCAGTCTTCTGTAGGTTTCCTCATGCAGCGAAGGCTCGCTGGCGCGCAACGGCTTACCCATGGACAGGATCAGCGCGCCGCGGTCGGTCATCAGCGAGGGGTCGTGCGTGAACACCGAATCCGAAAGTCCGTCGGCCTTGTCCTCGATCCATTCGATCTCGGCGCCTGAAGCGGCCACCAGTTCAGCAAGGACCGCGTGCTGCGAGGCTGCTTTCGCCGGGTTGAATCCCGGGCCATAGTGCCAGGCGGCCCTGTCGGCGTCGCGCATGGCGTTGGCCGCCGACCGCATCAGCACGCGCCGCAGCGGCGCCGCCATGGACTGTGATCCGAAAGCGCTCATCGATGCCCTTTTCAAGCTGAAAAAAATCGAGAAAATTTCATGAGAGGTTATTTATACACTTGCACAACAAGGCCGCAAGTGCCGTAATGAGCGGGATTGACGGGCTCGCTCTGTTGAGTCCATGCTTGAAATCTGGAGCAGGGCAGTACAGCGTATGTTGATTAGCCGGATAGACGTTCGACGAACCGCCGGCGGCCATATGGAGGTCATTTGGTGAGCGCTCTGGCAGCTGCCAAGATCTCATCCGGCGAGGCGCAGGACTGCGCCGCAGAAGCCATCCATGTCGAGAACCTGCACAAGAAATTCGGTCAACTGCATGTGCTGAAGGGCGTATCGCTGTCGGCGCGCGACGGCGAGGTCATCGCCATCATCGGCGGCTCGGGCTCGGGCAAATCGACGCTGCTGCGCTGCATCAACTGCCTGGAAAATCCGACCAGCGGCATCATCCGTGTCAATGGCGAGGAGATCAAGCTCAAGGCGGACAGCCATGGCCACACCATTCCGGCCGACCGCAGGCAGATCGAACGCATCCGCTCCAAGCTCGGCATGGTGTTCCAGAATTTCAACCTGTGGAGCCACATGACGCTGATCGAAAACGTCATAGAGGTGCCCGTGCATGTACTGGGCGTCAAGCGCGACGAGGCTGTCGCCCAGGCCGAAAAGCTGCTGGCGCGCGTCGGGCTCGCCGAGAAGCGCGATGTCTACCCGGCCTATCTCTCCGGTGGCCAGCAGCAGCGCGCCGCGATCGCTCGCGCCTTGGCCATCAATCCGCGTGTCATGCTGTTCGACGAACCGACCTCGGCCCTCGATCCTGAACTGGTCGGCGAAGTGTTGAAGGTGATCGGCGATCTGGCGCGCGAAGGCCGCACCATGGTGCTGGTCACCCACGAAATGAAATTCGCCCGCGAGGTCGCGACCCACGTCGTCTACCTCTACAACGGGCTGGTCGAGGAGGAGGGACCACCGGAGCAGATCTTCGGCGCGCCCAAATCCGAAAGGCTCAAGCAGTTCATCCGCAACATCGGCTAGGGAACGGCCGGGACGGAAGAAAACCGGGAACCAACAACAAACTGGGAGTTCTGAAAATGAAGACTGTTCTGAAGACATTCGCCACGGCGCTGCTGCTCGGCGTCGCCGCCATGGGCGTGGCCAAAGCCGATCCGGTCAAGATCGGCGTCGCCGCCGAACCATACGCGCCCTTCACCTCGCCCGACGCTTCGGGCAAATGGGTCGGCTGGGAGATCGACTTCATCGACGCCGTTTGCGCCGAGGAAAAGCTCGATTGCGTCATCACCCCTGTCGCCTGGGACGGCATCATCCCGGCGCTGACCACCAAGAAGATCGACCTCATCGTCTCGTCGATGTCGATCACCGACGAACGCAAGAAGACCATCGACTTCTCGGACAAGTACTACAACACGCCGACCGCGATCATTGGCCCGAAGGACCAGAAGTTCGGCGCCACGCCTGACGATCTCAAGGGCAAGGTCCTCGGCGTCCAGGTGTCGACGGTGCATGCCGTCTACGCCAAGAAGCATTTCGGCCCCACGGCATCCGAGATCAAGGAATACCAGACGCAGGACGAAGCCAACAACGACCTTGCCGCCGGCCGCCTCGACGCGGTGCAGGCCGATTCCATCGCGCTCAAGGAGTTCCTCAAGACAGACCAGGGCAAGGCCTGCTGCGATCTCAAGGGCATGGTGGCCCCTGACGACGAAGTGCTCGGACCGGGGGTCGGCGCCGGCGTGCGCAAGGAAGACACCGATCTGAAAGAGAAGATCAATGCCGGCATCAAGGCGATCCGCGCCAACGGCAAATATGACGAGATCTCGAAGAAATACTTCGATTTCGACATTTACGGCGGCGCCACGCAGTCGAACTGACGACCCTCGCATGGGCTGGAGGACAGGGCGCTGACGTCCCCATCCTCCAGCTAGCCAGTCCACGCATGCTTGCCGCCGGCCGCTGGTGCCGGCGGATCGAGCCAGCAATCCGGGGGCGACGCTGATCGAATCCTTTCTTCCGGCCTCCGCGGCCGGCATCGTCGAACTCCTCTCGCCGGCGCCCGTCGGCTGGGGTGGGACCCTTTTGCTCGGGCTCTTGCATTCGCTCGAGATCGCAGTCGGCGCCACGATCGTCGGCCTGCTGATTGGAACCTGGGGTGCCTATGGCAAGCTCTACGGCGGGCCCGTGGTGCGCGACCTGTTCGCGGTCTACACCACGGTGGTGCGCGCCGTGCCGGAACTGGTGCTGATACTGCTGCTCTATTATGCCGGTACAGACCTGATAAACCAGGTGCTGGCCGCGATGGGTTACCAGCGTGTCGATATAAGCGGGCTGGTGGCCGGCATTGCCGTGCTCGGCTTCGTCCAGGGCGCCTATTCGACGGAAGTCATCCGCGGCGCGATCCTCGCCATTCCGCAGGGCCAGATCGAAGCCGCTCGCGCCTTCGGCATGTCTCCCGGCCTTCTGTTGCGGCGCATCACGCTGCCGGCGATGCTGCCTTTCGCCATTCCGGGCCTCGCAAATCTGTGGCTGATCGCCACCAAGGACACCGCGCTGCTGGCCGTCGTCGGCTTCTTCGAACTGACGCTGGCGACACGACAGGCGGCGGGCGTCACCAAAGCCTATCTGGTTTTCTTCCTCGCCGCCGGCGTGCTCTATCTCTGCGTGACGCTGGTTTCGAACTTCCTGCTTGGCCGCGCCGAGAAATGGGCGCGGCGCGGCATGCCTTCCATCAAGGAGGCACGCTGATGACCAGCGAAACAGCCGTCATCGACACGGCGGCGCGCGCTTCGCTCTGGCTGCAGCCACATCGCATCGTGCTGATCCTCATCGCGTTGGGTCTCGTGGCGTCGGCCGCCTATTTCATGCGCTGGGACTGGCTGCCGCAATATTGGGAAATGGGCCTGATGGGCATCTGGCGTGCCCTGTGGATCCTGGCCGTCACCTGTACGCTCGGCTTCATGATCGCCTTGCCCGTCGGGCTGGCGCAGGCGGCCGGTTCGATCTGGGTCGCGGCACCGGCGAAAGTGTTCTGCACCATCATTCGCGGCACGCCGCTGCTTCTGCAGCTATGGCTGCTCTATTACGGGCTGGGCTCGCTGTTCCCGCAATATCCATGGATCCGCGAATCCTGGATGTGGCCTTATCTCAGACAGGCCTGGCCGTACGGCGTGCTGGCGCTGACCTTGTCCTTTGCCGGCTATGAAGGCGAAGTGATGCGCGGCGCCTTTGCCGGCGTGCCCAAGGGGCAGCTGGAAGCCGCGCGCGCCTTCGGCATGAGCCGCTGGAAGATCTTCCGCCGCATCTGGCTGCCTCAAGCCTTCTACCGGGCGCTGCCGACGCTGACCGGCGAGACCGTGCTGCAGCTGAAATCGACGCCGCTGGTGGCGACCATCAGCGTGATCGACATCTTCGCCGTCTCGTCCAAGGTGCGGCAGGACACCTACCTCACCTACGAGCCCTTGCTGCTCCTGGCGTTGATCTATATGGCGATCACCGGCATTCTGGTCTTCGCCTTCAGCCGGATCGAGGCGCGGATTCCGGTCAAGATCGGGTAAGCGAGTAGTGAACAGGAAATAGTGGGCTGCTTGCCGGTTTTATCCTACTGACTACTTCCTATTTCCTACTCACTCAGGAGCAGCCCTGATGCAACTCAGTCTCGACCAGGCAAAAGGACTGTGCCGGATGGCGGCACTTGGCGCCGGCGCCAATGAGGAAGCGGCGCAATCGCTCACCGCCTCGATCATCGCGGCCGAGGCGGAAGGACTTGCCACCGTCGGGCTGTCGCATTTCATCGATTACCTTGAGGCGTTCGAGGCCGGGCGCATCGACGGCAATGCCGATCCGGTGATCACGCGGCCGGCGCTGGCCATCTATCTCTCGGACGCACGCCGCGGGCTGGCGCATACCGGATTCGACCGCACCATCGACGACCTCGCCAAGGCGGCAAGACTGTTCGGCGTGGCCATCTTCTCGCAGAAAAACGCCTATACGTGCGGGGCGCTTGGCTACTTCACCGGCCGGCTGGCGGCGCAGGGACTGGTGTCCTTCGCCGCCACCAACGGCCCGGCCGTCCTGGCCGGCTCGGGGTCGGTCAAGCCGGTCTATTGCACCAATCCGATGTCGTTCGCCGCGCCCGCCGCCGACGGCGCGCCGCTGGTCATCGACCAGTCGTCGAGCGCCACCGCCTTCGTCAACATCCGCAAGGCGGCGGAAGACGGCAAGAAGATTCCCGAAGGCTGGGCGCTAGACGCAAGCGGCAATTCGACGACCGACCCCGCCGCCGCCATGAAGGGCGCCATGCTTGCCTTTGGCGGCCAGCGTGGCGCCAACATCGCGCTGATGGTCGAAGTGCTGGCGGCGGGCCTGTCGGGCGCCAACTGGTCGCTCGACGCACCGTGGTTCAGCGGCGGTCCCGACAGTCCGGGAACCGGCCTGTTCGTGCTTGCGGTCGAGCCGAAGCTGCTCGATCCGGATTTCGAGCAGCGCATGAAAGACCAGCTCGACCGGCTGCGCCGACGCTATGGCGTGCATGTGCCCGGCCGCGCCCGGGCCGAAGCGGTCGAGAAGGCGCAGGCGCGCGGCATCACCGCGCCCAAGGCGGTGATCCAGCGCATCTCCGAATTCGCCGAGCGCTATTCGGCCTGAAGAAACTGACGAAATTTCCCGCGCGTCGGTGAACCTTCCCGCGCGTCCCGACGACCAATGGCTGTCCGGGTCGGGTTTGCCCGGTCGGTGTCTTCCGTCGGATGCGTTCGGGGCTGGGGCGGGCGTACTTGCTTCACGCCACGCTGATACCGTCTCAGGTCAGGCCGCCTCGCTGGACCCTGCTTTCGGCGCGAACGTCACCCGGAAAACCCCGCTTCGGCGGGGTTTTCTGCGTTTGTCGTTCGCGGCGCCAAAACATGAATGAAAGTGCCATGCGCTTTCGCGGAAACCGCTTCACACTTTTTCTGGAATTGCCCAAGAGACAAGGATGACGCGACGACGCGTCACCCTTTGCCTTTAGCGCAAAACGGACTATGAAACGGCTCAGCCAAGCCATCTGGAACGCGCGCCGGAGCCCGCCATGACCGAAATCCTGCAGACCCCAAAGCTCGTCGTCGTCTTTGGCGGGTCAGGCTTTGTCGGCCGTCATGTCGTGCGGGCGCTGGCCAAGCGCGGTTATCGCATCCGGGTCGCCTGCCGGCGGCCCGATCTTGCCGGCCATTTGCAGCCACTCGGCAATGTCGGTCAAATCCAGCCGGTGCAGGCCAATGTGCGCGTACGCTGGTCCGTCGACCGCGCCGTGCAAGGCGCCGATCACGTCGTCAATCTCGTCGCCGTCCTGCATGAGAGCGGCCGTCAGAAATTCTCCGCCGTGCACGAATTCGGTGCTCGCGCTGTCGCCGAGGCCGCGCGCGCCGTCGGCGCCGGGCTCACCCATATTTCGGCGCTCGGCGCCAATCTGGAGTCCGAATCGGTCTACGCACGCACCAAGGCGCTGGGTGAAAAGGCCGTTCTGGAGACGATCGCGGACGCCGTCATTTTCCGGCCGTCGATCAATTTCGGGCCGGAGGATGCGTTCTTCAACCGCTTCGCCAACATGGCGCGTTATTCGCCGGTGCTGCCGCTGATCGGCGGCGGCCAGACCAAATTCCAGCCGGTCTATGTCGGCGATGTTGCTGAAGCTGTTGCGCGCTCGGTCGACGGCAAGATCGATGGCGGGCAGGTCTACGAGCTTGGCGGCCCCAACGTGCTCACCTTCGAGGAGTGCATGCAGGAAATGCTCACCGTGATCGAGCGCAAGCGCCTGCTGGTGCCGGTGCCGTGGTGGGTGGCCAACATCCAGGCCTCGATCCTCGGCCTGCTGCCCAACCCGATGCTGACCAAGGACCAGGTGACGCAGCTGCGCGAGCACAACATCGTTTCGGACGAAGCCGCCAAGGCCAACCGGACACTGGCGGGGCTCGGCATCCAGCCGCAATCGATCGCGACGATCCTGCCCAGCTACCTCTGGCGCTTCCGCGCCGCCGGCCAGTTCCAGCAGCGCAAGCCCGCGGTATAATCTCCAGAAGCGTCAGCCCTCAACGATGACGAGGCGTGATCCGCATCGGCAGCCCGCCTTGCGGCTGCGTGGTTAATTTCTGCACCGGCCAGGGTTTTGTTTCAGCGGTCGCGTCGAAGCGGAAGCGTGACAAAAGGATGGCGAGCGCGATGATCGCCTCCTGCATGGCGAAACTGGCGCCTATGCAGACGCGCGGTCCCGCGCCGAAGGGCAGATACTGGAAGCGGTCGATCTTTTCACGGTTTCCCGGGTGGAAGCGTTCGGGCAGGAAAGCGTCGGGCCGGTCCCACAACTTCCTGTGGCGGTGGACGACCCACGGCATCACCAGCACGGCGGCGTGCTTGGGAATATAAAGGTCCCTCCACATTTCCGGCACGATCGGCTCGCGGTTGATCGATGGCGCCGGCGGGTAGAGCCGAAGCGCCTCGTCGAAGGCGGCGCGTGTCAGCGGCATGACGTCGAGCCACTTCGTCGGATCGGGCTCGCGCGCCAGCACCTGGTCGATCTCCTGTTCGACGCGGTCGCGCTCCCAGGGCGATTCGGCCAGGCAATAAAGCGTCCAGCCTAGCGCGCGCGCCGTGGTCTCGTGGCCGGCACCGATGAAGGTGATGATGTTGTCCTCGACTTCCGGGCGTGTCAGTCCGTCGGGGCCTTCGGCCTTGAGCAGCAGCGTCAGGAAATCCTGGGGCACGGCATCGGGGTCGCGCCTGAACTTCTCTTCGCGCATCTTGACCGTGTCGGTCACGATCTTGCGAAAATAGGCCATCGTCTTGCGGCCGCGGATGCGGGTCAGCCGTGGCAGCCAGTCGGGCGCACGCAACAGGTCGAGCGGGTCGACGCGGCCCATGGTCTCGAACAGGCGGTCGATCTCGTTTTCGAAACTGCCCGGCTCGCCTGCGATCTCGCCGGAAAACAGCGTCTCGGCCAGGATGTCGTAGGTAAGCAGCGTCATGTCATGGGCGATATCGGACGTGCCGCCCGCCTCGTAACGGGTGACGAACTCCAGCGTGCGTTTCAGCATCGGCTGGGCAAAGCCGAAAATGTGGCGCGGTGTGAACACCGGCGCAATCGCCTTGCGCGACCGCTTCCACACCTCGCCCTCGGCGGTCAGCAGGCCATCGCGCAGGATCGGCCTCAGGATCTTCTGGCGCACCGTCGCCATCTTGTAGTTTTTGGCGTTGTCGACCAGCACATGGCGGATCAGGGCGGGATCATTGGCGATGACCAGCGGCCCGCCGGCGCCCTTGGCCGAAATCCAGGGTTCGTTGTAGGTCGGCTCGCCCCAGAGTTCGAGCGGGTTGCGATAGACGATGCGGATCATCTCCAGCGTCGAAGGCGGCGACGTGCGCGGCTTCGGGGCGGGAGGAACGAAAGGGGCGGGCTGAGTATCCATGGAGTGCTCCGCTGTTCCCATCAATGTAGTGGCTGGCACACCGGGCGTCCATGTGGCCAAACGGCAGAGCGGACCATGACTTCAGGAACGCAGGGCAGACAGTCTGTTCATCCGATCGTGACCGTTCCGTCAGGGCTCCGACCTTGTCCGCTGGAACGCTCTGCCGTAGTGACGGTCACCAACGGATACCGCCCGACAAAGGAGCCTGCCTTGAAGCACCTGTTGAACATCATCATCGGCAGCACGCGGCCCGGCCGCGCCGGCTCGGTTTTTGCCGAGTGGCTGGAGACGTTCGCGCGCGAGCACGGAAAATTCGAGCCGGTGCTGACCGACATCGCCGCGTTCGGTCTGCCGGTGCTGGACGAACCCTATCATCCAAGGCTCGGCAATTATCAAAACGACCACACCAAGGTCTGGTCGAAGGCGATCGACGCCGCAGACGCCTTAGTCTTCGTGGCGCCGGAATACAATTATTTCGTGGCGCCCGCGATCGTCAACGCGATCGACTATCTCGCCCGCGAATGGAAATACAAGCCAGCCGCCATCTTCAGCTATGGCGGTGTTTCCGGCGGCCTGCGCGCGGCGCAGGCGCTGAAACCGCTGCTGACCGCGGTCGGGATCATGCCGATCCCGGAAGGTGTCGCGCTGCCGCTGTACCAGAAGCTGCTCGACGAGAATGGCGCCTTCGATGCCAGCGAGCAGGTGCGGGGCGGAACCAAGACCATGCTGGACGAACTGTTGCGCTGGAGCGAGGCGTTGAAACCAATGCGCGCTGCCTGAGAGAGCCGCTCTCAGCGCGGCTTGCTCGCGCCATAAAGAGGTGGAATGGTCGGCAGATGACTGAGCCGGGGGCGGTTCGACTTGCGTTTGCTGTTTGCCTTGCTGCTGATGCTTGCGACCACCGCCGCGGCGGTGGCGGAGCGGCGCGTGGCATTGGTCATGGCCGATGACGACTACCGGCTGGTCCGGCCGCTTGCCAACCCCATCCATGATGGCGAGGCGATGGAGGCGGCGCTGAAGAAGCTTGGTTTCGAGGTGGTGCTCGAAACCAATCGCGACCTCAGGCGCATGCGCCGCGCGCTCGACGATTTCCGCGAAGACGCCAAGGGCGCGGACGTGGCGCTGGTGTATTTCTCAGGCCATGGCGTCGAAATATCGGGCGACAACCGGCTGCTGCCGGTCGATGCCGACGCGTCTTCGCTCGATGCGCTGGACAAGACCAGCCTGCCGCTGGAAGAGGTGCGCGACGCGGTCGCCGCCACCGCGAAAGTCGGGCTGATCGTGCTCGATGCCTGCCGCAGCGATCCGTTCTCGGGGAGCAGCGGCACCGGTCGTGGCGCCGACCTCGCTGGCCAAGGATGTCGCCGACAGTGTAAAACCGGGTCTTGGCCGCATCGGGCGGGCGGAAAACATCCTGTTCGCGTTCTCGGCCGCACCCGGCGAGACGGCCGCCGATGGCGCCGGCCAGAACTCACCCTTCACCACGGCGTTGACCAAATATCTCGGCACCGACGGGCTCGAGATTCGCTCGGTGCTGACGCTGGTGCAGCAGGAGGTCTACGACCTGTCGCGCGGCAAGCAACTACCCTATGTCGAGAGCGGCCTGCCGAAGCTGTTTTTCGCCGCTGCCGCCAAGGAACAATTGCCGGAGCGCGAAAGGCTGCTGCTGGCCATGGCCGACGTGACGCCGGAGATGCGGGGCGAGGTCGAGCGGATCGCCAGCGACGCCGACATGCCGCTGGCGCCGCTCTATGGGGCGTTGATCAGCGCCGACACCAGCCATCTATCGGCGGAGAGCCTGAATGCCCGGCTGCGCGAGGCGGCGGACGCCTTCGTCAAGGTGCGCGCCGAGATGAAGACGCTGGCTGCCGACGATCCGCGTGTGACGGACCTGCGCCGTCAGGCCGAGGAGCAGCTGGCCCTGGGTGCCTTCGGCACCGCGCAGGCGAAGTTGGCCGAGGCGGTCGGCATCGACGAAGTGTCGCGCAAGGCGCTGAAGGTGAATTTCGTCGATCGAACGCTGTCGCAAGCCGCGACGCTGTTCCTGTCGGCGGGCACGGCGCGCGCCGACCTCGATTATGCGGCGGCCATCAAGGGCTATGAAACGGTGCTGTCGCTGTATGGCGAGGCTGGGCAGACCCCGCTCAGCCTGGAACAAGCCGACCGCCAGAGCAGCACGCTGGACGAGCTCGGTCTGCTCTATACGACGGTCGGCAATGTCGAGGCGGCCGGCCGGGCCTTCACCGCCCTGTTGGCCAACCTCGAGCAGCGGTCGCTTCGGGAAACCGATCCCAGCGTCAAACGCGATCTCGCCATCAGCCACATCAAGCTCGCCAACATAGAGATGGCGCAAGGCGACCTGCCAAACTCGCTCGAAAACTATGAGGCGGCCAGGGGCATGCTGCAGGAGCTGACCGCAAGCGTGCCGGGCAAGAAAGACTGGCTCGGTGATCTTGCCATGGCCAATGACAAGATCGGCAACGTGCTGGCGACGCAAGGCGATGTGGGTGCGGCGGCCCAGGCCTATCAACAAAGCCTGTCGATCAAGCAGAAATTGGCCGACGCCGAGCCGAACAGCGCTTATCTGCTGCGCGACCTGACCATAACCTATGACGAAATCGGCGACCTTGCCCGTACCGCCGGCCAGTTGAACAGCGCCCAGACCGCCTTTGAAGAGAGCCTGAGACTCCGGCTGGCGCTGGCCGAGAACAAACCCGACGACCTTGAGCGCCAGCGGACTGTCTCTGTCAGCCACGAGAGGATCGGCAACGTGCTGCGCGAGCGAGGCGACGCCGCCGGTGCGCTTGTGGCCTACAACAAGAGCCAGGCGATCGCCGGGAGCCTGGTGCGCCGCGACCCTAACGATACCGACTTGAAGCGCGACCTGTCGATCAGTTACGCCAAGATCGGCAACGCGCTCAACGACCAGGAGAACTGGCCGGCAGCACTGGTCTCCTATCAGAAAGCGCTGGCCGTAGCGCGTGACCTTGCCCGGAGCGACCCCGGCAACACCGGCTGGCAGCGCGACCTGTCGGTCTGTCTGGAAAAGGTTGCCAGTGTGCTTGATGCGCAGGGCAATGTCAGCGAGGCTGCAAAACTACCAGGACAGTCTTGCCATTGCCGACCGGCTGGCCCAGCTCGACCCAGGCAATTCCGACTGGCAACGCGACCTGTCGATCACTCTGTCTGAAATCGGCATGCTGGAGACCAAGCAGCGCCACTTCGAGGGCTCCAAGAGGGCCTTCGAAGCCAGCCTTGGCATCCGCCAGCAACTGGCTCAGTCCGATCCGAACAACGCGGTTTGGCAATTTGATCTGGTGCAGGCTTACATCAACTATGCGTATGTGGCCAAGGATCCGAAGGCGGTGCTGACCAAGGCGCTGAACCTGACGCTGGAGCTCGACCGCACAGGCCGGCTGGCACCCAGGGACAAATCCACGATCAAATATTTGCGCGGCCTTCTCGCCAAAATCAACGCCCGAAAAAAATAGCCGGCCACCGGCTTGGGATTTGCGCCGGAAATGCCTGCAAACCTTGGAAAAACCGCCTTTAGCGCCTATATCTAGTCGATCTCAGAAGCGCGATTCGGGGCCAATTTTTCGCGCTGCAAAAACGGCATCTAGACAATAGGTTTTCATGAGCGACCAGACCGAGAACACCAACGGCGCTGAAGCCGAATACGGCGCCGATTCCATCAAGGTTTTGAAGGGGTTGGATGCTGTCCGCAAGCGGCCGGGCATGTATATCGGCGACACCGATGACGGCTCGGGCCTGCATCACATGGTCTACGAGGTGGTCGACAACGCCATCGACGAGGCGCTGGCGGGCCATGCCGACCTGGTTTCGGTGACGCTCAACCCCGATGGCTCGGTGACGGTTATCGACAATGGCCGTGGCATTCCGACCGACATTCACCCCAGTGAGGGCATTTCGGCGGCCGAAGTGATCATGACGCAGCTGCATGCCGGCGGAAAATTCGACCAGAACTCCTATAAGGTGTCTGGCGGCCTGCATGGCGTCGGCGTCTCGGTGGTCAACGCACTATCGGCCTGGCTGAAGCTCAAGATCCGCCGCAACGGCCAGATCTTCGAAATGAGCTTTACCCATGGCGATGCCGACGCGCCGCTGAAGGCGACCGGCAGCTACGAACAGAACAAGCGCCCGGGCACCAATGAGGGCCGCAGCGGTAGTGAGATCACCTTCTTTCCGTCCGCCGAGACCTTCACCATGGTCGAGTTCGATTTCGGCACGCTGGAGCACCGGCTGCGCGAGCTCGCCTTCTTGAACTCCGGCGTGCGCATCGTGCTGACAGACGCCCGTCATGCCGACGTCGTGAGGCATGAACTGCACTATGACGGGGGGCTCGAAGAGTTCGTCAAATATCTCGACCGGGTCAAGAAACCGCTGATCGAGAAGCCGATTTCCATCAGGGCCGAGCGTGACGGCATCACCGTCGAAGTGGCGATGTGGTGGAACGACAGCTATCACGAGAATGTGCTGGCCTTCACCAACAACATTCCGCAGCGCGATGGCGGCACACATCTGGCCGGTTTTCGCGGCGCGCTGACCCGCCAGATCACCGGTTATGGCGAATCCTCGGGCCTCACCAAGAAGGAAAAGGTCTCGCTGATCGGCGACGATTGCCGCGAAGGCCTGACGGCGGTGCTGTCGGTCAAGGTTCCCGATCCGAAATTCTCGTCGCAGACCAAGGACAAGCTGGTCTCGTCGGAAGTCCGTCCCGTGGTCGAGGGGCTGGTCAACGAAGCGCTCGGCACGTGGCTCGAGGAGCATCCGGCCGAGGGCAAGGTTGTCGTCGACAAGGTGATCCAGGCCGCGGCGGCGCGCGAAGCCGCGCGCAAGGCGCGCGACATCACCCGCAAGACCTCGCTCGGCGTCACCTCGCTGCCGGGCAAGCTGGCCGACTGCCAGGAACGCGACCCGGCGAAGTCCGAAATCTTCATCGTCGAGGGCGACTCGGCCGGCGGCTCCGCCAAGGGCGGCCGCTCGCGCCAGAACCAGGCGATCCTTCCCCTACGCGGCAAGATCCTCAATGTCGAGCGGGCCCGCTTCGACCGAATGCTCTCGTCCGACATGATCGGCACACTGATCACTGCGCTCGGCACCTCGATCGGCAAGGACGAATTCAACGCCGACAAGCTGCGTTATCACAAGATCATCCTGATGACCGACGCCGACGTCGACGGCGCCCATATCAGGACCCTGCTGCTCACCTTCTTCTTCCGGCAGATGCCGGAGCTGATCGAGCGCGGCCATCTCTACATCGCCCAGCCGCCGCTCTATAAGGTGACCCGCGGCAAGAGCTCGCAATACATCAAGAATGAGAGCGCCTTCGAAGAATTCCTGATCGTTTCAGGGTTGGAGGAAGCTTCCCTTACGCTTGGCTCTGGGGAAGTGCGGACCGGACAGGATCTGCACGGCGCCGTTGCCGATGCGCTGGCTGTGCGCCAGCTCATCAACGGCTTGCACACGCGCTACAACCGCAATGTCGTCGAGCAGGCGGCGATCGCCGGCGGGCTCAATCCCGATGTCTTCGCCGATCTCGGTCGCGCCAACGCGATGGCGGAGCGGATCGCGCAACGCCTCGACATCATTGCCGAAGACACCGAGCGCGGCTGGACCGGCCGCATGTCCACCTCGAACGAGGGCATCGGCGGCTATGTCTTCGAACGCACCGTGCGCAGCGTCAAGGAATATGCCCATCTCGACATGGCACTGATCAATTCCGCCGACGCACGCCAGCTCGACCGCTACGCCCAGCGCCTCAGCGAGGTCTACGGGGCGCCGCCGGTGCTGCGCCGCAAGGAGGTGTCCGAAACCGTGTCGGGACCGCTGGCGCTGCTCAACGCGGTCTTCGCGACCGGCCGCAAGGGACTGACCATGCAGCGCTACAAGGGTCTCGGCGAGATGAATGCCGAGCAGCTCTGGGAGACCACGCTCGACCCGAATGTGCGCTCGCTGCTGCAGGTCAAGGTCAATGACGCGACCGATGCCGACAGCCTGTTCTCGCGGCTGATGGGCGACGAGGTGGAACCACGACGCGAATTCATCCAGGACAACGCACTGTCGGTCGCCAATCTGGACATTTGAGGTTTCGCCCAGCCTTTTCGGTACATTGGCGTAGCTCGGGCGCGCGCCAATAATGAGGACCTGCCGGAACAGAAGGCCTTCAGAGACATTGTGACAGTGTCGATCACAATTTCTTGCAGGAGGCTTTCATGGGACGCGGCATTCTACTCTGGTTGCTCGGAGTTCCGATTCCGATCATCATTCTTCTCATGCTTTTCATGCGATAGGGGGCCGCTATGCAGTCCGCCACCCTATCGCCTGTCGACGTATCAGCTTCAACGGAATCGTCCTCCACCGCCGTCAGCTGGGGACCGATCATTGCCGGCGCCTTCGCGGCCTCGACGCTGACGTTCATCCTCATGCTGCTCGGCTCGGGCCTTGGATTGAGCATGGTCTCGCCATGGTCGGGTTCCGGTGCATCGGCCACCACTTTCGCGGTCTCGACCGCCATCTGGCTTATCATCGTGCAATGGCTGTCGTCGGGCGTCGGCGGCTACCTCGCGGGCCGGTTGCGCACCAAATGGGTCGGCATCCACACCGACGAGGTCTATTTCCGCGACACCGCGCACGGCTTCCTCGCCTGGGCATTGGCCACCTTGCTGGTCGTCGGCGTGCTCGGCTCGGCGCTTTCCGCCGCGATTGGTTCAGGCGTCCAGGCCGTGTCCACCGTGGCCTCGGGAGCCGCCATGGGTGCGTCGGCCGGTGCCTCCGCCAATGCCAGCGCCACCTCGGCCGATAATGCGACATCCTATCTAGTGGATTCGCTGTTCCGCCCGGCCGATCCGGCCAAGCTCGCGACCGCCAATCCAGGCGACGAAGCGGCCGCGGCCGGGCAGGCCTCGCGCATCCTGATCGCCGGCGCTGTCGCCGGCGAGGTCCCCGCGGAAGACAAGACCTATCTTGCCCATTTGGTCGCCGCGCGAACCGGTCTTTCCGAGGCAGACGCCAAGACGCGTGTCGACACGGTGCTGGCGAAGGCGCAGGAAGCGAAGGTCAAGGCAAAACAGGCGGCCGACACGGCAAGGAAGGCAAGCGCCACCTTTGCGCTCCTCGGCGCCTTGTCGCTGGTCATCGGCGCCTTCATCGCCAGTGCGGCCGCCGCGCTCGGCGGCCGGCAGCGCGATGAAGAGGAAGCGGTCTTCCTGACCAACGGTTGAAGGCAGCATCACGCCACAATCGCAGAGCCCGGCATCGACCGGGCTCTTTCTATTCGACGGTCAAGGCCGCCCGGTCAGTGATCCATGGCCTTAACGATTTCCTCGGTCATCTTCTTGGCGTCGCCGAGCAGCATCATGGTGCCGTCCTTGTAGAACAGCGTGTTGTCGATGCCGGCATAGCCGGAACCGAGCGAGCGCTTGACGAACAGGCAGGTGCGCGCCTTGTCGACGTCGAGGATCGGCATGCCGTAGATCGGACTGCTCTTGTCATCACGCGCGGACGGGTTGGTGACGTCGTTGGCGCCGATGACATAGGCGACGTCGGCCTGGGCAAACTCGGAGTTGATGTCCTCGAGCTCGAACACTTCGTCGTAAGGCACGTTGGCTTCGGCGAGCAGCACGTTCATATGGCCAGGCATACGGCCGGCGACCGGGTGGATGGCGTACTTCACGTCGACGCCGTTGGCCTTGAGCTTGTCGGCCATTTCACGCAGCGCGTGCTGCGCCTGGGCGACCGCCATGCCGTAACCCGGCACGATGATGACCTTCTGCGCGTTCATCATCAGATAGGCGGCGTCGTCGGCCGAACCCTGCTTGACGGTGCGCTCGATGCCGTCATCGGCGGCAGCCGCCGTTTCGCCGCCGAAACCGCCGAGAATGACCGAGATGAAGCTTCGGTTCATACCCTTGCACATGATGTAGGACAGGATCGCGCCCGACGAGCCGACCAGGGCGCCGGTGATGATCAGCGCCAGATTGCCGAGCGTGAAGCCCAGTGCGGCCGCTGCCCAGCCCGAATAGGAATTCAGCATCGAGACGACGACCGGCATGTCGGCGCCGCCGATCGGAATGATCAGGAGCACGCCGAGCACCAGCGATGCGGCGACGATCAGCCAGAAGACGAGCTTCGATTCGGTGGCGACCAAAAGCACGATCAGCACGATCAGGGCGATGCCAAGCGCGGCATTGATGAAATGACGGCCGCCGATCATGATCGGCTTGCCCGACATGCGGCCGTCGAGCTTCAGGAAGGCGATGACCGAGCCGGTGAAGGTGACGGCGCCGATGGCGACGCCCAGGCTCATCTCGATCAGGGCCTGGGCATGGATGTCGCCCATGGTACCGATGCCGAAGCTTTCGGGCGCGTAGATGGCCGCGGCCGCGACCATGACGGCGGCGAGACCGACGAGGCTGTGGAAAGCGGCGACCAGCTGCGGCATCGAGGTCATGGCGATGCGGCGCGCGGTCACGGCGCCGACGCCGCCGCCGATGGCGAGACCGAGCACGATCAGACCGTAGCGGCCGGCCGACGGGACCAACGGGACTGCCAGCGCCAGTGTGGTGGCAATGGCGATGCCCATGCCGATCATGCCGTAGAGATTGCCCTGGCGGCTGGTGGTCGGGTGTGACAGGCCGCGCAACGCCATGATGAACAGGACGCCGGAAACCAGATAGAGGAAGGACGCGAAGTTGGCGTTCATGGCGCTCTACTTGTCCTTCTTCTTGTACATGGCCAGCATGCGCTGGGTGACGAGAAAGCCGCCGAAGATGTTGACCGAGACCAGCATCAGCGCGACGAAGCCAAAGCCGGCGGCGACGCCGGAGGCCGCTATGCCGACCGCGAGCAGCGCGCCGACGACGATGACCGAGGAAATGGCATTGGTGACCGCCATCAGCGGCGTGTGCAGTGCGGGGGTCACCGACCAGACGACGTAGTAGCCGACGAAGATCGCCAGGATGAAGATGGCGAAACGGAAGACGAAGGGATCGATGGCACCGCCCGACAGCGCGTGCGCGGCGTCACCGGCGGCCTCAGTGCCACCCGGGGCATTGGCCAGGTTCTGCACCGCGAGCCTGACGGCGGCACTCGCCTGGTCGAGCTGGTCCAGGGCTTTCTGCAAGGTCTGATCCATCACGCGGTCCCTTTCGGCTTCGGCGAGGGTGACTTGGATGCGGCGGTCTTCCGGGTCGCTGACTTCTTCGGCGCAGCCGAAGCATCGGCGACCATGGTCGTGGCCGGGATCGCGGGCGGCTCGATATAAGGCTGCTGGTCGGCCTTGGCGAAGGCCGGATGGACGACCTTGCCGCCATCGGTCAGCATCGTCGCCTTGACCAGATCGTCTTCGCGGTTGATGGCCAGCGTCTTGGTGGTCTTGTCGACTAGCGTCTCGAGGAATGCGAACAGGTTCCTGGCATAGAGCAGCGAGGCGGATGCCGCGATGCGACCCGGCACGTTGAGATGGCCGACGATCTTCACATTGTTGGCGGTGGTGACGATCTTGCCCGGCTCGGCACCCTCGACATTGCCGCCACGCTCGACGGCGAGGTCGACGATTACCGAGCCCGGTTTCATCGAGGCAATCATGGCGGCAGAGACAAGCTTCGGCGCCGGCCGGCCTGGGATCAGCGCCGTGGTGATGACGATGTCCTGCTTGGCGATATGCTCGGCGGTGAGCGCCGCCTGCTTGGCCTGATACTCCTTCGACATTTCCTTCGCGTAGCCGCCCGCGGTCTCGGCGGCCTTGAACTCCTCGTCCTCGACGGCCAGGAATTTTGCGCCGAGCGAGGCGACCTGTTCCTTGGCGGCGGGCCGAACGTCGGTGGCGGTGACGACCGCGCCGAGACGGCGCGCCGTGGCGATCGCCTGCAGGCCGGCGACGCCGACGCCCATGATGAAGACCTTCGCCGCCGGCACCGTGCCCGCGGCCGTCATCATCATCGGCAGCGCCCGGTCATATTCGGCGGCTCCGTCGATCACCGCCTGGTAGCCGGCAAGATTGGCCTGGCTGGACAGCACGTCCATCGATTGCGCGCGGGTGATGCGCGGCATGAACTCCATCGAGAAGGCGGTGACGCCGGCTTTGGCAAGGGCCGCGACTTCAGCATCGTTGCCGTAGGGATCCATGATGGCGATCACCGCGGCGCCGGCTTTGTAGCCCTTCAGCTCGGCATGCGTTGGCCGGCGAACCTTCAGCACGACATCGGCCTTGGCGACATCCGCCGCCTTGCCGATGGCAGCGCCTGCCTTGGCAAACTCCTCGTCGGGGATGCGCGAGCGGGTGCCGGCACCGGCTTCGACGATGATGTCGAAGCCCAGCCCCGCCAGCCGCTTCACCGTATCGGGCGAAGCGGCAACGCGCGGCTCGTTCGCATCGAGCTCACGAGGGATGAAAACCGTCTGTCCCACCGCATGATCCTTTCGGCTGGAACCTGTCTGCGCGAAGTGTCGGCCGGGATATCCGGCTACTTCAACCGCAAGAGGGTTTTTGGAAGGTCTATCGCAGAATGAAGGCGCCGACGGCCAGAATAAGCACGAACAGGATCAGCGCAGAGAAGAACCCGCCCGCGAAGAAGCCGAAAGCCATCGCCAGAAGAAGCGCACCGCAGAAGAGCGAACCATATTTGGCCAGGGCCAGGAAGCCCGCATAGGTGCGGTCATGCTCGGCATAGTCCATCTTCGCGCCCAGTTCTGCAGGACCACTCGGCGTATGCTCAGCCATAGGAATACCCCTTCGAAGACATCTTTCAGGCACATACCGAAAAGCCGCGCGGAGAGCAATGGCGCTATTGCCGCATCGCAGCCGACAACTGCCTCAAGGGAAAATAGAAACAGGCGGGCCGATGCCCGCAGGGATGGGTTTTGTGCGAGGCCTGCCCAGCGTCTCAGCCAGCAAGGTGAGGAAAAAGCCCGAGCAGCCCAACGATGATCAGATAGAGCGCGACGATATAGTTCAGCAGCCGCGGCATGATCAGGATCAGCACGCCGGCGATCAGCGAGATCAGCGGCGTGAGCGCGGGCTGGGATAGATGCATGTCGTTGTCCTTTCAAGAAGCGATAAGCATCAACTCGCGTCGACGCCGCTAATCACAACGCGGTCAGGCCTGGAAAGCTCCATCGACCCGCAGGAGGCGTAAGGCCCGGAAATGGCGTGGGGTCAGGCCGCCTCGAAATACTTGGCCGTGGGCAAAATGGTCAGCGGCGCCAACTCGCCCCGCCTGGGGCGTTGGAAAAGCATGCGCTGCTCGAACGCCGTGGAATTGAAGAAAGGGAAACGATCCAGCGTCGCCTGCATGTTCTCGGAGCATTTCGACTGGAACAGATGCACGGGAACGGTAAGTCCGGGATAATTCCGCGGCGGCACCGCCTGCTCGGAACGGAAGATGCGATGATAGAAAGCGGAATGCTCTTCCTTGATCGCCGTCAGACAATAGGTTGGCTTGAAATGGCTGCAGGCGACCACCGCCAGCCTCAACGTGATGTAGGGCAGCACCCGCAAACTGCTCGACCACTCGAGATCGGCGGCGAACCGGCTCGGGTCGACGAACGTCTCGCCAGAAGCCAGACGCCGTGACAGCACGTCGCCGAAAACATCGGTGCTGGGTGAAACAGGATACCTCGCGCTGGCGTAGTGAATTCTGATGGTGCTGACGAGCGTGCCGTCGAAGAAGACGCCAAAGCGGTAAGAATTGGGCAGATCGTCGAAGCTGTCCTTCACCATGCGGGAAGCATCTGATTTTACCATGCCGGCGTGAAGGTAGGAATTGTAGCGAAGCTTATAGATCGCTTCCAAATCCTCGGCGCCATCGCAAAGGCGATACTCCACGTGCTCCAGAACATCCATGATGTGATCTGTAAACACCGAAGGACGATTCTTGTCCCTGCCCGCAGCCGCCGCCAGCGGCCTACTCACCAACTTATTGTCCATTTGACCCTCGTACCGCCGCACAAACGACCATAGCGAAGCGCTGGAGGAACAAGAAGCAAAATTGCGAGCTTTCGCGTTTACCCTAAATTAACGTTAACAGATCGTAAATAACGAGCACGGGAGCATCATGCCTCTCGACGAATGACTTCAGGACGATGTCAGGTGGTGGCGCGCTGCTTGAGCGGCCGCAATTCGGCAGCGAAGGGCCAGGTCACGTTGGACATGGTTTCGATGCCCGACGCGCTGAGCGCGGCGCCGAAAAGGAAGCCCTGGACAAGATCCGGCTTCACCGATTGCATGAGAATCTTGAGCTGCTCGAATGTCTCCACACCTTCGATGGTGACGGAGAGTCCGAGGATGCGGATCAGGTCGACGACGCCCTTCAACAGCTCGAGCGAGCGCGGATTGTGGGTGATGTCCATCACGAACGACCGATCGATCTTGATCTTGTCGAGTGGCAGCTTGTGCAGATAGCTCAGGCTTGAATAGCCGGTGCCGAAATCGTCGAGGGCGATGCGGACGCCGAGCTGCTTCAGTTCCTCGATATATTGGCGGGTCAAGGACTTGTCGTCGAGCAGCGCGGTTTCCGTGACTTCGATTTCCAGGCGGCTAGCGGGGAGCCCGGAGTTCGCCAAGGCATCGCGCACCTTCTGGATGACGTCGCGGCTGCGGAAATCCCTGGCCGAGAGATTGACCGAGACGCTGGTCTGGTCAGGCCATTTGGCGCATTCGGTGCAAGCCGCATGCAGCACGAAGGTGCTGATCTCGGAAATGATGCCCATCTCCTCGGCAAGCGGAATGAAGATGCCGGGCGAAATCGGCCCGAGATCGGGATGATCCCAGCGGCAAAGCGCCTCGCAGCTGGCGATGCGCATGGTGTTCATCGCCACGATCGGCTGATAGACGACCCGCAGGTCCCTGCTTTCCACGGCGGTGCGCAGATCCGCCTTCATCAGCTGGCGGTTGCGGAACGCGGCGTCCATCGCCGCCTCGAACAGCCGCCAACCGTTCTTGCCCAGTTCCTTGGCCTTGTAGAGCGCCAGGTCCGCCTTGACGATCATGGCGTCGACATCGATTTCGTCGACCTTGGACAGCACCGCGCCGGCGCTGGCCTGAATCCGCAACCCATGGCCCGCGACGTCGACCTCTCCCTGCAGCTCGGCGAAAATCTCGTCGAGCAGGCTCGCCAGATGGCTCTCATCATCAATGCGATCGAAGAACAGCATGAACTCGTCGCCGCCGAAGCGGCTGACGGTAAGGCCTTGTCCGGCAATGGCCGCCAGCCGCTCGGCGACGGCGTAGATCAGGCCATCGCCGACAGGATGGCCGAGCGTGTCGTTGACGCTCTTGAAATCGTCGAGGTCGACCACGGCCAGGCCGCACATGCGATCGCGGTCGCCCGAGGCCATCAATTCGCCGACCAGTTCGTGGAAATAGGCGCGGTTCGGAAGGCCGGTGAGGTTGTCGTAGCGCGCCATGAACCGGATCTTTTCCTCCGCTTCGACACGCGCCGTGACGTCCTCGAAGGTGATGACGCCCAATTCCTGGTTGCCCTCGCGCGCCGAGAATTCGAAGTGCTGTCCGTTGGAAAAGGAAACCAGCACCTTGCGGTCGCGCCCTTCGCGCAACGCGCGCGTCAGCTGCGCCTCGACATAGCGGCAGTCCTTTGGTGCGAGCATGCCGCCGGCGACGCCGCGCAAGAGCAGCGAATGGATCGACCGTCCGAGCAACTGGTCCGGCGATTTGAGCGACATCAGACGGGCGGCTTCCGCATTGCCGACGACGACCTTGCCATCGGGGCCGAGCATGACGAGGCCATGCGACATGGTGTTGAGGGCGCGATTGAAGCGCTGCGCGATCTGCCTCGCCTGCTTGTGTCCGACAACGGCCGAAAACAGCACGTTGCGGACATGGTCGGCGCTGCCCTTGATGATGAACATGAACGGAATGATCAGCAGGCCAAGCACGACGTAGGGAATGTCGAACCTGAGAATGAGGGCGGCGGCGATCGGCCCGACGAAGGTGACCGCGAAGATCATGACCATGCGCGGCGAGCCGTAATTTCGGCCCACGACAGTCACCAGCGAGGACAGCGTTACCGAAAGCGCGCCGATCTCGGCATAGGAATCCGAGTAGACATAGATGGAAATGAAGCAAAAGAACCCCAGCAATAACCCCTGAAGGCTTCCCTTCAGGATGTATTCGCGCTCCCACCTGGTCGCATCGGCGGCGTCGCGCATCACGCCACCCGAGCGGTGGAACCGCCGCAGGCTGAAGTAGCGCCAGACGCCGATGGCAAGCAGCGCGCCTGCGAGAACCAGGAAGATGGGTTGGCCGTTGCGCCAGTAGACCATGAGGCTGATGACGGCATGGCAAAGCGCGCCGATAACCAGCATATGCGCGTTGTCGAACAACGAGCGCACAAACTGGATATAAACATCCACCGGGATGTTATCGGTTTTTGTTCTGCCCATTACTGGCGCCCAATGAGCCTCAGCCTTGGCATAGTCCCATTAAAAAACCTTTAGCTTGGGCTCAAACGCCTGATTTTCGGGCGCTTTTGGCTCACTCGGCGGCCTGGAGTTCAGGCCTCGCCGGCGCCGCCGCAAAACGGTCGAGCAACCTGCGGCGCTCGCCCGCCGCCTTTTCGGCGCTTGCCCGCCGGACATGGCCATAGCCGCGGATCAGCGCCGGGACCGAGGCAAGGGCTACCGCGGCCTCGATTTTGCCCGGCGCCAGCGAGCTGGCCACGAGCTGCAGATCGGCTTCGTACTGCGCCAGCAATTGCCGTTCCATGCGCCGCTCGGCGGTGTAGCCGAACAGGTCGAAAGCCGTGCCGCGCAGGCCCTTCATCGCCGCCAGCAGGCGAAAGCCCTTCATCATCCAAGGCCCGAAGCTCGATTTCCTCGGCTTGCCGTCATTGCCGCGACGCCCCATGATCGGCGGCGCGAGATGGAATTCGAGCTTCTCGTAGCTCTGGAACTGCTTGCCAAGCTCGGCGGCGAAGGAGCCGTCGGTGTAGAGCCGCGCCACCTCGTATTCGTCCTTGATCGCCATCAGCTTGAACAGGCTTTTGGCGGCGGCCTCGGTCACGGTCGTCGAACCCGGCATGGCCTTGGTTTCCGCCGCTCGCAGCGTCGAGATCCTGTCGGCGTAGCGCTTGCCGTAAGCAGCGTTCTGATAGGCCGTGAGGAAAGTGCCTCGGTGGGCGATGATCTCGTCGAGCGTCTCGGCGACCGGCGCGGCGTGCCCGGTCTTGGCGAAGGTTGAGCCCGGCTGGGCGACGAGGCCGCGCACAAAATCCGGCTGATGTGCGGCGCGGCGGCCCCACCGGAAAGCGGCGATGTTCATTGCCACCGCTTCGCCGTTCAATTCAATGGCCTTTTCAACGGCTTCGGCCGAGAGCGGCAAACCACCGTGCTGGAAGGCAAAGCCAAGCATGAACATATTGGCGCCGAGCGAATTGCCGAACAGTGCGGTGGCGGTACGGGTGGCGTCGAAGAAATGGGCCTTGTCGTCGCCGGCGGCGGACCGGATCGCCTTCTTCAGGCGCTCGACCGGCAGCGAGAAATCGGCAGATCGGGCAAATTCGCCCGGCATGATCTCGGCGGTGTTGGCAAGGAAGATCGTATGGCCCTCGCGCACCGCCGTCAGCACCTTCTTGGCCCCCGATACGACGAGATCGCAGCCGAGCACGAGGTCGGCCTTGCCCGCCGAAACGCGGATGGCATTGATGTCTTCGGGTGTGCGGGCGATGCGGACATGGGTGAACACAGAGCCGCCCTTCTGGGCGAGGCCGGCCATGTCGATCATGCCGCAACCCTTGTCCTCCAGATGCGCCGCCATGCCGAGCACGGCGCCGACGGTGACGACGCCGGTGCCCCCGACGCCGTCGATAATCGCCGCCCAACCCTCGACGCCGAGCGGGAATTCCACTGGTGTCGGTACGCCTTCGAGCGGGTCGGTCTTGCCGGCCAGGCCTTCTGCCTTGCGGATCTTGGCACCGTGCACGGTGACGAAGGACGGGCAGAAGCCGTTGACGCAGGAGAAGTCCTTGTTGCAGCTCGACTGGTCGATCTTGCGCTTGCGGCCAAATTCGGTCTCGACCGGCTGGATCGAGACGCAGTTCGACTGCACGCCGCAATCGCCGCAGCCTTCGCAGACCAGTTCGTTGATGAAGACGCGCTTGTCAGGATCGGGAAAAGTGCCGCGCTTGCGGCGGCGGCGCTTTTCGGCGGCGCAGGTCTGGTCGTAGAGCAGGATCGATACGCCCTTGACCTCGCGCAGCTCGCGCTGGACGAGATCGAGGTCGTCGCGGTCGTGGATAGTCGCGCCCGCCGGAAACTCGGCCTTCCCAGCATATTTGTCGGGCTCGTCGGTGACGATGGCGATGCGGTCGACGCCCTCCGCCCGCACCTGCCTGGCGATCATGTCCACGGTCAGCCCGCCTTCATGCGGCTGGCCGCCGGTCATGGCGACGGCGTCGTTGTAGAGGATCTTGTAGGTGATGTTGGCTTCGCTCGACAGGGCGAAGCGGATCGCCAGCGTGCCCGAATGGTTGTAGGTGCCGTCGCCGAGATTCTGGAAGATGTGGCCGCGCTTCGAGAACGGCGCCTGGCCGACCCATTGCGCGCCCTCGCCGCCCATGGCGGTGAAGCCGAGCGTGTTGCGGTCCATCCAGAGCGCCATGAAGTGGCAGCCGATGCCGGCGGCGGCGATCGAGCCGTCCGGCACCTTGGTCGAGGAATTGTGCGGACAGCCCGAACAGAAGAAGGGCGTGCGCGATCCGATGTCGGTAGCGTCCTTCAGCATCGCCTGGAACTGGCGCAACTTCGCGACCCTTGCCGAAATCTCTTCGGACGGGCCGATGGTCTTCACGATCCTCTCGCCCAGTGCAATGGCGATCTCGTTGGGGTCCAGCGCCCCCTTGGCCGGGAACAGCCAGTCGCCGCGCTCGTCCTTCTTGCCGACGATGACCGGCTGCGTGGCAGTGCCATAAAGGCTTTCGCGCAGTTGCACCTCGATCAGCGAGCGTTTCTCCTCGACGACGACGATGGTGTCGAGACCGCGCGCGAACTCGCCGATGTGCTGCAGGTCGAGCGGCCAGGGGCAGCCGACCTTGAACAGCCGCACGCCGATGCGGTTGGCTTCCGCCTCGTCGATGCCGATATCCTCCAGCGCCTGGCGGACGTCGAGATAGCTCTTGCCCAGCGTGATGATGCCGAGCTTCGGATTGCGGCCGCCCGAATAGACGATCCTGTTCAGCCCATTGGCATGGATGAAGGCGGAGGCCGCGGCACGCTTGTGCTCATGCAACCGCTCTTCCTGGCCGAGCATGTCGATCTCGTGGCGGATGTTGAGGCCGCCCGGCGGCATGTCGAAATCCGGCACGACGATGTTCAACCGTTCGAGCGAGGCATCGACCGAAGCTGTCGATTCGATATTGTCCTTGACGCATTTGATCGCCGCCCAGGTGCCGGCGAAGCGCGACATGGCAAAGCCATACAGGCCGTAGTCGATGATCTCCTGGACTCCGGCCGGGTTCAGGATCGGCACCATGGTGTCGACGAAGAGGAATTCGGTGGCGTGCGCATTGGTCGAGGATTCGGCCATGTGGTCGTCACCCATGAGCGCGAGGACGCCGCCATATCTAGACGAGCCGGCGAGATTGGCGTGGCGGAACACATCGCCTGAACGATCGACGCCCGGACCCTTGCCGTACCAGACCGAAAACACGCCGTCATGGGTACCCTCGCCCAACAGTTCCGTCTGCTGCGAGCCCCAGCAGGCGGTGGCGGCAAGCTCCTCGTTAAGGCCAGGCTGGAAAACGATGTCGGCGCCAGCGAGCTGCTTTTTCGCCTTCCACAGCTGCATGTCCAGGCCGCCGAGCGGCGAGCCGCGATAGCCCGAGACAAAGCCTGCCGTGTTCAGGCCAGCACGGCGGTCGCGCTCGCGCTGCATCAGGAGCATGCGGATGACCGCCTGCGCGCCGGACAGGAAGATGCGCTCCTTGCCAAGATCGAATTTGTCGTCGAGCGCGACATCGTGCAGCGTCATCAGGCATTTCCTCTGCGAAGGCCGCGCCGGGCAGCGGCCAACGTCGGGATCGGATGACGCATCCTTTCTTCCCTTGCAAGACAGGTCAAACAAAATCGAAAGGACCAGCCAATGCGCAACAAACAGTCCGGCGGGTGCTGGGCCGCGCATGAAAGGGTGCGCCGACAGTGCGACGGTGCACAGAAATTCCGGGCGAAATCGATGCCGTCGGCAGGCGTCAGCCAGCTTTCGAGCAGTCCGGCTTCGGCTCGCCCGGCAGCTTGCCGTCGGGATGGCCGGCGAGATCGGGATTGGCCGTGTAGAGCTGGTCGATGACCAGCGGCCGGTCGGGCAGGATGGACTGGTCTTCCGTCGACATCAGCGTGGTGTCGATGGTCTGCAGGACGGCACCGTCGGCGCCCTTGATGCTGATGGCGATGGCATAGGGCTTGTTCTTGACGACGCAGGTGAGCGCCGGGCTTTCCAGGCTCACCTTGTCGAGCTTCGGCCAGATCTTCTGTTCGACCACGAAGGGCGCGCCGCCGGCCGGATTCTGGAAACTGGCGACCGCCACCTGACCCTCGCCCATCGGCCGCAAGGGCCGCAGCGTCACGACATAGGTCGCCCTGGCGAGACGGTAGTTGAAGACGAATATCTTGCCGGAAACCTCGAACAGCTTGCCCTCGCCGCCGGTATCGCGACAGGCGCCGAGCGCCATCGCCGCAACCAGCGCTACGCCAACAACGATCAAGCGGGAAAGAATTCTAGCCATTCCTGACCTCATTGGCCGCGATGCGGCGGCGATAGTGGCGGCTTGCCTTCTGCCGGTTGCCGCACACCGCCATGTCGCACCAAAGGCGGCTGGAATTGCGGCTTCTGTCGACGAACAGCCAGGTGCAGTTGGGGCAAATCCTGAGCCTCGCGACCGTGTCGCCGCGCAGCAGTGAAAGGGCTGAAACCGCCAGCGCCGCCTCGAAGGCGATCGGCGTCGCCGGATCGCCGAACGGCCGTCCCGGCGCCCCGATCTCGGTCCGGCCGGCGGCCAGGCCGTCGGCGCAGGCCCGCAGGAATTCAGGCAGGTCGGCGGTGGCGACCGCGCCCTTCGAGACCGCGCCTCGAAACAGCCGGTCGGTCGTCTCGCGGATCGACAGCACGACGGGCGCGATTGCAGCCGGCGAGGACACCGCCAGCCGCCTGTCGCCAAGCTCGACGGCGCGAAATCCGCTGGCCGCGTCGGCGAAGCGGGCGATTTCGACCGGATCGTCGAAGCGGTCGAACGTGCGCTCCGGATCGCCGCGCAGCACGACGGTGTTTGCCGTGTCGAGCGCAAGCAGGCCGCCGGCGAAGCGGTGTGGGGTCCAGGCGACTGTCATTCCGAAAATCTAACCGATAAATCGCATTTGACAAGTTAGATTCGGCGATGCAAACCTCAGATGCGCACGGTATGATCGCCTTTATCCGATCCGCTCCTGTCCGATCCGCTCTTGGGCGGGATGCTTGTGGTGTTGTCGAGCATGCTCTATTTCTTCCAGCAGGTGCTGAACGGGCTGCATTCGGGCGCGCTTTATGCGCTGCTCGCCTTCGGCTACGTGCTGACCAACGGCATCCTGCACCGCACCAACCTCGCCTATGGCGCGCTGTTTGCCTTCTGCGGCCAGGCAATGATCCTGAGCGTCGCCTTCGGCTACCAGGTGCTGTGGCTGACGCTGCTGGCTTCGGTGCTGTTCGGCGTTGTCGCGGCGTTCCTCTATGCCGCGCTCATCAGCCATGTCCTTTCACGCAGCGTCTTTGAACCCTTGGCCGACCGCTCGCCCAATGCCATCGTGGTGACGACTCTCGGCATCCTGATCATCCTGTCGGAAGCAAGCCGCATCGCGGCCGACACGCATGATCTGTGGCTGCCGCCGATGCTGGCCGAGCCCATCGTTTTCGCCGAAGGCTCCGGTTTCAAGGCGACGCTGACGCTGATCCAGGTGCTCGACTGCGTCGTGGTCCTGGCGGCGGTCGCACTCGCTACATGGGCGTTTGCCCGCTCAAACTTCGGCCGGTGCTGGCGTGCCGTCTCCGACGACCCCAGGGCCGCCGCCCTGTGCGGCGTCGACGTGCGTGGCGTGTTTAGGCGCGCCGTGCTGTTCGGAGGCTTCTGCGCCGCGCTGGCCGGGGTCATGGCCAGTCTCTATTACGGCAATGTCAGCTTCGGTTCCGGTCTGGTCTACGGCCTGAAGATCCTGTTCGTGACGGCTGTCGGCGGCTATCTCTCGCCGCCAAGGGCCGCGCTGGGCGCGGCCGCTTTCGGCATGGCCGAATCACTGTGGGCCGGCTATTTCCCGGTCGAATGGCGCGATGCTTGGATGTATCTGTTCCTGGTGGCCATGCTGATCCTGATCGGCGCCGGCCGGGACACCGGCAAGGTCGTCTGAACCCATCAGACTTTGGTTGCATGACGTATCGTCAGGCTGCGGTTTTCCACCGTGCCGCAAGGGCAGATGGCCTGCATCCTTCCTCCTCTTGTTGACCAACCGGACCACGCACTGCATACGGTTGGGCCAGGCGGCGCGACGAAAAAGGGGATCGCGCGTCACCGCATCAGGGAGGAATGCATGGCAGGGCTTCTCGCTCTATCCAGAACGATCGATCGTATGAACGAGTTCATCGGCAAATCGGTATCCTGGCTGATCCTGCTGGCCATCCTGGTGAGTGCGGCCAACGCGGTCATCCGCAAGGTGTTCGACACCTCGTCGAACGCGTGGCTCGAGCTGCAATGGTACCTGTTCGGCGCCGCCTTCATGCTGGCCGCCGCCTATACGCTGAAACAGAACGAGCATATCCGCATCGATATCGTCTACGGCCTGTTTTCACGCCGCGTGCAGCACTGGATCGACCTCTTCGGCCACCTCTTCTTCCTGATGCCGTTCGTGACGCTGATGGTGTTCTATTTCGTGCCCTACGTATCGCTGTCGTTCCACAGCGGTGAAATGTCGACCAACGCCGGCGGCCTGATCGTGTGGCCGGCCAAGGCCATCCTGCTGGTCGGCTTTTTCCTGCTCGCGCTGCAGGGCATTTCCGAGATCATCAAGAAGATCGCCATCATGCGCGGCATCATTGACGATCCCAACCCGTTCATTTCCGTGCACGAACAGGCTGAACTCGAAGCCAAGGCGCTCGCTGAAGAAGCCAAGGCGCTCGCTGAAGAGGTGCGTTCGTGATGGAGTTCATCGCCCAGAACATGGCGCCGATCATGTTCGCCTCGCTGATTCTGTTCATGCTGATCGGCTATCCCGTCGCCTTTTCGCTCGCCGCCAACGGCCTGATGTTCTTCTTCATCGGCGTGCTTTTGACGCCCTATTCGGGCGGCGCGATCAATCTCGCCTGGCCGCTGCTCTATGCGCTGCCGGACAATTTCTACGGCAGCCGGGTGATGTCGAACGATACGCTGCTGGCCATCCCGTTCTTCACCTTCATGGGCATCGTGCTCGAGCGATCGGGCATGGCCGAGGACCTGCTCGACACGATCGGCCAGTTGTTCGGACCGATCCGCGGCGGCCTCGCCTACGCGGTGATCTTCGTCGGCGCGCTGCTGGCGGCGACCACCGGCGTGGTGGCGGCATCCGTCATTGCCATGGGGCTGATCTCGCTGCCGATCATGCTGCGCTATGGTTATGACCGCAGGGTGGCATCGGGCGTCATTGCGGCGTCGGGCACGCTCGCCCAGATCATTCCGCCATCGCTGGTGCTGATCGTTCTCGCCGACCAGCTCGGCCGCTCGGTGGGCGACATGTATGCCGGCGCCCTGATCCCCGGCCTGGTGCTGACCGGCCTATACACGCTCTACATCGTGATCATGTCGATCGTCCGGCCCAAATCTATGCCGGCCCTGCCGCTCGAGGCGCGGACACTCGGCCATGGCGTGGTGTCCTTGCTGATCGCGCTGGTAACGGCCGTGGCCATCGCCTATGTGGCCTACCATTACCTGGTGCCCGCTCATGGCGACAATGCCGACATTCTCGGCGCGACGGTCGGCGTTATCTTCATCTACGTCGTCGCGATTCTCGACCGCGGCCTGAACATCAACATGATGTCGCGGCTGGCGCAGCAGGTCGTGATCGTGCTGATCCCGCCGCTGGCGCTGATCTTCCTGGTGCTCGGCACCATCTTCCTCGGCATCGCCACCCCAACCGAGGGCGGCGCCATGGGCGCGGTCGGCGCGCTGGCGATGGCGGCGATGAAGGGTCGGCTGTCGATGGACGTGATCAAGCAGGCGTTGGCCTCGACGACGCGGCTGTCGTCCTTCGTGCTGTTCATCCTGATCGGCGCGCGGGTGTTCTCGCTGACCTTCTACGGCGTCAACGGCCAGATCTGGGTCGAGCATCTCTTGACCTCGCTGCCGGGCGGCGAAGTCGGCTTCCTGATCGGCGTCAACATGCTCGTCTTCTTCCTCGCCTTTTTCCTCGATTTCTTCGAACTGGCCTTCATCATCGTGCCGCTGCTGGCGCCGGCCGCCGACAAGCTCGGCATCGATCTGATCTGGTTCGGCGTGCTTCTGGGCGTCAACATGCAGACAAGCTTCATGCATCCGCCGTTCGGTTTCGCGCTGTTCTATCTGCGCTCGGTCGCCTCGCGCGTGCCCTACCTCGACCGCCTGACCGGCAAGCAGATCGCGCCGGTGACGACGGGCCAGATCTATTGGGGCGCGGTGCCGTTCGTCTGCATCCAGGTGATCATGATCGGCCTGACCATCGCCTTCCCGCAAATGGTGATGCGCTACAAGGGCGCGGCCGTCGATTCCGGCACGATCGACTACAAGGTGCCGGAAATGCCCAGCCTGTCGCCGCTTGGCACGCCGGAAGGTGGCGGCGCGCCTGCCAATGGCGGTGGCGCACCGGCGGCGCCCGGCACGCCCGACCTGTCGCAACCGCCGAATTTCGGCGATACGCCACCAGCCAAGCCGGCGGCACCGACGCCGGACCTGTCGCAGCCGCCGAATTTCAACTGAGCTCGGAGGGGAAGACGCCATGAAAGCCGTGCGGCTGGAGAGAGTGGGCAGCATCGCGCTACGCGAAATTCCCAAGCCGGTCCCCGGTCCGGACGAGCTTCTGGTGCGGATCGAGGCCTGCGGTGTCTGCGGCACCGACCGGCATCTTTTCCACGGCGAGTTCCCCTGCAGGCCTCCAGTGACGCCCGGGCACGAATTCTCCGGCATCATCGAGGCGGTCGGCACCGCCGTCTCCGGCTTTGCCGTCGGTGACCGGGTCACTGGCGACCCCAACATTGCCTGCGGACGCTGCGGCCACTGCCATGCCGGCCGGGTCAACCTGTGCAGCAATCTCACCGCCATCGGCATTCACCGCGACGGCGGCTTTGCCGATTATGTGGTGATGCCGCAGAAACAGGCTTTTGTCCTTCCCGCGGATCTGAAGCCGACACATGGCGCTTTCTGCGAGCCGCTCGGCTGCTGCCTGCACGGCGTCGACCTTGCCGAGATCAAGCCGGGCAGTTCGGTTGTCGTGCTCGGCGGCGGTGTCATCGGCCTGCTCACCGTTCAACTGGCGCGGCTTGCCGGGGCCACCACCATCATCCTGTCGACAAGGCAAGCCTCGCGGCGCGCGCTTGCCCGGGAACTCGGTGCGACGGCGACGGTCGATCCCACCGCCGCCGATGTGATCGACGCCATCGCCGGTCCGACCGGCCTGATGCCTGATGGCGTCGACGTGGTGTTCGAATGCGCCGGTGTGCGCGAGACCGTCGAGCAATCGATGCGGCTGGCAAGGGCCGGCGGCACCGTCGTCATCGTCGGCGTGACGCCGCAAGGCATGAAGGCGGAATTCGAGCCCTTCGACCTGTTGTTCCGGGAGCTGAAGGTGCTGGGCTCGTTCCTCAACCCCTACACACACCGCCGCGCCGCCGCGCTCATCGCGTCGGGCGCCATCGAGATCGACCGGCTGATCTCCAGGCAAGTCACGCTTGAAGAGGCGCCGGCGGTGATCGCCAACGCGCAGGCTGCAGGCGAAGTGAAGGTGCTGGTGGTGCCGGGTTTGGGCTGAGGCGCGGGCTTCGGGCGTCTGGCAATTGCCGTCGCCGTTGAGCAAGGAAAAGCCCCGGGACAGAAGAGCCCCGGGGCTTTCGAACAAACAAAGTGCGATCGCCTACAGCTTGCCGTTGCGCTGCTGGACCATCATGAAGGTGTCGTAGTTGTATTCGGCCACCTGCGCCCAGAGATAGTGCTCCTTGCGGAAGCCCTTGATCGATTCCCAGATCTTCTTGAACGGCGCGTTCGAGGCTTCCATTTCGGCATAGACCTCGTTGGCCTTCTCGAAGCACGCGGCCATGATCTCCTGGCTGAACGGACGCAGTTTCGCCCCGCCGGCCACCAGCCGCTTCACCGCCGGAGGGTTCACGTAGTCGTATTTCTGCAGCATGTTGGCATCGGCGGCCTGGGCGCACGTGCGCAGCAGCGATTTGTAGGTCGGCGAAAGCTCGTCGTATTTCGCCTTGTTGAACATCAGGTGGACGGTCGGGCCGCCCTCCCACCAGCCCGGATAGTAGTAATAGGGGGCGACCTTGTAGAAGCCGAGCTTCTCGTCGTCATAGGGGCCGACCCATTCAGCGGCGTCGATGGTGCCCTTTTCCAGCGCCGGATAGATGTCGCCGCCGGCGATCTGCTGCGGCACGACGCCGAGCTTCTGCACCACTTTGCCGGCAAAGCCGCCGATGCGCATCTTGAGGCCGGAGAGGTCGGCGACGGTGTTGATCTCCTTGCGGAACCAGCCACCCATCTGCACGCCGGTGTTGCCGCCCGGCAGGCCGAACAGACCTTGCGTGGCGAGGAACTCATTGAACAGGTCGATGCCGCCGCCGTGGTAGTGCCACGCATTCATGCCGCGCGCGTTGAGCGAGAAGGGCACCGCCGCACCCAGCGCCCATGTCGGATCCTTGCCCCAGTAATAATATGCCACCGTGTGGCAGGCCTCGACCGTGCCGGCAGTGGTGGCGTCGGCGGCCTGCAGGCCGGGAACGAGTTCGCCGGCGGCAAAGACCTGGATCTGGAAATTGCCGTCGGTGGCTTCAGACAGCATCTTGGAGAACACTTCGGCCCCGCCATAGATGGTGTCGAGCGACTTCGGGAAGGAGGACGCCAGCCGCCATGTCACCTTGGGATTGGACTGGGCTATTGCCGGTGCGGCGAGCGTGGCCGCTGCCGCGGCTGCGCCGACGCCGGTGACGCCGGCCTTGCGGATGAATGAACGACGATCCATGCAGTTCCTCCCTTTTGGATCAACAGACCGACGTTCGGGAAATCCTCGGCACCCGCATCGGTTCGCACGAAACAATACACGGGCAAGGAGTCGAGTCCAGCACCGCGGCCGGATTTGGTGGCGAAGCCGTGCGACCCTGCAACTATAGTCTAACAGGCGGTTTCCTGGCCCATGCGACACGCTGAAACTTGGCTGGAAAAATGCCCGAGGATCGCTTATTTTAAAGGCAGGACATCCCTTGCCAGATGGAAAACAGACCCAAAATGCAGCAGCCGCTCGTCGCCATATCGACCGACGTCCGTCAATTCGACAACTACACCTGGCATGCCGCGCCTCAACAATATCTGGAAGCAGCAATCGTAGGTGCCGGCGTTTTCCCCCTGCTGGTGCCCTCGTTCGGCGACCGGCTGGACTTCGACGAACTCCTGTCGTCGGTCGACGGCGTCATGCTGACCGGCTCGAAATCCAATGTCGATCCCTCGCTCTATGGCGGTGATGCCAGCGAAGCCAATGGCCCCTATGACACCGCGCGCGACTCCACGACGCTGCCGCTGATCCGCAAGGCGATCGAGCGCGGCGTGCCGCTGCTTGCCATCTGCCGCGGCATCCAGGAGTTGAACGTTGCGCTTGGCGGCACGCTGGGCACCGAGATCCAGGAGCGCGAGGGGTCGCTGGACCACCGCGCGGCGGTGAGCGACAAACAGGATGAGCGCTTCGCCATTCACCAGACCATTTCGATCAAGCCAGGCAGTTGCCTCGCCGGCGTGTTCGGCGCGGGCGACATCAAGGTCAATTCCTTGCATCGCCAGGCGATCGACCGGTTGGGCTCGAAGCTCGAGATCGAGGCTGTCGCCGCTGACGGCACGGTCGAAGCGGTTTCGGTCAAGGGCGCGCGCGCCTTCGCCGTCGGCGTCCAATGGCATCCCGAATACTGGGTCAAATCGGACAGCAATTCCGCCAAGATTTTTCGGGCTTTCGGTGATGCGGTGCGTTTGCACGCGGCGGCGAAAGCCGGCGCACGGGCCGCGGCTGAGTAGTCAGTCTCCGCGCTTCACGTCCGATGCCAGCAACGGCAGCGCCGGGGCGTAGGATTCGTAGCCGTTGCCGTCAGCCACGGCGAAGGTGACGATCGGATCGATGCCGTTGGCGCTGAAGGCGACCGTTCCGTCGTTTTGCTCGCGCCAGAATTTCGCCTGATCGAGGCCCGGCAGGAGCCGTCGGCAATTCGGAGCCACGGTCAACAGCGACAAGCCATCCGAGACCGAGGCGCCGCGCGTGACCGCGCAGGCCCCCTCGTCGCCATTGGCGACCAGCCTGTAGGTGCTGGACGGCGTGGCCTCTTCGCCGACGCTTTCAACACCGCCGGCATGAAACAGCTGAACGCCGCCGAACAAGGCAGAGGCCCCGATCAATGTGGAAAGCGTCTTCATCCTGATCTTCACCCACGCGTACACAGGATGAAGAATGATTTCAAAGGGTTAAGCAGACGTTAATAAATATGGCGAAGCCGGGCGCTCAGCTGTGCGCCCGCACATGCGCCGTCTCGGGCACCGGTGTCAGCGGTCGGCGCTCGCTAAACCACGACATCAGATTGTCGACGCACAGATCGGCCATGGCGCGGCGCGTATGCTCCGAAGCCGAGCCGACATGCGGCAACAGAGAGGTGTTTGGCAAGTCGAGCAACGCCTTGGGGACATTCGGCTCGTCGGCGAAGACATCGAGCCCGGCTGCGGCGATGGTGCCGCCGGCGAGAGCGGCCGCCAGGGCCGCCTCGTCGACGGTGCTGCCGCGGCCGATGTTGACGAAGACGCCGTTCGCGCCGAGCGCCGACAGGATCTCGGCATTGACCGCTTTCTGTGTCGAAGCACCGCCGGGCGCCACCGAAATCAGCGTGTCGACCGCCTCGGCCAAGCCCTTCAGCGTCGCGTGATACTGGTAGGCAAGACCTTCGACACGACGCCGATTGTGATAGGCGACCGGCAGTCCGAACGCCTCCAGCCGCCGTGCAATGGCCTGGCCGATGCGGCCCATGCCGAAAATGCCGACACGGCGCGCGCGCAAGGTCAGCCGGCTCAGCGGATAGTTGCCCTTGCGCACCCAGCTGCCGTCACGCAGCCAGGTCTCGGCGCGCGGCAGGCCGCGGATTGTGTTGATCAGCAGGCCGATCGCGGTGTCGGCGACCTCCTCGGTCAGGACGTCGGGCGTGTTGGTGACCATGATGTTCTTCGCCGCCGCATGGTGGACGTCGACCGAATCATAGCCGACGCCGAAGGAGGCGATGAGTTCGAGATTGGGCAACGCATCCATCATCGCCGCACTGATGCCGGCAAAGGATGCGATGCCACGCACGGTGCGGCGCATCTCCTCGGTGACCAGCGCCGGATCGGCGCGCTCGATGCCGACGCGCCTGAAGGTCCGTTCGATACGCCCGACGGCGTGATCGCTGAAATCCGCCGGCACCAAAATGGCAACGGCTTGCAGATCCTTGGCCCTGGTCATGCACGCTCCACCGGCTTGCCGGTCGACTGGCGCACATGCAGTTCCGGCTTGATCAATTCCTGCGAGGGCCGCACCGTCTGCCCGTTGAGCTTGTCGAGCAGCGCGCTGGCGGCGCGGCGACCGACCTCGCGCTGCCCGTTCCAGACGGTGGTCAGCGCCGGCGTGGCGATCGCCGCCTCCTCGAGATCGTCATAGCCGGTAACGGAGATGTCGATGCCCGGCACCAGGCCGGCGCGCGCTATGCCGTTCATCAGGCCGATGGCGACGAGGTCGTTCCAGCAGCAGGCGGCGGTCGGTCTGTCCTTCAGCGCCAGGAACTGCCCGGCCGCTTCGAAGCCGGCTTGCTTGGTGCGCGGGCCGGCGATGCGCCAGGACGATCTGACTTCAAGCCCCGCCGCCTCCATGGCGTTGACATAGCCCTGGTAGCGATCACGCCCGGTCGAGGTCTGGTCGGTGCCGCCAATCATGGCGATGCGCTTGTGGCCGAGCGAGATCAGGTGGTTGGTGGCGAGGCCCGTGCCATAGGCATCGTCACCGCGAAACACCGGCACGTCGGCGCCCTCCACGGTGCGTGCGATCAGCACCGCCGGCAAGCCGTTCTCCTCGGCCATGACGATATCTGATGCGGGCGTGCCGATGGCCGGCGACATGATGACGCCGTCGGCGCCGAGCTGCAGCAGCGTATCGATGAAGGTGCGCTGCTTTTCGAGCTGATCATAATGATTGGACAGGATGAAGGTTTGCCGGCTGCGGTCGAGCTCGCTCTCGATCGAGCGCAGTATCTCGGCGAAGAACGGGTTCATGATGTCGTGCACGACGACACCGACAATGCCCGAGCGCGAGGTGCGCAGACTGGCGGCGCGGCGGTTGTAGATATAGCCGATGGCGCGGGCGTGTTCCTTGATGCGGTCGCGCGTCGAGCCGGCGACCAGCGGACTGTCGCGCAGCGCCAGCGAAACCGTGGCCGTGGACACGCCGAGCGCATCCGCGATCGTCGACAGCTTGATCTTCTGTGCCAGGCTTTCGCTCCCCGTCGTTTTTTAAACTGTTTAAGGGCGGCCTTATGCCATCGATCGGAGCCAAATCAAAGTTTTTTTGCCAGCGCTTCGGCCTCGACATCCGAGGCCGCGCGGCTGCGGAGCCTGAGCCGGTGTTCGCGATGGACGATGTAGAGGCCGCTGGCGACGATGATGGCGGCGCCGACCAGCGTCCAGCGGTCGGGGAACTGCTTGAAGACAAGCCAGCCGGAAATGATCATCCACACCATCTGCGAATAGGGATAGGGCGCCAGCGCCGTGGTCGTCGCCAGCCGATAGGCCTGCACCAGCAGCCAATGGCCGACGCCACCGAACACACCAAGCATGAGCAGGATGAACCAGTGCCAGCCATCGTGCGGCAAGGAGAAGGAGAACGGCAGCATGGGTAAAAGCAGCACCGCCGGCGCCAGCGCCGAGAACAGGATCAGGCTTTCCGACGTTTCGGTCGCCGACATGCGGCGCGTCATGATGACATAGAAGCAGTTCGACAGCATCGAGCCGAGCGCGAAGAGATGTCCGACGCCGAAAACACCGACACCCGGCCTCGTGATGATCAAGACCCCGGCGAAAGCGGCCAGGATCGCCAGCCAACGCCGCCAGCCGGCCCATTCGCCCAGCAGCGGGCCGGCAAGCGCGGTGATCACCATCGGCCCGAAGAAATAGATCGATGTCGTCTCGGCCAGTTGCAGGGAGCGCAGCGCCAGGACGTTGAACATGGTCGAGCCGAACAGGAAGGCGCCGCGTATCACATGCGCGGGCAAGTTGACCGGGCGAAACCGCACCGGCTCGCGCCAGCCGCGCAGCAGCGCCCCGACCAGCACGACATGCACGGCAAAGCGCACCCAGGCGACGATCAGGACGGAGACGCCTGCAAGGACGAGATATTTGCTGCTGGTGTCGAGGAAGGTGAAGAAGACATAGGTCGTCAGCATGCACAGGATCGCCACCGGCGGCGTCGCGCTTTCTGCATCTCTTTGGGAAGGATTCACGTGCAGGCCGGGGGAAAAGCTGGGCTGGAGCCCACCTTTGCGGGAATTGTCGCTTGCCGGCAAGCCAAAAACGTCTGGCACAACAAGACGCCTGGACAGGCTTAGCCTCGTCCGGCATGTCACGGCCCAAACCGCCACCAGCTCAGGTCAAGTCTGAGTACAGGCTCCATGGTCTTTTTTTGTTGATCGACGTCGAAAGCATGCCGACTTGACGACATGCACCTTTCCGCGGCCGGATCTGGTTGGCACCGCCGCAGGACTGGCCGCCGCAATGAGGATCGGCGGCGGGGCACTCATCGCCTTCATCGCCGGCCTGTTTCTTGCAGATTCAGCTCCCGCGCTTTTGTCCATGATGCTGGTGTCGGCGGCATTCGCATTGCTGGCGGCACTGTATGCCGCTCTTCTCGATCGGCGGCAGCCAGTCGATTGAGTTTGTGAGTTGCCTCTATGCATGCATGCGGGCACCCTTGGTGATCTTGTCGACGACCTTCTTCCCTGCGCGCAGCGCGATGCCGACCACCTTGGCGTCTTCGGGCGCGAATTCGGCAAAGACGGCGCGATTGGCGGCGTCGAAGCCGGTCGAAAACATCTCCTCGACATAGAGCGAGGTGGTGACGCCGCGTTCCAGCGCACGCCGGTGGATCGCACCAAGCGCCGCATGGTCGGCCGAGAGCACGATGACCGGCTGGATCGATAGGGGATTGTAGAGATTGTCGGCGCGGTCGCGATAGGGCTCGCCGATGATGTCGGGGAATTGCGCGACGACGCCGCTGGTCAGGAAGGCGGTGACGTTGAGTTTCTGCCAGACGGGCAGGTCTTCCCGCAGTACGATTGCAAATTTCGTATCAAACATGAGAAAATGCGCCATTCGAGGTTAGGCCCCGTATTGCGAGGCTGAAGGAGACGATGTCGTTCGAACTAGACCGCCAGGCCTTCGAGGGTCTTGGACGTTTGTGCGCCGATGCCGCTGAAAGCTGCATCATCTCCGCTCCCGACCCTGCGGGGATGGAGCGCATCGAGGCGCGGTTTCACGGCAGCGCCTTCGATCCGCATCGCCACGACACCTATGCGATCGGGGTGACGCTGCGCGGCGTGCAGACCTTTCGCTATCGTGGTGCCGCGCAGCACAGCTTGCCCGGCCAGGTCATCGTGCTGCATCCGGACGAATTGCACGATGGCGGCGCGGGCACCGAGGAAGGCCTGCGCTACAGAATGCTCTATCTCGAGCCGTCACTGATGCTCGACTGTCTCGGCGGCACAGCGTTGCCGTTCGTCAGCGACGGCGTGGTGAGCGACGATGCCTTTTGCGCGACGCTGCTTTCGGCGCTTGGGCCATTGGAGCGGGAACTCGATGAGCTGTTCATCGACGACTTCCTGGCTCAACTGATGCAAAGCCTCGCCCGGCATGCCGGTCAGCCGGCAAAGGCACTAGCCGGGACGGCGTGGCGGGCGGCGACCCTGGCGCGTGAATATCTCACGGAAAATCTCGACCGGCCCGTGCGTTCGGACGAGTTGGAAGCCATCACGGGTCTCGACCGCTATGCCCTGTCGAGACATTTCCGCGCGGCCTTCTCGACCAGTCCGCATCGTTTCCTGGTGATGCGCCGGCTTCAGAGCGCGCGCAGGATGATCGCCGCCGGCGAGCCCTTGGCACAGATCGCGGTCGAGGCCGGCTTCAGCGACCAGAGCCATTTCAACAGGCAATTCAAGAAAGCGTTCGGCATGACACCGGGACGCTGGTCGTCCTTGATCCACGGAGCTGCCGCGGCGGCTTGATAGCCGAAGAGATCATTCGTCCGCCTCGGCGTCGTCGTCGATCAGCACCAGTTCCTCGTTGGAGAGGTTGGCCTCGATACGGGCGAGCAGCTTGAACAGCGCCTTCTGGTCTTTCTTGTCGAGGCCCTTCAGCGCCTGCTTTTCGGTCTTCTTCACCGACTTCTCGATGGCGCGGATGGTTTCACGGCCGGTATCGGTGAGGAAGATATGGGCCTGGCGGGCATCGGATTCCGATGCGCGTTTTTCCAGAAAGCCCTGCGCCTGCAGCCGGTTGATGGTCTTGGTGATGGTCGGCGGACGCACGCCGAGACGCCCGGCAAGATTGCTCGGTGTCTGGCCGTCCTCGCGGTCCAGCGACAGCATGATCTGATCCTGGCCGGCGTAGAAGCCGTGCGCCAGAAGCCGTGCCGCCAGCGCGGTCCTTGCCAGCCTTGCCGCCGAATGCAGCCGGCTCATCGTTGCAGTCTTGTCCGCCTTGGCCATGGTCATCCCTCTTCGGCCGTACCGGTGCGCACAGCATAGACGCAGCCGGCCGGTTGGCAATCGACGATCGAAAAAGATTCCGGCATCCGAAACAGCTTTGCCGGCAAGCATTTGCGGTGTCCGCCGTGGTGATGCCAGATGTTTATTTCAGTTAGATGACAAACGAGTTTCGCGTGCAGGAAATTCGGACCAACCGCTGCGTGAATGCGGTCCGACACCCGGCAGGCCGGGCAAGGCGACCCCCTGATCATTCCATCGCGCGGCGGCGACCGCTTTTCGCGGCCACGATGTCAGAACGAATCCCAGCGGTAAAATTTGGCCCATGGTTTGCCCCGTGCAAAAGCCCGGCGCACATCCTATATGGAACCGACAATCCCTTTCGCGGCCTGGATTTCAGGGCCCAGTCATTTCGAGGCAAGCCATGAGTGACGCACAGACGCAGATCCCCGTAACCGTTCTTACCGGCTATCTCGGCGCCGGCAAGACGACGCTGCTCAACCGCATCCTGTCGGAGACCCACGGCAAGCGCTACGCCGTCATCGTCAACGAATTCGGCGAGATCGGCATCGACAACGAGTTGATCGTGGAATCCGACGAGGAAATCTACGAGATGAACAATGGCTGCGTCTGCTGCACGGTGCGCGGGGACCTGATCCGCGTCGTCGAGGGCCTGATGCGCCGGCCCGGCCGCTTCGACGCCATCGTCGTCGAGACCACCGGGCTCGCCGATCCGGTGCCGGTGGCGCAGACCTTCTTCATGGACGACGACGTGCGCTCCAAGACCAAGCTCGATGCCGTGGTGGCGCTGGTCGACGCCAAGCATTTGCCGCTGCGGCTCAAGGATTCCAAGGAAGCCGAGGACCAGATCGCCTTCGCCGACGTCGTGGTGCTCAACAAGACCGACCTTGTGACCCCGGAAGAGCTCGCCAAGGTCGAGGCGACGATCCGCGCCATCAATCCGGCGGCCAGGATCCATCGTACGACCCGCGCCGGTGTCGACCTGTCGGAAGTGCTCGACCGCGGCGCCTTCGACCTGTCCCGGGCATTGGAAAACGATCCGCATTTCCTCGAGGCGCATGACGACCATGACCACGACCATCATCACCACGATGGGCACGACCACCACCATCACGCACATCCTTCCGACATCCATGACGTGACGGTGCAGTCGGTGTCGCTGCGCGGCGGCGAGATGGACCCGAAGAAATTCTTCCCTTGGATCGAGAAGATCACCCAGATGGAAGGCCCCAACATCCTGCGACTGAAAGGCATCATCGCGCTCAGGGGCGATGATGAGCGCTATGTCGTCCAGGGCGTGCACATGATCATCGAAGGCGACCACCAGCGCGCCTGGAAGGACGGCGAGAAGCACGAAAGCCGGCTGGTGTTCATCGGCCGCGAACTCGACGCCGAGCGGCTGAGGAAGAGCTTCGAGGCCTGCCAAGCCTCGTAGGGCTGTATTGAAGGGCTCTCGAGATTGACTATGGGTCCATGTACACATATCATGTGTACATGGACCCGAGGAGATTTCCGATGCCCAGGTCGGCCGACAACAAAACCGAGCGCTATCAAATCCGCATCGCGCCTGCGCAGAAGGCGATGATCGCGCGCGCCGCCGCGCTATCTCATCAGGACGTCACCGACTTCATTCTCAACAAGGTGGTTCCGGAAGCACAGGCCGTAATCGAAGCAGCCGAGGTTGCGAAAGTGTCCGACCGCGATTTCACACGGATACTCGATCTGCTGGAGAACCCGCCGAAACCCAATGCCAAGCTCCGAGCAGCGATCGCAGCCTTGCCGGATACTCTGTGACGCTTCCCGCCTGGCATGAGGAGCCGATTGCGAAACGCCATGATCGGGCCTCGTTCGATTGCGGCGATGCGCAGATGAACGATTTTCTGCGGCGGTTCGCGCGGCAAAGCCACGAACAAAATGCCGCCAAGACTTTCTGTGCGATCGACGATACTGCTTTGGAGCGGATCTTTGGCTTCTATACGGTCGCGCCGTCAGCCATTGCTCATGAAGCCGTGCCGGAGACGATGACGAGAGGCTTGGCGCGGCACGAGGTTTCCGGCTTCAAGCTTGCCCGGCTGGCGACCGACCGCAGCGTCGCCAGGCAAGGGCTCGGAGGTCAACTGCTTGCCGCCGCCGCGTTGCGCTGCTTGCGACTTGCTGGCGAAGGCGGCGGCATCCTGCTCATCATCGATGCCAAGAGCGAGCGGGCCGCAAGATGGTATGCCAGCTACGGGGCCGAGCGTCTCGATGGATCGGATCTGACCTTGGTGATGCCATTGGCGACGTTCGCAACCGATCTGCGGGCGAAGGGCCTGCTTTGATGACAGCCTCTCGCCATCTGATCTGCCGGTTGCCGGAACCGCAAACGTCGAGTAAGCCGCCTCTGTAATCTCATTCAGTTGAACAAAGACAATCATGCCCACAGTCGCCCCGCTTGATCTCGAAGGCCATTGCGTTACCGCCGTCTTCCTTGGCGATGTGCCGCATTTCGCGCTGGCCGATGGCGCTATCCATCGGCTCGACAATGGCCACAAGACTGTGCAGGCCAATGATGGGCTGCTCGCGGCCTTTCATGACGCGGCCAACGACCGGCTGATCACCGGCGGTGAGGACGGCAAGGTGTTTGCCGTCAAAGCCGGCGGTGAGACCCAGGAGGTGGCGAGCGCCGGCAAGAAATGGATCACCAGCGTTGCCGCCGGGCCGCAAGGGGCCATTGCCTATGCCACGGGCAAGACCGCCTTCGTGCGCTTCGCCGATGGCAAGACCCGGGAATTTGCCCATCCGCGCTCGGTCGAGGGGCTGGCGTTCTCGCCCAAGGGCATGCGCTTCGGCGTTGCCCGCTACAATGGCGCGACGCTGCATTTCCCGGCCGCCGAAGGCAAGCCGGTGGAACTCGAATGGGCGGGCGCCCACACCGGCATCACCTTCTCGCCGGATGGCGCCTTTCTGGTTACCACCATGCAGGAAAACGCCCTGCATGGCTGGAAACTCGCCGACGGCAAGCACATGCGCATGAGCGGCTATCCCGGCAAGGTTAAAAGCCTGTCGTGGAGCGTGAAAGGCAAGTGGCTGGCCAGTTCCGGCGCGCCGGCGGCGATCGTCTGGCCGTTTTCGGCCAAGGACGGGCCGATGGGCAAGGCGCCGCTGGAACTCGGCACGCGCGGCAACGCCATGGTGACGGCGGTCGCTTGCCACCCGAGCCAGGATGTCGTCGCCGTCGGCTATGACGACGGCATGGTCATGGCGGTGCGCTTTTCCGACGCCAAGGAAGTGCTTTTGCGGCGCCCGGGCAAAGGCGCCATCACCGCGATGATGTGGGACAAGGAAGAACGCCGCGTCGCCTTCGGCAGTGCCGCCGGCGACTGCGGCGTCATCGACATCACTGCGTAGTTTCGAAACAGCGGATTACTCGGCGCCGCAGGAAATCTTGCCGGTCAGATCGACCGGCTTGCCATCGCTGTCCTTGTCGCCCGTGCTGTCATAGACGGCGAGTTTGTAATCTCCATCATAGACGCCCTCGTCGCTGGCCCTGGTCAGGATCGTCAGTTCGACCGAACCGTAGGTCTGGGCCACCTCCTGCTCGTGGTAGATGTTCAGCCGCAGCTCCTTGTTGTCGAGCCCGTATTGGGTGAGGTTGGAGTTCTCGAAAGTGGTCCTGCGCAGCTGATCGCCGGCGGGCCTTGCCTTGATTTCGAGGTCGCCGCGAAAATTGAAGGTCGGGCCGCCCATGCCGGTGGTGACGCCGGCATCGACCTGGAATTTCACCTGTGGATCATCGACGGAGCACCAGATGCCGCCGGTCGCACAGGCCGTACCGGCCGACAGGAACAGTGCCGTCACGCCGATGATCGTCCGCATTTCCCTTGCCCCCTATTGCCGTTCCCATTGGCGCCGACTTCGCGCAGAGCGTCAAGCGCCGCCAGCTAGGGCTGAGCCAATGCAGAACGGCCGCGCGGCCAATTGCCGTTGCGGAGGTGGATTGGCTAAGAGGAACGTGCCAGAGGGGTTTTCATGCACAGCGACAATTCAAAAACCATCGGCGGCATCAGCCGCGACCGCATCGCGCAATTGCGCGAGACGGAAGGTGCCGTATTCCGCAAGGCGCGGCCGAAATCGCAGGCCAAGGTCGGCAACGGCTTGCCCGGCTTCTTCGGCGGCGTGCCGATGCACTGGATGAACGACTGGCCGACGCCGTTTCCGATCCTGGTCGACAGTGCCCGCGGCGCCACGATCACCGACATTGACGGCAACAAGCTCGACGATTTCTGCCTCGGCGACACCGGTTCGATGTTCGGCCATTCGCCGCCGCCGGTGGCACGCGCCATTCGCCGCCAGGCTGGGCGCGGCCTGACCTACATGCTGCCTTCGGAAGACGCGCTCGCCATCGGGCCGCTGCTGCAGCAGCGCTTCGGCCTGCGGTTCTGGCAGATCGCGACGACGGCGACCGACGCCAACCGGTTCGCGCTACGCGTCGCCCGCGCCATCACTGGGAGAGAAAAAATCCTGGTCTTCAACGGCTGCTATCACGGCTCGGTGGACGAGACGATGGTGCGGCTGATCGACGGCAAGCCAATCAACCGGCCCGGACTGGCGGGCGAATTCCGCGACCTGACCCGAACTGCCAAGGTCATCGAATTCAACGATGTCGCCGCTCTCGAGGCGGCGCTGAAGGCCAGGGATGTCGCTTGCGTCATCGCCGAGCCGGTGCTGACCAATTCCTGCATGGTGCTTGCCGATGCCGGCTACCATGAGGCGTTGCGAAAGTTGACGCGCGAAGCGGGCACGCTGCTTTTGATCGACGAGACGCACACGATCTCGACCGGCCCGGGCGGCTACACCAGGAAATATGGGCTGGAGCCGGACTTGTTCGTGCTGGGCAAGCCGATTGCCGGCGGCGTGCCGGCGAGCGTCTGGGGTATGAGCGAGGAGGTCGCGTCGCGCTATGCCGACTACAACAGGACGAAAGAGCCTGGCTATTCCGGCATGGGCACGACACTGTCGGCCAACCCGCTGCAGTTCGCGGCGATGCGCGCCACACTCGAGGAGGTGATGACGCAGGAGAATTACGACCGCATGGATCATCTGGCGCGGCGGCTCGATGCCGGGCTGACCGGCGTGATCGATCGCTATCGTCTGCCCTGGCATGTCTCCCGTGTCGGGGCCCGCGTCGAGTTCATCTGCGCGCCCGGCCCGCTGCGCAATGGCGCCGAGGCCGAGGGTGCACATGCACCGGAACTGGAGGCCGCCATCCATGTCGCGCTGGTCAATCGCGGCGTGCTGATCGCACCCTTCCACAACATGATGCTGATCTCGCCGGCAACGTCAGGCGCCCAGGTCAACCGGCTGATCACCGCTTTTGGCTCGGTTGCGGCAAAGCTTGCGGCATGAGACAAGCCACCAAGCCAAACCCGAGTTCCATCATGACTTCACCTTCGGGCTCGACGCCCACCGAGGCGCAAGCCTTCCTCGACGCCCATCCCGAGGTCGAGGCCTTCGATATCGTGCTGACCGACGCCAACGGCGTCGGGCGCGGCAAGATCGTGCGCCGGCATGAGCTGAAAAGCATTTTCGAAGGCGGCCGGCATATGCCGATCTCGATCCTCGGCCTCGACATCACCGGCGAGGATGTGCACGAAACCGGGCTGATCTGGGACAGCGGCGACGGCGATCTCAGGGCCTGGCCGATTCCGGGCACGCTGGTGCCGCTTTACGGCACGAACCCGCCCCGCGGCCAGGTGCTGATGGCGATGCACCATCTCGACGGCCAGCCAATGTCGTCGGACCCGCGGCTGGCGCTTGCCCGGCAGGTCGACGTACTGGCGGCTAAGGGCCTCCATCCGGCTGGCGCCTTCGAGCTGGAGTTTTTTCTGCTGGCCAATGAGCGCGATGCCGAGGGCAAGGTGCAGCCGGCGCGCGCGGTGCTCGATGGCCGCGTCTCGGGCAAGACGGAAGTCTATTCCGTCGACCATCTGCACGGCATGGAGCCGTTGTTCTCCGACATCTACGCCGCCGCCAAGGCGCAAGGCATTCCGGCCGAAACGGTGATCTCGGAATATGCGCCTGGCCAGTACGAATTGACGCTGAACTACCGCAAGGACGTGATCCGGGCGGCGGACGATCTGGTCATGCTGAAGCGGCTGGTGCGGGCGCAGGCGCGCCGCCACGGCGTCACCGCCTGCTTCATGGCCAAGCCGATCGAGAAATATGCCGGCTCCGGCATGCATTTCCATGTCTCGCTGCAGGACAAGGACGGCCGAAACGTCTTTTCGGAAGCGGCCGGCGAGAACTGGTCGTTGCCGCTGCTGCGTGGCCTCGGCGGGCTGATCCAGACCATGGCGGAATCGATGCTGGTGTTTGCGCCGCACGCCAATTCCTGGCGCCGCTTCGTCTCGCAATCCTATGCACCGGTCGCGCCGACCTGGGGCGTCAACAACCGCTCGGTGGCGTTGCGCGTGCCGGCGGGCGACGCAAAGAACCGGCGCATCGAACATCGACCGTCAGGCGTCGACGCCAACCCCTATCTGATTGCGGCGACGGTGCTCGCCGGCATCGTCAAAGGCCTCGATGAAGGGCTTGATCCAGGCCCCGAAACGACCGGCAATGGCTATGAGGCGTCCGTCACCCGTACAACGATGCCGGCCGATTGGCGCGCCGCCATCGAAGCAGCCAAGGCGTCCAGCTTCCTGAAAGGCGCGCTCGGCGAGGACCTGCACCGCACCTTCGTGGCGATCAAGCAGTCCGAATACCTGCGCGTGGCGCGCACGGTCAGCGAACTGGACTATCATCTCTACCTGCACGAAGTCTGATGGCTGGGTGACCCGGCGACGATCACTTTTTCGCCGTCGTCATCAAAATGAGGTGGCGGATCAGCCTTCCCATAGAAATATTGGCGGAACCTTCCCGAGGGCTCGCTCATTCCTGACTTGATCGCGAGAGCGGACAAGGCCGCCAGGGATATGATTGCGAAGATGCCGACAACGCCGGCGCCGCACCACGCCAAGGTGCAGGCGAGGCACTGGCCGAAGCAGCAGCCAGCCGAAACACCTGATGACGATGCCGCGGACACGGTTTCCGAATTGCGAGAGGTCGCGAAGGGATGCCGCCGCTGTCCGCTTTGGCGCGATGCGACGCAGACGGTATTCGGTGAAGGGCCTGACAATGCCAAGGTGATTTTTGTCGGCGAACAGCCGGGCGACCAGGAAGACCTCGCCGGCCAGCCATTCGTCGGCCCGGCGGGCAAGGTGTTCGATGCCATATTGGACGATGCCGGGGTCGATCGCCTGAAGGTCTACGTCACCAACGCGGTCAAGCACTTCAAATTCGAGCCGCGCGGCAAGCGGCGCATCCATTCCAAGCCGAATGTCGGCGAGGTTCAAGCCTGCCGCTGGTGGCTCGACCAGGAGTTTGACCTGATCAAGCCGAACGTCGCCGTGGCGCTCGGCGCCACGGCGGCGCTGTCCTTGCTTGGCAAGGCGATACCGGTGACCAAGATGCGCGGCCAGGTGATCGAACGCGAGGATGGCTTGCGGGTCTTCATCACCATTCATCCCTCCTTCATCCTGCGCATTCGTGATCACGCCGACAAAGAGGCCGAACGCGAGCGGTTTTTGCAGGATATGAAGCAGGTGAAGCGGCTTATGGCCGCTTGATTGCCGGTCTAGAGCGGTTCAGTGTTTGTTGGAATCGCCGAACCGCTCTAACTCTTTGTTTTCACGCAATTCCAGGCGGAAAACCGCTACGCACTTTTCCTGGAATTGCTTTAGCGCGCGTCGCGTCGAAACGGCCTCATGCGACGCGCTTTAGGTCTTTGTGTTGATGCATATGCATGTCGTTCCCCCAAAACCGAGGTCACTTGGGCGACATGCATTAGCGGACGAGAATTGCCCTGAGATCGTTGACGTTCGTGCCGGTCGGGCCGGGCACGAAGAGATCGCCGACGGCATTGAAGGCCGTCCAGGCGTTGTTGCCGGCGAGCATCGCCTTGGCATCCACGCCCGCCGCGCGCATGCGCGAGACAGTCGAGCCGTCGGCGAAGGCGCCGGCGTTGTTTTCCGAACCGTCGATGCCGTCGGTGTCGGCCGCCAAGGCATGAATACCCTCCACGCGATTGATGCCGATGGCGAAGGCGAGCAGGAATTCCGAATTGCGGCCACCCTTGCCTTTGGCCCGCAAGGTCACGGTGGTCTCACCGCCCGACAGGATCAGAACCGGCTTTTGGAAGGGCCGGTTGCGCGTCGCCACTTCGCGCGCGATTGCCGCGTGGACGCCGCCGACCTCGCGCGCTTCGCCTTCAACGGCATCGGAGAGGATGACAGCTTCTATGCCTTGCCGCCTCGCTTCCACTGCCGCCGCTTCCAGCGACACACCGGCGGAGGCGATCAAGTGCACCTCGTTGCGCGCAAAGCGCTCGTCGTCGGGATCTGGCGCGTCGGCCGCAGGCGACTGGATGTGCGCCATGACCGCGTCCGGCAGTTTCATGCCATAGGCTGATATCGAAGCCAGGGCATCTTCACGGCTGCCGGTATCGGGAACGGTTGGGCCGGACGCGACAAGGGCCGGATTGTCGCCGGGGATGTCGGAGACCACCAGCGACACCACCTTGGCCGGCCATGCGGCGGCAGCCAGCCGGCCGCCCTTGATGGTGGAGAGGTGCTTGCGGATGGTGTTCATCGCCGCGATCGGCGCGCCGGAGGCGAGCAGCGCCTCGTTGACGGCGATCTCGTCCGCGAGCGTCAGGCCGGCGGCGGGAGACGGCAGCAACGCCGAACCGCCGCCGGAAATCAGCGCCATGACCAGATCGTCCGCCGTCAGCCCTTGCACCTTCTCCAGCAGCCGCCGCGAGGCCTCGAGCCCGGCGGCGTCCGGCACAGGATGCGCCGCCTCGATGATCTCGATGCGCTCGCATTTGGCGCCATAGCCGTAGCGGGTGACGACCAGCCCTTCGATCGGGCCATCCCAGACCTTTTCGAAGGCCGCGGCCATCTGCGCCGAGCCCTTGCCGGCGCCGATGACGATGGTGCGGCCCCTTGGCTTGGCCGGCAAATGGTCGCGGATGGTACGCTCCGGATCGGCGGCGGCGACGGCGGCATTGAAGATCGAGGTAAGAAAAACCTTGGGATCGGGCACGGTCATTCGGGGTCCGGGGACAGCGCCAGCTCGCGCCTGTCCATGCCCAGGTGATCGCACAGCGCATCGACCACCACGCCATGATCCTGGCGCTCCGGCAGGCCGGACACCGCGATCACACCGATGACACCGGCGCCCTTGACCGTGACCGGGAAGCCGCCGCCGGCCAGCACGTAGTCAGCAATATCCAGCCCCTCGCCGATCTTGAAGGTGCGGTCAGGACGTTGCTGTTCAAGCACCAGACGGTAAGTGCTTCTGAGATAGCGCTTCACGACATTGATCTTGCGCCGCGCCCAGTCGGGGTTGGAAGCGTTCGAACCCGGCATGGCGGCATAGAAAAGCGGCCGGTCCCATAGCCTGATGTCGACGATGACCGGCAGGTTCTCGGCCATTGCGCGACGACGGATGGCTGCGCCGATCTCGAAGGCGATCGCCTCGTCGAAGGCTGCGAAGACAAGTGTCTCTTCCTGTCTCTTGATCAGAGCGATGTCGTCAGCAACGGCCATGTCTCTTTTCTCCGAAAATCGTGACGTGTCGTTTGTACGACAACATCGGCCGGGTCAAGCTTGCATCGCGGCGCGCCCCTCATCCGGCCGCTGCGCGGCCGCGTTCTCCCGGTTGGGAGAAGAGCCTGGCGCCAGCGCCGGCGGCCTCCTCTCTCCTTGGGGAGAGGCCGGATCGCCCCGAATTGCCCTTCGCAATTCGGTTGGCAAGACGGGGTTCACCCCGCGATCATGTCGCTCTTGGCCGCGCGCCCCGCCACATAGACCTCGCGCACGGCGCGGTCGTCGCCAAGCGTCTGCAGCAGAAACAATTCCTGCGCCAGCGTCTCGACCGTTTCCATCCTGAGCCGCATGGCGGGCGTCGCCCTGGCATCGAGCACGACGATGTCTGCATCGGTGCCTTCCTCCAGAGTGCCGATCTTGTCCGCCACCGACAGCGCCTCTGCGTTGCCGCGCGTGATCTGCCAGAAGGACTGGAACGGGTTCAGCTTCTCGCCATTGAGCGCGATGACCTTGTAGCCCTCGTCCATGGTGCGCAGCATCGAATAGTTTGTGCCGCCGCCGACATCGGTGGCGGCCCCTATGCGCAACGGCTTGTCGCGGCGACGAAAGCGCTGATAGTCGAACAGGCCGGAACCGAGGAACAGGTTCGAGGTCGGGCAGAACACAGCCACCGAACCGCTGTCCGACAGCGCGTCCGCCTCGCGCTCCGACAAATGGATGCAGTGGCCGAACAGGCTCTTTTTGCCCAGCAGCCCATAATGCTCGTAAACATCGGTGTAGTCGCGCGACCAGGGGTAGAGTTCCCCGGTGAAGGCGATCTCGGCGTGGTTTTCCGACAGATGCGTCTGCATGTGCAGGTCGGGATGTTCGCGGCACAACGCGCCGGCCATCTCCATCTGCTCCGGTGACGAGGTGATGGCGAAACGTGGCGTGATGGCATAACGTTGGCGGCCCTTGCCGTGCCATTCGGCGATCAGCGCCTTGGTGTCGTCATAGCCCGATTGCGGCGTATCGAGCACGCCTTCGGGCGCGTTGCGGTCCATCATCACCTTGCCGGCGACGTTGAGCATGTCGCGCGCATGCGACTCGGCGAAGAAGGCTTCCGCCGACGCCTTGTGCACCGAGCAGTAGGCGGCAACCGTGGTGGTGCCATGGCGCACCGTCTCATCAAGGAACAGGCGCGCGATGCGGCGGCCATGCTGGGCGTTGGCGAATTTTGTTTCCTCGGGAAAGGTGTAGGTGTTCAGCCAATCGAGCAGTTCGGCGCCATAGGACGCGATGACCTGCATCTGCGGGAAATGCACATGGGCATCGATGAAGCCCGGCAGCAGCAGATGCGGCCGGTGGTCGATTTTTTTCGCCGTCTCACCGGCCTGTTTCTCGACATCGGCATAGGCGCCTGCTGCAACGATCCTGCCGTCGCTTATCAGCAGCCCGCCATCCTCCTCGTAGCGCCAGGCGGAGTGGTCGTCGATGGTTTGCGGCCAGCGCACGAAGGACAGCGTGCGGCCACGCAGAAGTGTCGAGGTCATGCTTATTTCCCCGCGCCTTCGAACCACGCCACCAGCAACGCCCGTTCCTTGTCTGATATCTGCGAGACATTGGCTGGCGGCATGGCGTGGCTGCGGCCGGCCTGCAGATAGATTTCGCGGGCATGCTCGGCGATGCCGGCGTCGGTATCCAGCATCACCCCCTTGGGTGCGTGATAGATGCCTTCATAGACCGGCTCCTGCGCATGGCACATCGAGCAGCGGCCGAGCACGGTGTCGCGCACCGCCGGGAAATGCGCCGAAGCGATATAGACCTCAGTCGCGGCGGAGGCCTTGGGTTCGCCGGTCAGCACCTTCGGCACCGTCGACAGCCAGATGATGATGAGAAACAGGACAAGGGCGCCCAGCCACGTCCAGTGCGGATTGCCGGCGCGCTTGTGCACGGTGTTGAAATAATGCCGGATCAGGACGCCGATGATGAACACCAGCGAGGCGATGACCCAATTGAACTCAGTGCCGAATGCCAGCGGATAGTGGTTCGACAGCATCAGGAACAGCACCGGCAACGTCAGATAGTTGTTGTGGAGCGAACGCTGCTTGGCGATCTTGCCGTATTTCGGGTCCGGCTTGCGGCCGGCGATGAGGTCGGCGACGACGATCTTCTGGTTGGGAATGATGACCATGAAGACATTGGCCGACATGATCGTCGCGGTGATCGCGCCCAGATGCAGGAAGGCGGCGCGGCCGGTGAACAGATGCGTCAGCCCCCAGGCGATGAACACCAGCACGCCGTAGAGGACCAGCATCAGGCCGGTGTCGCTTTTTCCGAGCGGCGAGCGGCACAAGAGATCATAGACCACCCAGCCGACGCCGATCGTCGCCATTGACAGCAGGATGCCGACCGGCACCGACATCGGCAGCACGTTGGGATCAATCAGGAACAGGTCAGCGCCGGCGTAATAAACCACGCACAGCATCGCGAAGCCGGACAGCCAGGTGGCGTAGGATTCCCATTTGAACCAAGTCAGGTGTTCCGGCATCTCGGCCGGCGCCACCAGATATTTCTGGATGTGGTAGAAGCCGCCGCCATGCACCTGCCATTCCTCGCCGAAGGCGCCGACCGGCATGCCCGGGCGCTGGCGCAGGCCAAGATCGAGCGCGACGAAGTAGAAGGACGAGCCGATCCAGGCGATGCCGGTAACGACGTGCAGCCAGCGCACGGCGAAGCTCAGCCAGTCCCAGAAAATCGCGAAATCCATCATTGAAGTCGTCCCTGCCGATCCGGTGACTTTACGGTGTGGTGCGCAAACGAAAAGAGGCGAGGTATACGATGACTTTCAAAAAAAATTGGAAAATACTAGGTTGATGGCCACAAACCGGCGAAGGTGCTCCGTATGGCCTATCTCGACAACATCGCCGTCTTCGTCCGCGTCGTCGAGCTCGGCAATCTGTCGGCGGCCGGCCGCGACATGCGCATTTCGCCGGCTGTCGCCTCCAATCGCATCAAGGAACTGGAGAAGCATCTCGGCGTGCGGCTGTTCAACCGCACCACCCGGCAGTTGATGCCAACGGAACACGGTACCGTTTTCTATTCCGGCGCCAAGCAGGTGCTGGAAGCGATCACCGAGGCGGAGGCTGCCGTCTCGGCGCTGTCCGGCCAGCCGCGCGGCACCATCCGCGTCACCGCGCCGCTCGGTCTCGGGCGACGGCTGGTGGCGTCGGGCATTCCCGATTTCCATGACAAGTACCCTGACATCGAGGTGCGGCTCAGGCTCTCGGACCACAATGTCGACATCATGAAGGAAGGCATCGACGTCGCCTTCCGGCTCGGCATCATCGAGGATTCCAGTCTTCGGATGCGCGGCATCATGGAATGCGAGCGCGTGCTGGTCGCCGCACCAAAATATCTGGAGGCGCGCGGCGAGCCGATGGAGCCGCAGGAGCTGATCGGCAGGAAACATGACTGCCTGATGCTGCGCTATTCCGGCGCGCGCGAATATGTCTGGACCTTGCAGACGCCGACCGGGCCACAAAAGTTCGAGGTACACGGCCCCTACGACACCGACGATGGCGACGTGCTGACCGGTTGGGCGCTGTCAGGGCGGGGCATCATCAACAAGCCGCGCTTCGAGGTCGAGCCGTTCATCCGCGACCGCCGGCTAAAGGTGATCCTGAGCAACACGCCACCGACGCCGGTGCAGTTCGCGGCCGTTTATCCGCACAAGAAGCTGCAGGACCCCAAGGTGCGGCTGCTGCTCGACTTCATGGCGGAGCGCTGCCAGCGGCTGATCAAGGATCTTCTGGCCGGCAAGTAGGCGGAAGAGCGAACTGGCCTGCAAGTGATCGCCTCGTGGCCTATCCGATCCGGTTGCCTTGCGTGAAAGCCAGCCTAGGCTGGTCTAGCCGGGGCCATCACCTTGCCCTGCAGGGCCCGATGATCCGGGGTCACGTGGCTGACGAGCGCCGTCATGATCTCGGCGGCCGCCAGCGCGGCGATGATAGGCGGGCGCTTGTCCTTGACCGCATCGCCGCCGATCGGCGAGACGAGGCGGGCGAATTCAGCCTCCGTACCGTCCGCCGACTTCAGGAACCAGCTCCTGAATGTGGCTTTCTTGGTCTTCGAGCCGATCATGCCGACATAGGCCGCGTCGTCGCGTTTCAGCGCTTCGGCGACGATCAGGAAATCGAGCGCATGGTCATGGGTGAGGATGGCGAAGGCGGTGCCGGCCGGAGCGGTGCGCACCTCGGCCTCCGGCATGGGGGTCAGCCGTGTCTCCACGGTTTCCGGCATGCCTTCCAGCGCCTCGGCGCGAGTCTCGATCACGACGCCGCGCACGGGAAGGAGCGCAATGGTCGACGCCAGTGCCTGGCCGACATGACCGCCGCCGAAAATATAGACATGCGGCATATGAGCTTCCTCGGCTTCCGCCACCGCGACCAGTTCGGCGGCCAATGCGGTATCGACCAACCGGATCAGCACCTCGACCCGCCCGCCACAGCACTGGCCGATTTCGGGGCCGAGCGGGACGTCAAGCGTGGTGCGGACTTCGTCGACCGCGACGCGGGACGTCGACTGCAGGCGGTTGGATCCACCCGATGGCGCCACCATCTGCCGCGCCTTGTCGATGGCCATGTATTCGAGTTGACCGCCGCCGATCGTGCCAAAGATCGCCGTTCGCGAGACGAGCATGAAGGCGCCTTTCTCACGCGGCGTCGAGCCCTTGGTGCCGGCCACTTCGACCAAGGCAAGACGGCCGGCGCCGCCGAGAAAGGCTTTCAGGCTTTGTACTTTCGAGGTCATGGTTTCACGGTTCCCGAATGGGAAATATAGGCTTTTTCGGTCCGAATTGCACGTTCTGCCCGATTCAGGCGCCAGCCTTGACCGCTTTCTTCAGCCGCTCGATTGCCATCAGCACGCGTTCCGGCGTTGCCGGGGCGTCGAGGCGCGGGCAGATCTTGTGGTCGGCGACGCTGGCCACTGCGTCCGACAGGGCGTGCAGCACCGCCATGCCATGCGGCAGCGGCGGTTCGCCGACCGCCTTGGAGCGATGGATGGTCGGTTCATAGGCCTGCGACCAGTCAGTCAGCGCCACGTTGAAGATCTTCGGTCGGTCCGACGCCAGCGGGATCTTGTAGGTCGACGGCGCATGCGTGCGCAGCCGGCCCTTGTCGTCCCACCACAATTCCTCGGTGGTCAGCCACCCCATGCCCTGGATGAAGCCGCCCTCGACCTGGCCGAGGTCGATGGCCCGGTTCAACGAACGGCCGCAATCGTGCAGGATATCGGCGCGCTCGACGACATATTCGCCGGTTAGCGTGTCGACCGACACTTCGGCGCAGGCCGCGCCATAGGCGTAGTAATAAAAGGCGTGGCCCTGGCCCTTGCCGCGGTCCCAGTGGATTTTCGGCGTCTTGTAGAAGCCGGCGGCCGAGAGCTGCACACGCGCAATATAGGCCTGCTTGACCAGATCGTTGAAGCTGACCTCCTGGTTGCCGACGCGCACCCGGTTTGGCAGGAACACCACCTGGTCGACAGGGATCTGGTATCTCTCGGCGGCAAAGTCGGTCAGCCGCTGGCGGATCTGGCGCGCCGCGTTCTGCGCCGCCATGCCATTGAGGTCGGCCCCCGAGGACGCCGCCGTCGGCGCGGTATTGGGCACCTTGGCGGTGGTGGTGGCGGTGATCTTCACGCGGTCGAGGTCGATCTGGAATTCCTCGGCCACGACCTGCGCCACCTTGAGGTGCAGGCCCTGCCCCATTTCGGTTCCGCCATGGTTCATGTGCACCGAGCCGTCGGCATAGACATGCACCAGCGCGCCGGCCTGGTTGGACTCGGTCTTGGTGAAGGAGATGCCAAACTTGACCGGCGTCAGTGCCAAGCCGCGCTTGATGAAGCGGCTGTTGGCGTTGAACGCGGAAATCTCGCGACGGCGGCGTGCATAGCTGGCGCTCTCTTCCAGTTCCGCCACGATGCGCTGGATGATGCAGTCCTCGACCTTCTGGTGATAGGGCGTGACGTTGCGGCCGCCGATCGCCTCCATCGGATCGTAGAAATTCAGCTTGCGGATCTCGAGCGAATCCTTGCCGACCGAAAAGGCGACCTCGTCGATGACGCGCTCGGCGCCGATCATGCCTTGCGGGCCGCCGAAGCCACGAAAGGCGGTGTTGGAGACGGTATTGGTAAAGAGCGGCGCCGATTTGGCCAGCACCGCTGGATAGAAATAGGCGTTGTCGCAGTGGAACAGCGCACGATCGCCGACCGGGCCGGACAGGTCGGCTGAAAAGCCGCAGCGCAAAGCGTAGGTGAAGTCGACGCCAAGGATGTTGCCCTCGTCGTCGAAGCCGACCTCGTAGTCGATGGCGAAATCATGCCGCTTACCGGTGGCGGTCATGTCCTCGTCGCGGTCGAGCCGGATCTTGACCGCGCGCTTCAGCCTCTTGGCGGCAATGGCGGCGATCGCGGCGCACTGATTGGCCTGCGTTTCCTTGCCGCCGAAGCCGCCGCCCATGCGGCGCACCTCCACCGTCACCGCGTTACTCGGCACGCCGAGCGTGTGGGCGACCAGATGCTGCGTCTCGCTCGGCCCCTGGGTCGAACAGTAGACGGTCACCTCGTCGTCCTCGCCGGGGATGGCGAGCGACACCTGGCCTTCGAGGTAGAAATGGTCCTGGCCGCCAAGCCACATGCGGCTCTTGATGCGGCGGGGCGCTGCCTGGATTGCCGCGGCCGCATCGCCGCGCTTCAGGACCAGCGGCGTGGTCACCTGCTTGTCCCTCGTTGGATCTAGGTCCCAGATGTCGATCACGGCGGGAAGCTCGTCATACTCGATCCTGGCCAGGCGCGCGGCGCGCCGGGCTGCCTCGCGCGTCTCGGCAATCACCGCGAAGATCGGCTGGCCGAAGAACTGCACCTTGCCTTCGGCGAGCACCGGATCGTCATGCATATTGCTGGGCGAGACATCGTTTTCGCCCGGTACGTCGGCATAGGTGAGCACGTCGACGACACCAGGGGCCGCGCGCACCTCCGAGAGGTCGACGCTTTTCAGAACGCCATGCGCCACCTTGGACAGGCCAAGGCCGGCATGCAGCGTGCCGGCCGGTTCCGACATGTCGTCGATATAGACGGCGCCGCCGCTGACATGCTTGTGGGCGGAATCATGCCGCTGGTCGGTAGCGATGCCGCCGACGATCTTCTCGGCTTTGAGGTTTGATGTGGCGTGCTTGTTCATCAGGCCGCCTCGCTGCGCGATACCTGCACCGGCACCTTGGTGCCCGTGGTTTCCACGTAAAAGCGCAACAAAAGGTTTTTCGCTGCCAGCGCTCGATATTCGGCGCTCGCGCGCATGTCGGTGAGCGGCGTGAAGTCCTTGGCGTATTCGGCCATCGCAGCCTCCACCGTCGCTTCGCTCCAGGCCTTGCCGATCAAAGCCTGTTCAACGGCCGTAGCCCGCTTCGGCGTTGCCGCCATGCCGCCATAGGCGATGCGGATATCGGCCACCGTGCCGTCCGTGGCCAGAGCCAGGCAGAAGGCCCCAAGGGTCGCGGTGATGTCCTCGTCGCGGCGCTTGGTGACCTTGTAGACGGCGAATTTCACGTCCTTTGCCGGCACCGGCACATGCACGGCCTCGACGAACTCGCCTGGCTGGCGGTCCTGCTTGCCATAGGCGATAAAGAAATCCTGCAATGGGATCGTGCGCCGCGTCTTGCCCTTGCGCAACGTCAGCCGCGCATCGAGCGCGATCAACGGTGGCGGCGTGTCGCCGATCGGCGAGCCGTTGGCGACGTTGCCACCGATCGTGCCCATGTTGCGAACCTGTTCGCCGCCGATGCGGTCGAACAACGGCCCCAATGCCGGGATGCGTTTCGACAGTGTCGAAAAAGCTTCGGTGTAGGTGACACCGGCGCCGATCGATATGACACTATTGTCTTCCGTGATGGTGCAAAGCCCCGGCAGATTGCCGATGAAGATCGCCGGCGAGATGTCGCGCATATGCTTGGTCACCCACAGGCCAACGTCGGTCGAACCGGCGACGACGGTGGCGGCGGGTTCCTTTTCGAAGATGGTCGCGAAATCGTCGGCATCGGCCGGCACGACCAGCCGTGTCTTGCCGGAGCCCATCTCGATCCTGGCGCCGTCGCGCAACGCCTGCAGCCGCGTCGTGATGTCCCGGCGCTCCGCCGCCAGCGGATCCTTCGCCGCCTTGCCATAGCTCGAGATGGCGTGCGCGGCACGCATGATCGCCTCGTAACCGGTGCAACGGCAGAGATTGCCTTGCAAGGCTTTTTCGATGGCCGCGTTCGAAGGGTCCGGCCACTTCATCCACAGGCCATAGAGCGACATGACAAAACCCGGCGTGCAGAAGCCGCATTGCGAGCCGTGGAAATCGACCATCGCCTGCTGCACAGGATGCAACTGGCCAGCTTCGCCACGCAGATGCTCGACCGTCACGACATGGGTGCCGTCGAGCGAGCCGAGGAAGCGGATGCAGGCATTGACGCTTTCATAGGTCAGTCCGGCGGCCGAAAGCTTGCCGATGAGCACGGTGCAGGCGCCGCAATCGCCCTCGGCACAGCCTTCCTTGGTGCCGCGCAGCGAACGGTCGAGCCGCAGCCAGTCGAGCAAGGTCGCATCGGGCGCCACGGATGACAGCGCGATATCCCTGCCATTGAGAATGAAGCGGATTTCGTTGCGGATGTTGACCTTGGCCATGCCTCAGCTCCCCCTGTAGGTGGAATAGCCGTACGGCGAGATCAGCAATGGTACATGATAATGCACCGCCTCCGCCATGCCGAAGCGGATCGGCACGCTGTCGAGGAAGGCAGGCGCGGGCAGCTTCGTGCCCTGGCCGCGCAGATAGTCGCCAGCCGCGAACACCAGTTCGTATTCTCCGGTGCGGAAGTCGGCACCCGCCAGCAGCGGCGCGTCGCAGCGGCCGTCGGCGTTGGTGACGACCTCCTTCAGAAGCGTGCGATCGGCACCGTCGAGACGGTAGAGCGCGATCGACAATCCCGCCGCCGGCCTGCCGGTCGCGGTATCCAGGACATGGGTCGTCAGACGCCCGCCATCGGCTTTCGACGTTTCTGCCATTGGCCGCCTCCCATTTTCCAATACGAATAAATTGGTCGGTACAATCGAGCACTAACGATGAATTGTGCGCCAATTAAAGGCGATGCATAAGTCCCGGTCGAGCGGAGTGCGACAAAAACACTTTCAAAAATTTTGAGGGGAATGCGAGAAGCACCCTTTCGATATCCTGATCATACTTCCGGTGATGCCGGGCGCGGAGGGACGATGCGTTACACCAGGGACATGCGTGGCTACGGAGCCAATCCGCCGGATCCGAAATGGCCTGGCGGCGCGCATGTCGCCGTGCAGTTCGTCGTCAACTACGAAGAGGGCGGCGAGAACTGCGTGCTCCACGGCGACAAGGCTTCGGAAGCCTTCCTGTCGGAAATCGTCGGTGCGGCGCCCTGGGTGGGCCAGCGCCACTGGAACATGGAATCAATCTACGAATATGGGGCGCGGGCCGGCTTCTGGCGGCTGTTGCGCCTGTTCAGCGAAGAGCAAGTGCCTGTGACCTGCTATGGCGTCGCCACGGCGCTTGCGCGCTCACCCGACCAGGTCACGGCCATGCAGGAAGCCGGCTGGGAAATCGCCTCGCACGGGCTGAAGTGGATCGATTACCGCGACCACGACGCCGAGGACGAGCGCCGCGACCTCGAAGCGGCGATCAAGCTGCATTACGAGGTGACCGGCCAGCGCCCGACCGGCTGGTACACGGGCCGCACATCGGTCAACACGGTGCGGCTGGTGGCCGAAGAAGGCGGCTTCGATTACGTCTCGGACACCTATGACGACGAACTGCCTTACTGGTTCGAGCATGCGGACGGCACGCAGCTCATCATCCCCTACACGCTCGACGCCAACGACATGCGCTTTGCCACGCCGCAGGGTTTCAACTCGGGCGACCAGTTCTTTGCCTACCTCAGGGATAGTTTCGATACGCTCTATGCCGAGGGCAAGGCAGGCAGGCCGCGCATGATGAACATCGGTCTGCACTGCCGCCTCGTCGGGCGGCCGGGCCGGGTGGCGGCGCTGAAACGCTTCGTCGATTATGTCAAATCGCACGACAAGGTCTGGCTGGCACGGCGCATCGACATCGCCAAGCACTGGCAAGAGAACCATCCCTATAAGCCGGCCGCTCTGCGCCCGTCGAAAATGGAATTCGAGACGTTCGTTCACAGCTTCGGCGGGGTGTTCGAGCATTCGCCCTGGATTGCCGAACGTGCCTACGAGCTGGAGCTCGGCCCGGCGCACGACACGGCCGGCGGCGTGCACAATGCGCTCTGCCGTATCTTCCGTTCCGCCAGCGAAACCGAGCGGCTCGGCGTGCTCAACGCCCATCCCGACCTCGCCGGCAAGCTGGCCAAAGCCAGGCGGCTGACGGCGGAATCGACCAGGGAACAGGCTTCCGCCGGTCTCGACGCGCTGACCGACAAGGAGCGTGAATTGTTCTCCAAGCTCAACGCCGCCTACGTCACCACCTTCGGCTTCCCCTTCATCATCGCGGTGAAAGGCAAGACAAAGGAGGAAATCCTCGCCGAATTCGAAGCCCGCATCGGCAACGGCCGCGGCGTCGAATTCGAAACCGCCTGCAAGCAGGTCGAGCGCATCGCGCTGCTCCGCCTCAAGGACATGCTTCCACAATAGGTTTGAACCATGGATACGATCAGGATGCCCGAGCGCACCTATTATGCCCCACAGGGCGGCCATTCCGGCCAGAACGAACTTCTGACCGGACGCGCCGTCTTCACCGAGGCCTATGCCGTCATTCCCAAGGGCGTGATGCAGGACATCGTCACCAGCGCCCTGCCGTTCTGGGACAAGACCCGCGTCTGGATCCTGTCGCGGCCGCTGTCCGGCTTTGCCGAGACATTTTCGCAATACATCGTCGAGGTCGCGCCCGGCGGCGGCAGCGACCGGCCCGAGCCCGATGCCGGCGCCGAGGGCGCCCTGTTCGTGGTCGAGGGCGAACTGGCGGTTCTGCTCGACGGCAAGAAGCATAGCTTGAGCCCCGGCGGCTATGCTTTCCTGCCGCCTGCCAGCGGCTGGACGGTCCGCAACGAAAGCAAGGCGGCTGTCCGCTTCCACTGGATACGCAAGGCATATGAGGCGGTCGACGGCCTCGGGATTCCCAAGGCCTTCTTCGCCAACGAACAGGAGATCGCGCCGACCCCGATGCCGGGCACCGAGGGCCGCTGGGCAACGACGCGGTTCGTCGATCCCGGCGACCTGCGCCACGACATGCACATGACCATCGTCACGCTCGAGCCCGGCGCGGTCATCCCTTTCGCCGAGACACATGTCATGGAACACGGGCTCTATGTGCTCGAAGGCAAGGCGGTCTACCGGCTCAACCAGGACTGGGTGGAGGTCGAGGCCGGCGACTATATGTGGCTGCGCGCCTTCTGCCCGCAGGCCTGCTATGCCGGCGGCCCCGGCAAATTCCGCTATCTGCTCTACAAGGATGTCAACCGCCACGCCAAGCTCGGTGGGGCTGGCATCGCGAAGCGGACGTCATGACCCGCATCGTCGCGCGGCCGCTGACCCGTGAGGCCTTTGCCGAATTCGGCGACGTCATCGACATGGGCGGCGACAATCACTATCCGATCAATGGCGGCAAGGCCGAGCGCTACCACGCTCTCGCCACCGCTGAAGCGGCAGGACATAACGCCCGCGTGCTGATTTCCATGGTACGCGGCACGCCCTACGAGATGCCGCTGAAGCTGACCATGGTCGAGCGTCATCCGCTCGGCAGTCAGGCTTTCATCCCGCTGTCGCCGCGTCCGTTCCTGGTCGTCGTCTGCCATGAAGGCAAGGAGGGGCCGGGCGAACCACATGCCTTCATCACCGCGCCGGGGCAAGGCATCAACTATTGCCGCAATCTCTGGCACGGCGTGCTGACGCCCATCGGAGAGCCTCAGGACTTTTTGATCGTCGACCGTGGCGGCGACGGCGCCAATCTCGAGGAATTCCATTTCTCGCATGCCTACGAGATCCATATCCCCGACGAGAGCTTGTGATGACCGACATTTCGCTGATCGACCGCCTGCTCGACGTGATCGAGCACGACATCGTGCCGAAGACGGCAGAAGGTGTCGCGCACGGCAACAAGCTGTTCGGCGCGGCGATCCTGCGCAAGGGCGACCGGTCGCTGGTGCTGGCCGAGACCAACAACGAGATGGAAAACCCGCTCTGGCATGGCGAGGTGCATTGCCTGAAGCGCTTTTACGAAATGCCCAAGGCCGAACGTGTCGACACGAAAGATGCCATCTTCATTGCCACGCATGAACCCTGTTCGCTCTGCCTGTCGGCGATCACCTGGACCGGCTTCGACAATTTCTACCATTTGTTCAGCCACGAGGATTCGCGCGACAGTTTCGCCATTCCGCATGATCTCAAAATCCTGAAAGAGGTCTTCACCCTTGATCCCGGCGGCTACAACGCCGAGAACGCCTATTGGAAAAGTTTTTCCATCCGCAGGCTGGTAAGAGCGCTGCCCGAGGTCGAGCGCCAGCGGCTGGAGGAGCGGATCGGCAGGATTTCCGGACGCTATGACGAGCTGTCCGGCGTCTATCAGGCGAACAAGGCCGAAAACGACATTCCGCTAAATTGACGGTATGAAACAGGTAGCGGCACAGGTCGCATATTTCGCTGCTCCAGTCGCGAATGACGATTGAAAGTTCTCGTGCCGCGGAGCGTTATGCCTGCCATGAAAACCATCACCGAATTTCCCCGCAAGGTCGTCGAATTTCCCGACATGGGCATCGTCATGCCCGATGGCTGCCGGCTGTCGGCGCGGGTGTGGATGCCGGAGGATGCGGACGACGATCCAGTACCTGTCATCCTTGAGCACCTGCCTTACCGCAAGCGCGACGGGACGATCTTTCGCGATCAGCTTACCCATCCCTATTTCGCCGGCCACGGCTACGCCTCGGTCCGCGTCGACATGCGCGGCAATGGTGATTCCGAAGGGCTGATGGACGACGAATATTCCGAGCAGGAACTGCAGGACGCCTGCGATGTCATTGCCTGGGCGGCGGCGCAGCCCTGGTGCAACGGCAATGTCGGCATGATGGGTATTTCCTGGGGCGGCTTCAATTGCCTGCAGGTGGCGGCCAAACAGCCGCCGGCGCTCAAGGCAGTGATCAGCCTGTGCTCGACCGTCGACCGCTATGCCGATGACATCCACTACAAGGGCGGCTGCCTGCTGCTCGAGAATTTCGGCTGGGCCTCGACCATGCTGTCCTATTCGTCGCGGCCACCGGATCCGCTGATTGCCGGCGACGACAAATGGCGCGATCTGTGGCTGAAACGGCTGGAGAACCAGTCGTTCCTTTTGCCGCTGTGGCTCAGCCACCAGCATCGCGACGCCTATTGGAAGCGCGGTTCGATCTGCGAGGATTTTTCCGCTGTTCATGCCGCGGTGCTTTCGATCGGCGGCTGGCACGACGGCTACCGCAACACGATCTCGCACCTCGTCAGCAACATCGAGGCCCCGGTCAAGGGCATCGTCGGCCCGTGGATCCACAAATACCCGCACTATGCCGAACCCAAGCCCGCCATCGGCTTCCTGCAGGAAGCGCTGCGCTGGTGGGACCACTGGCTGAAGGGCGCCGAGACCGGCGTCGAGGCCGATCCCGACTACCGCGCCTATGTGATGGACAGCGTACGTCCCGCCCGCTGGCATCCGGAGCGGCCCGGCCGCTGGATAGCCGAGCAGGAGTGGCCGTCGTCCAGCATAGCGGTTGAAGCGATCGAACTCATTTCCCCTGATGCAGGGCCTTCAACCGTCGCTTCGCCGCAGACCTGCGGGCTTGCCGGCGGCGAATACTTTCCGTTCACCTTCGGGCCGGAATTGCCGGGTGATCAGCGCCCTGACGATGGGCTGTCGGCGTGTTTCGACCAGCCTGAGCTCACCAAGCCGATCGAGATCGTCGGCGCGCCGGAGCTTGAGGTCCTGCTTGCCTCCGATCGGCCCCAGGCCAACATCGCGGTCCGGCTTTGCGACGTGCATCCCGACGGCGCCTCGGAACTTATCTCCTATGGCGTGCTCAATCTGACGCACCGCAACTCGCATGAATTCCCCGAAGCACTGGTCCCCGGGGAGACGGTTTCGGCGCGTGTCGTGCTCGACCAATGCGCCTACCGCGTGCCGGCCGGCCACCGTCTGCGCGTCGCCGTTTCGACCGCCTACTGGCCAATGATCTGGCCTTCGCCGGAACCGGCACGACTGACCTTGTCGGAGGCCACGCTATCGGTGCCGTTGCGCCTGCTGGCAACAGGCGACGAAGCCGTTTTCGCCGAGCCGGAAGGGGCCGCGCCCTGGGCGACCGAGACGATCCGTCCCGCCAATTCCGAACGCCATGTCGACCGCGACGAAAAGACGGGAATCGTCACGCTTTCCATTGCCGATGATTTCGGCGAGGTGCGCGATCTCGACCACGGCCTGGTCAACGGCAGCATCGCCCGCGAAACCTGGACCATCCATCCCGACGATCCTCTATCAGCCTCTGGGAAAACACACTGGACGCAGACCCTGTCGCGAAATGGATGGTCGGTCCGCACCGAAACATGGGCCCAGATGCGGTCGGACGCACAAAACTTCATCGTCAGCGCCAGAATCGAGGCCTACGAAGGTGAAAACCTCGTCTTCGAGCGCGATTTCGACGAAAAGGTCCCGCGCGCGCTGGTTTGAGTACTGAAATCGTTGGTCCAAATGCGACGTGCGATTTACGCCACGGCATGTCGCATTCGGTCTTGCTTACCGCTTTCCCTTGCGGTCATTATTCCCTTTAACAACAAGCAAGAAAATCGACCGCAGAGTCGAACCAACAGAGTGAGGAACTCAAATGTCAAATGAACTGGAATTCCTTAGCCGGCGGGTTGCGTCGGGCAAACTGAGCCGTCGTGATTTTCTCGGCCGGGCGGCCGCGCTCGGCATCGCCGCACCCTTCGCCAACGCGCTGCTTTCAAGCGCTGCGCGCGCGGCGGGTCCGGTCAAGGGCGGTACGCTGAAGGCCGGCCTGGTCGGCGGTGAATCCACCAACAGCCTCGATCCGGCGCTGATGATGACGCAGGTGCCGTTCGCTTTCGGCAAGTGCTGGGGCGAATTGATCGTCGAGCTGTCGCCGGACGGCAAGCTCGAGAACCGCATCGCTGAAGAGATCGACTCCTCGGACGATGCGAAGACCTGGACGTTGAAGATCCGCGACGGCGTCGAATTCCACAATGGCAAGACGGTGACCGCCGAAGACGTCGCCGCCACGCTCGAGCGCCATTCGGACGAGAAGTCGAAATCCGGCGCGCTCGGCTATATGAAGGGTATCGAGACCATCAAGGCCAGCGGCAAGGAAGTGGTGCTGACGCTGAAGGAAGCCAACGCAGACCTTCCCTATTTGCTCAGCGACTATCACCTAATCGTGCAGCCCAATGGCGGCAAGGACAAGCCCGACGCCGGCATCTCGGCCGGTCCATACGTGGTCAAGACCAACGAGCCGGGCGTGCGCCATGGCGGCGAGCGCTTCGCCAATTACTGGCAGGGCGACAAGATGGGCCATGCCGACCAGATCGAAGTCATCGTCATCAACGACGCGACGGCGCGCACGGCAGCACTGCAGGGCGGCCAGGTCAACATGATCAACCGCGTGGAGCCGAAGATCGTCGACCTGATCAAGCGCGTGCCGGGCGTCACCATCCGCAACCACGCTGGCCCCGGCCACTACGTGTTCATCATGCATTGCAACACGGCGCCGTTCGACAATAACGACCTCAGGATGGCGCTGAAGCTGGCGATCGACCGCGAGGAGATGCTGACCAAGGTGCTGCGCGGCTACGGCTCGCTCGGCAACGACTTCCCGATCAACGCGTCCTATCCGTTGTTCAGCGAGATCGAGCAGCGCAAGTATGATCCAGACAAGGCCAAGTTCCACTACAAGAAATCAGGTCATGACGGCACCGTGCTGCTGAGAACCTCGGACGTGGCCTTCCCGGGCGCTGTCGATGCGTCCCAGCTCTTCCAGCAGAGCGCGGCCAAGGCCGGCATCAAGATCGAGCTCAAGCGCGAGCCCGGCGACGGCTACTGGAACGAAGTCTGGAACAAGCAGCCCTTCTGCGCTTCTTATTGGGGCGGCCGCTCGACGCAGGACCAGATGTACTCGACCGCCTATCTGTCGACCGCCGACTGGAACGACACGCGTTTCAAGCGCCCGGACTTCGACAAGATGGTGCTGGCGGCTCGTGCCGAACTCGATGAGGCCAAGCGCAAGCAGATGTACCACGACATGGCTGTCATGGTGCGCGACGAAGGCGGCCTGATCCTGCCGATGTTCAATCAGTTCATCGACGCCACCGGCGCCAAGGTCGATGGCTGGGTGGACGACCCGCATCAGGAGCTGATGAACGGCTACGCCCTGGCGAAGTGCTGGCTGCAGGCCTGAGTCCGGCTTTGCAGAGATGTCTTCACCCATCCTGAAACTAATTGCCCAGCGCATTGCGCTGGGCATCCTGCTTCTGTTGGCCATCTCGGTCCTGATCTTCGCCGGCACGCAGATCCTGCCCGGCGACGTCGCGCAAGCCATTTTGGGACAATCGGCGACACCGGAGTCGCTGGCCAATTTGCGCGAGCAGCTTGGGCTGAATGACCCGGCCTATGTCAGGTATTTCCATTGGCTCGGCGGCGTCTTGACCGGCGACCTCGGCACTGCGATGTCGAGCGGGCAGGATATCGCGACCTCGATCAAGTCGCGCTTGTGGAACACACTGTTCCTCGCCTTTTGGGCGGCGATCGTGGCCATTCCGCTGGCGATCACGCTTGGCCTGATCGCCGTGCGCTACCGCAATGGCTGGGTCGACAAGCTGATCTCCGGCTTGGCGCTCGCCTCGACCTCCTTCCCGGAATTCTTCATCGGCTATGTGCTGGTCTATTTCTTCGCCGTGAAGTGGCAGATCTTTCCCGGCATTTCGACCGTCTATGAAGGCATGCCATTCGGTGAGCGGATGCAGGCGATCGCGCTGCCGGCGACGGCGCTGACGCTGGTGGTGCTCGCCCACATGATGCGCATGACGCGAGCTGCGATCCTCAATGTCATGCAGTCGGCCTATGTCGAGACGGCGGAACTGAAAGGCCTGTCAGCGTTCAACGTCATCCGCAAGCACGCCTTCCCCAATGCCATCGCGCCGATCATCAACGTCGTCATGCTCAACCTCGCTTATCTCATCGTCGGCGTCGTCGTGGTCGAGGTGATTTTCGTCTATCCCGGCATGGGACAATATCTCGTCGATCACGTGACCAAGCGTGACGTGCCGGTGGTACAGGCCGTCGGCCTGATCTTCGCCGCCGTTTACATCAGTCTCAACATCATCGCGGACATAGCGGCGATCGTCGCCAATCCGCGTCTGCGACATCCGAAATAGGGGGCGGGCATGCTCGATATCAAACGCATCCCCATCCCCGCGCTGATCGGCATTATCCTGACGGCACTATTCGTGCTGGCGGCGATCTTCGCGCCGTGGATTTCGCCGCATGACAACGCCGAAATTGTCGGCGATGTCTGGGAGCCGATGTCGGCGGCGCATTGGCTGGGCACCGACAATCTCGGCCGCGATTTGCTGTCCCGGATGATCTATGGCGCCCGCATCACCTTGTTTATCGCGGTGCTGGCCACCGCGCTGTCGTTCTCGCTCGGCGCCATACTTGGCTTTTCGGCCGCGGTGTTCGGCGGCTGGTTCGACACGATCCTGTCGCGCCTCGTCGACCTCCTGATGTCGATCCCGACACTGATCATGGGCCTGGTGGTGCTCTCGGTGCTGCCAACCAACCTGGTGACGCTGATCCTGGTGATGGGCATTCTCGACTCGACGCGCGTCTACCGTTTGTCGCGCGCTGTCGCCGTCGACATCAACGTCATGGACTATGTCGAAGCCGCTAAGCTGCGCGGCGAGGGCAGCGTCTGGATCATCTTCCGTGAAATCCTGCCCAACGCGTTGTCGCCGCTGATCTCCGAGCTCGGCCTGCGCTTCATATACGCAGTGCTGTTCCTGTCGACGCTTTCCTTTCTCGGCCTTGGCGTGCAGCCGCCGGATGCCGACTGGGGCGGCATGGTGAAGGAGAACAAGGACGGCATCGTGTTCGGCATAGGCGCAGCGCTCATTCCCGCGGCCGCGATCGCGGCGCTGGCGATCTCGGTCAATCTTGTCGCCGACTGGGTGCTGAACCGCACGACAAGCCTGAAGGGAGGACGCGGGTGATGGCTGACGGCAAGGCAAAGTCCACCCCTCTGCTCGACATCCGCAATTTGCGCATCGAGGCGACGGTCTATCCGCCCGGTGAGGCGCCGAAGACCATCACGCTGGTGCACGATGTCTCGCTGACACTGGAGAAGGGCAAGGTGCTCGGCCTGATCGGCGAATCCGGTGCCGGCAAGTCGACCATCGGCCTGTCATCGATGGGCTATGGCCGTGGTGGCGTGCGCATCACCGGCGGCGAGGTGCTCCTCAACGGCCGCGACATCCTCAAGGGCGGTAAGGAGGACTTTCGCAAGCTGCGCGGTCGCGAGGTCTGCTATGTCGCGCAGTCGGCGGCGGCCGCTTTCAATCCCGCGCACAGGCTGATGGACCAGGTGGTGGAAGCCACGCTGCTGCACGGAACGGCGACACGAGCGGAGGCCGAGAAGCGCGCTGTCGCATTGTTCAAGAAGCTCAGCCTGCCCAACCCGGAAGCCATCGGCGAACGCTTTCCGCACCAGGTTTCAGGCGGCCAGCTGCAGCGTGTGATGACGGCGATGGCGCTGTGCTCGGAGCCTGACCTGATCGTCTTCGACGAGCCGACCACGGCGCTCGATGTGACGACGCAGATCGACGTGCTGGCGGCGATCAAGGATGCTATCCGCGACACCCATGTGGCGGCGCTCTACATCACGCACGACCTGGCCGTCGTCGCCCAGGTTTCGGACGAGATCATGGTGCTGCGTCACGGCCGGCTGGTCGAATGGGGCGGCACCCGCCAGATCATCAAGGAGCCGCGGCAGGAATACACCAACGCGCTGGTTTCGGTGCACGAGATCGAACATGCCGAGCAAAGACCCGGCACCACGCCGTTCCTGTCGGTCAAGAACGTGACCGCCGCCTATGGCGGCGGCCACGTCAAGGTGCTGAAGAACGTCTCGGTCGACATCTACCCCGGCCAGACGTTGGCCGTGGTTGGCGAATCCGGCTCCGGAAAGTCGACGCTGGCGCGCGCCATAACCGGACTTTTGCCGCCCGAGCAAGGCACCGTTACATTCGACGGGCGCCCCTTGGCCAACCGGCTTGCCGACCGGCCGAAGGAAGACCTGCGCCAGCTGCAGATGATCTATCAGATGGCCGACGTGGCGATGAACCCGCGCCAGACCGTCGGGACCATCATCGGCCGGCCGCTCGAATTCTATTTCGGCATGCGCGGCAGGCAGCGCGATGCCCGCGTCGCCGAACTGCTCGACAAGATCGAAATGGGCAAGGGCTTTGTCGACCGCTACCCGGCCGAGCTTTCCGGCGGCCAGAAGCAGCGTGTCTGCATCGCCCGCTCGCTCGCCGCCAAGCCCAAGCTGATCATCTGCGACGAAGTGACATCAGCGCTTGATCCGCTGGTGGCCAACGGCATCCTCAAGCTGCTGCTCGAACTGCAGAAGGAGGAAAATGTAGCCTATCTGTTCATCACCCACGACCTCGCAACGGTGAAGTCGATCGCCGATTCGATCGCGGTGATGTATCGCGGCGAAGTGGTGCGCTACGGTTCCAAGAGCAAGGTGCTCACACCGCCCTTCGATGCCTATACCGACCTGTTGTTGTCGTCCGTTCCGGAAATGGAGATCGGCTGGCTGGAAAAGGCGATCAAGGGGCGGCGCATGGCCAGCGCGGGGAACTAGCAAAGCGCAAAGTGATCTATCACGACACGGCCGTGCTGATGCGCGATGGAGGCGGGTTGATCGTGCCCTTCTTCAACCGGCTCATCGACGCCACCGACAGACAATCGCATGGAGCAGCCCGTGGCGATCCAATCCAAGCTTCTGCTGATCATCCTAGATGGCGTTCCCTACCGGAACTGGCGCCGGCTGATGGGCAATCTCGAAGGCTGGGTGCAGTCGGGCGGGGCACGGGTGTGGAAGATGCGCTCGGTGCTGCCGTCGACCTCGGCCTGCTGCTATGCCTCGATCCACACCGGCGTGTCGCCGCAGGTGCACGGCATCCTGTCCAACGAGAACCGCTTTCGCGTCGTGCAGCCCGACATCTTCTCGGAAGTCAGCAAGGCCGGCGGCAAGACCGGCGCGGTCACCCATTCCTACTGGTCCGAATTCTTCCGCTCCTACCCGTTCGACCTCGTCGCGGACATGGAATATGACGAGCCGGACGGCCCGATCACGCATGGCCGCTTCCACACCATGACCGGCTACAATCTCAAGAACCAGATGACGCCGAGCGATGTCGACCTGTTCGCGACGCTGACCATGCTCACCCGGCGCCACGGCATCGACTATGGTGTCCTGCACACCTGCACGCTGGACTCGATGGGCCACCGTTTCGGCCATGACTGCCACGAGATGGACCATGCCTGCTACGCCATGGACGGCATGCTGGCGGCCTTCCTGCCGGGCTGGATCGAGGCCGGCTACGAGGTCATGGTCACCGCCGACCACGGCCAGACCGACCGCGGCCACCATGGCGGCCATGACGACGAGATGCAGGATTTCGCGTTGTATTATTTCGGACAGGGCGAAGGGCCGGAAGTCGATACGCTGCTCGACCAGTTGCAACTGGCGCCAACGGTTCTGAGCCGGCTTGGCGTGCCGGTGCCGGCGACGATGAAGGCGAAGGCTTTTCTCTCCTGATTGAGTGGCTGGCGCCGCCCCTCATCCGCCTGCCGGCACCTTCTCCCCGTAAACGGCGAGAAGGGATGCTCTGGCAACCGTCCCGCTCTTCGGTTAGCCTCCCAGAATTCCTTGGCGGAGGATGAACCTTTTTGGATCGATCGGCGACAGAGCAGACAGGAGCCAGGCGGCTCGACCGGCCATGACGGCGGCGACGGAAACCGATCGCGCGCTTGTCGACCGGGTCGCGAAGGGCGACCGGGCTGCCGTGCGGCTCCTGTTCATGCGTCATCACGCGCGGGTCTACCGCTTCGTGGCGCGCCAGACTGGATCGGAAATGATGGCTGACGATATCGCGAACGAAGTGTTCCTCGAACTGTGGCGCCAGGCGCCGAGCTTCGAAGGGCGGTCCGAAGTCTCGACATGGCTGCTCGGCATCGCCCGCTTCAAGGCGCTCTCGCTGCTGCGCAAGAAGAAGGAAGACTGGATCGACGACGAGGCCGCCGCCGCGGTTCCCGACAGCGCCGACACGCCTGAGGTCGTCACCATGAAGGAGGACAAGGCCGCCGCCTTGCGTCGCCTCATCGACGCCTTGCCCGAGGAGCACCGCACGGTGATCGACCTCGCCTATTATCAAGGGCAATCGGTGACCGAGATCGCACAGGTGCTCGACATCCCGGTCGCGACCGTCAAGACCCGTATGTTCTACGCCCGCAAGAAACTCGGCGAAGCCTTGAAGGCCGCCGGTTACGACAGGGGGTGGCCATGAGCGCCGCTGAAAAGATGTCCCGCCGCGACGAAATGGAAACGCTGCTGCCGTTCTACCTGAACGGTTCGCTCGAAGGTTCGGATCTGGAAGCCATCGAAGAATGGCTGGCCACCGATCCTGCGGCACTTGTCGCGCTCGGCGAGGCGGAAGCCGAGTTCTCCGGCACGGCGGCAGCCAACGAGGCGATCCGCCCGCCGGCCGATGCGCTCAGCCGCTTCGCCAAGGCGCTCGACGCGGAGGCGGGGCCGGTTCGAGCGCCCGCAAGCGCATCCTGGCTGGCGCAGGCCTGGGGCCGCTTCATGGCGGTGCCGGTCGGCGTCGCCTGGGCGGCGGCAGCGGTCCTGCTGGCCTTGATCGCGGTCCAGTCTCTGGTGCAGCCTGGCGGCAAGGGCGGCAATTTCGAGATCGCCGGCTCACAAGACGATCTGGCCAAATTGCCGTTCGCGCTGGTCAAATTCAAGCCGGATGCCAGGATGGCCGATATTGCGGCCTTTCTCGACGCCAACAAGCTCAAGATCATCGGCGGACCGACCGCCGACGGCGTCTTCAGGCTCGCCATTCCGGCGACGACAGCCGCCGACTACGAGAAACTGCGGGGCCTTATTGCCGCGCAGCCTTTCGCGGAGGCTGTGATCGAGGGAAGGAAACCTGTTGATGGCGGTTGAGGCGGTCATTCGATTTGCGGCTATCCTGGCGGGGGCGATGACAATCGCCGCCGTGCCTGCGTCGGCGCAGAGCAACGATGCCACTCCCGACCGGACGAAAATCGATTGCAGCACCGAGGCCAATGCGATCGCGGCCGACTGCATCAGGGGCGGCGGCGATAAGGGTGGGTCGGGTGCGGCCCAAGCCGGCGCCGTTTTTCTGCCCGCCTTGATCGTCGACCTCTTCCCCAACCCGGTCGCCCTTCCTGCACCGGTTCCGACACCACGCCCGGAGCCCGCGACAGCCCCCGCCGCGAACCAGGCAGGCCCGCCGTCCGGTGGCCCGATCATCTCGCCGACCGATCTCATCGCCGTTCAGTCGCGACGCGCCGTGACCGGCGACTTCGTACCCGACGAGGTGTTGGTGACCGTCGATGGCGATGCCGGAGCCATGCAGCAGATCGCCGCTTCCTTCGGCCTTGAAGTGCGCTCGCAGCGCCAGTCCCGGCTGCTCGGCACCACGCTGGTGCGTTTCGGCATTCCCGATGGCCGCCCCGTCGGCGTCGTGCTGGCGCAGCTTGCCGCCGACGGCCGCACGCAGCGCCGCGAGCCCAACCATATCTATTCGCTGCAGCAGGCGGCCGGCATCGTCAACTATGCCTTCGACCGCATCGCGCTCGACGCCAAACAGGCCAGTGGCGAGAACGTGCGTATCGCCGTCATCGATACCGGCATCGACGATACCAATCCGGCTCTGGCCGGGGTCATCGCCGCGCAGTTCGACGCGATGCCGAACGTGCCGATCGAAAAGCGCGACCACGGCACTTCGATCGATGGTCTGATTGCCGGCGTCGGCCCGCTGGAAGGCATGGCGCCGGGCGCGAAAATCTACCACGCGCGTGCCTTCGAGGGCGGCAAGTCGACCATGGACGTCATCCTGTCGGCGCTCGACTGGGCGGCGGACCAGAATGTCAGCATCATCAATATGAGCTTCGTCGGCCCGAAGAACGACCTGCTCGGCACCGCCTGCCGTAATGCACGGGCGCTCGGCATGGTGCTGGTCGCCGCCGCCGGCAACAACGGCCCGAAGGCGCCCTATGGCTATCCGGCGGCCTTTGACGGTGTCATCGCGGTGACGGCCACCGACGCCAGTGACGGACTGATGCCGCAGGCCAATCGCGGCGCTTATGTCTTCATCTCGGCGCCGGGCGTCGAGATGGTGGCACCGAGCGGCGCCGGCTCGGACGTAGTGACGGGCACCTCGTTTGCCGCGGCGATCGTCAGCGGCGCCATCGCCAACCTCATCCACGCCACGCCCGACCGCTCGGCCAACGACATCGAGAAGGCACTTGCAGCGACGGCGAGAGATCTCGGGCCCAAGGGGCGCGACAATGATTTCGGTTACGGGCTGCTGGATCTTAAGGCGGCCGAGGCCGTGAGGGAGTAGGTTTTTCGCTTCAGGCGTCGATTTCGTCGATTTGCGGCCGATCAACCTGTCGCCAGTTGCCGGATTCGACGGAATAGCAGAAGCAACGCGACTCCAAGACAAAGCCCGACGACAGCCAAACCGATTATTGCCAGCCATCGCATTAGTACCGCCTGCTCATCGCTGCCATAACCCGGTAAAGGCCGTTGATCTCGATCATTTCCGAGTTGGACAACCGCTTCTTGGGCAGCGTTCGATCGGTATAGAAATATTTGGTCATAGCGTTGAATTCGAGTTCACTTCCGATGAACATTTCGGTGGGGTTCAGGTCTGACGTGACATGGCCTTCATAGGTGAGTTCCTGTGTGGAACGGACATCAACATTGTTGAAGTCCGGGGTTGTGGCGCCCGGGTGAAACCAGCCTGGCGCGAATACCGAGACCGGTCCGGAGCGGGGCAGATGCGTAATCGGCTGGTTGACGATCTCGACCACTCTCCGCTCTGCTCGCCCGGCTTCCAGATTCATTTTTTCGATGCCAGGCAACGTCCAGAAGACAGCGCCGGCCACGGTGAGCAGGAACGCAACTAAGCCAAGCAGACGCACAAGATGGCCTATGGTGCGCGTCGGTTCGACCGTGCGGCCAGCCGGTGCGCTGGCTTCGCGCCCGCGTTGGCCGAAAACCGCATTTGGCTGATCGATTTTCATCCGGCCATGTTGGGCTAAGCGCGCTAATGCGGGGTTAAGAGGGCACTCTGGCGACCCTAGGCCGGCGCTCCCGCCACCGATCCCCTGACAACCAGGTCGACCGGCCAGACCTCGCCGCGCGCGCCCTCCTCCAGTCCCGATATCCGCGCCGCCAGCCGCTCGGCGATGCGCGCGCCGGCCAGCCGGATCGACGAGCGCGTCGTCGACAGCGGCACGGAAAAATTCTCCGGCTTCAGCCAGGGAAAGACGTCGTCATGGGCGATCAGCGAGATGTCGCCGGGGATGCTGAGGCCAAGGTCGCGCACCGCGCGCACGACGCCGAGCGCCATGATCAGGCTGGAGCAGGCGATTGCCGTCGGCGCGCCGTCCTGTTCAAGCAGGCGCCGGGCGGCGCGATAGCCGTTCTCCTCGGTCATGACGACGGAGCAGACATGGCGATCGTCCAATGTCAGGCCGCTTGCTGCCAGTGCCCGGCGCAGGCCGCGCTCGCGATGAATGGCGAAGGTTTCCCCGTCATTGCCATTGATCAGCGCCAGCCGCCGGTGGCCGAGCTGGACGAGCAGCCGGGCAGCCTCGTGGAAAGCGCCTTCATTGTCGATGTCGAGAAAGGGATAGTCGAAGTCCAAGCCCTCGCTGCGGCCATGGACGATGAAGGGAATGCCGAGCGTATTGACCAGCGCCACGCGCCGGTCGGCGGGCCTGGGCGAAGAGATGTAGACGGCATCGACCTGCCGGTTGGCGACGACGCGCCGGTAGGTCGTCTCCTGATCGTCGGCGTCGGTCGGGGACAGGACAAGGTCGAGTTCGTGCGAGCGGGCATAGTCGCCGAGGCCGGACAGGAATTCGACAAAGTGGGGGTCGATGTCGACCGCGGCACCCGTCGGCAGCACATAGCCGATCATTCCGGACTTGCCCGTGGCCAGCCGACGCGCGCTCGGATTGGGGCGATAGCCGTGGCGCTTGGCGGCGTCCATGACGCGCCTGCGGGTTTCCTCGTTGACTTCGGGATAGCCGTTCAACGCCCGGCTTACCGTTGTCTGCGAAAGCGCCAGCATATGCGCGAGTTGCTTGAGGTTCACGAGAGGCCTCCCTGCCTCAAAGCGCTTTCAGATTGAATCGCCCCAAACACTACCCGAGATGCGGCCATATCGGAGACCATATGCGTGCCGGGCCCCGCTTTGAAACAGAAATTGCTGTTGCACCGCCAAAAAAGCATGTTGCGACGCACACTTCGGGCGCGGGCTGCTGGCAATTAAATCGATTAGTTCGCGAGCACTCTTGACTCCTGATTGATTCAATGGCGAGATCGGCAAAGCCAAAGCGCTTTGGAAGACTCTTCGAAAGGTTGCGGTTCCCTTGCGAGTGAGTCACAGTCCTGCGGCGTCGGCGGGCGGAATGGAGGTTCCGTCCTGTATGTGTGACCCACTGGGAGGAATACCGATGAAGAAGTTGCTTTTGCTGGGCGTTGCGTCTGCCGCGTTCGCCCTGAGCGCGCCCGCGCAGGCCGAACTGAAGTTCAAACCCGGCGAAGATCAGCACTTTCACTGGGCGAATTATGAAGACCTCAAGAAAGTCGACCTCAAGGGTGAGACCTTGTCAATCTTCGGCCCATGGCGTGGCGAGGACGAGGCGCTTGTCCGGTCGGTACTCGATTATTTCTCCGAGGCCACCGGCGCAGAGGTCAAATATTCCTCGTCCGAGAATTACGAGCAGCAGATCGTCATAGACACCCAGGCCGGCAGCCCGCCCAACATCGCCGTCCTGCCGCAGCCGGGCCTCATCCAGGACCTTGCTTCCAAGGGCGTGCTGACCCCGCTCGGCGACGACGTCGCGGCCTGGGTCAAGGAGAATTACGCCGCCGGCGACTCCTGGGCCAAGCTCGGCACCTATACGGGCAAGGACGGCAAGCCGGGCTTCTATGCCTTTCCCTACAAGATCGACGTGAAGGGGCTTGTCTGGTACTCGCCCGACAATTTCGAGGAAGCCGGCTACAAGGTGCCGAAGACGCAGGAAGAACTGGCCGAGCTCGAAAAGAAGATCATCGCCGATGGCGGCAAGCCCTGGTGCATCGGCCTTGGCTCGGGCGGCGCGACCGGCTGGCCGGCGACCGACTGGGTCGAGGATATCATGCTCAGGACGCAGCCGCCTGAAGTCTACGACAAGTGGGTGAAGAACGAGATCCCGTTCACCGATCCGGCAGTGGTCAACGCCATCGACATCTTCGGCAAGATCGCCACCGACGACAAGATGGTCGACGGCGGCGCCAAGGCGGTCGCGGCGACCGACTTCCGCGACAGCCCGAAGGGCCTCTTCACCGTGCCGCCGAAGTGCTACATGCACCATCAGGCGTCGTTCATCCCTTCCTTCTTCCCGGAGGGCGTGAAGCTTGGCCAGGATGCGGACTTCTTCCCCTACCCGCCCTACGCCTCCAAGCCGGAACTCGGGACGCCGCTGGAAGTGGCCGGAACGCTGGTGATGATCACCAAGGATTCCAAGGCGTCGCGCGAATTCATCAAGTTCCTGCAGATGCCGCTCGCGCATGAATTGTGGATGGCGCAGAAGAGCTTCGTCACGCCCTTCAAAGGCGCCAACAAGGACGCCTATGGCAGCGATGCGTTGAAGAAGCAGGGCGAGATCCTGGTCGGCGCCACGACGGTGCGCTTCGACGGCTCCGACCTGATGCCCGGCAAGGTGGGCGCCGGCTCCTTCTGGACCGGCATGATCGACCTGGTCGGCGGCAAGTCCGCTCAGGACGTCGCAACCGACATCCAGAAGAGCTGGGACGCAATCAAGTAGGCCGCTGCGGCGAGACCTAATCCTTCCTGATCCTCCTACTGGATCCGGGCTACGGCCCGGATCCGACCGGTGCATGCCGGAAGCCTTCGCGTTTCGATTGTTCCGAACAACTGAAAGTCGGCGTATCCAGTCGCCAGCATCGCCTGGCCGGTCATGCGCAGGGAGAGGGACCCATGGCGACTCAGATTTTCTCGGCAATATTCGTCATCATCATCGGCGTCGGCGGCTGTGTCGCCTATTTCTGGGGCGCCAACAAACTGCTCGACCTGATCTTCCCCTCGCGTGGGGTGTCCGGGACGGCCGCCGTCAACAATCTGCGCCGGCAGGGATTGGTGCGGCCCTGGTTGTTCGTGGGTCCGGCGCTGATCATCCTGACCATCTACCTGATTTATCCGGTGATCGCGACGCTGTGGCTGTCTTTCTTCGACCGCGGCGGCACGAGTTTCGTGGGGTCCGCCAACTACGAGTGGGCGCTGCGCGATCCGGATCTGCGAAACGCCATCCGGAACAACATCCTGTGGCTGGCGGTGGTGCCGGCGGCCTGCACCTTCCTCGGCCTGATCATCGCCGTGCTCACCGACAAGATATGGTGGGGCACGATTGCCAAGAGCCTGATCTTCCTGCCGCTGGCGATCTCCTTCGTCGGCGCCAGCGTGATCTGGAAGTTCATCTACGAATATCGTGGCGAGGGCCAGATCCAGATCGGACTGCTCAACGCCATCGTCCAGTATTTCGGCGGCCAGCCGCAGGTCTGGATATCACTGCCGCTCTGGAACAATTTCTTCCTGATGATCATCCTGATCTGGATCCAGACCGGCTTCGCCATGGTCATCCTGTCCTCGGCGCTGCGCGGCATCCCCGAAGAAACACTGGAAGCGGCGGTCATAGACGGCGCCAACCCTTTCCAGATCTTCTGGAAGATCATGGTGCCGCAGATCTGGGGCACCATCGCGGTGGTATGGACCACCATCACCATCCTGGTGCTGAAGGTGTTCGACATCGTCCTGACCATGACCAACGGTCAATGGAACAGCCAGGTGCTGGCCAATCTGATGTTCGACTGGATGTTCCGGGGCGGCGGCGATTTCGGCCGCGGCGCGACCATTGCCATCATCATCATGATCGCCGTCATTCCGATCATGATCTGGAACATCCGCCAGGCCAACAAAGAGACGGGAGGGCATTGAGATGGCCGTCGCGACCGGAAATTCCTTCGCAAGCCGTTTCGGCGTCCATATCGCGGTGCTCTTTTTCGTGGTGATCTGGACCATCCCCACGCTCGGCATCCTCGTCTCGTCGATACGCGACAAGGATCAGATCATCGCCTCGGGCTGGTGGAATTCGTTCGCAAGTTCCAGCCAGACCGAAGCCGGCCGCCTGCCGGCCGCCTCCACACAAGTCGAGAAGGACGGCAAGTTCGTTCTCCAGGGCAACATCTTCGGCGATGGTGCCAAGCGCGGCATCAGTGCCTTCGGCGTCAAGGCGGCGGCACCGACGCAGTATCCTGCCGGCACATCAGCCGATCTCGGCGACGGCGTCACCCTGCAACTCAACGCCGACGGCAGCTTCGTCATGGCCTCGCCCAAGGCATTCGAGGGCGACCGGGGCCAGCGCATCTACTACGCTTCGTCGGCGCCGCCGAAATTCACCCCCGAAAACTATCAGACCGTGCTGTTCTCCGAAGGCATCGGCCGCTCCTTCATGAATTCACTGACGGTCACCATCCCGGCGACCGTCATCCCGATCCTGATCGCGGCGTTTGCCGCCTATGCGCTGGCCTGGATGCGCTTTCCAGGCCGCGCGCTCTTGATCGCTGTCGTCATCGGCCTGCTGGTGGTGCCGCTGCAGATGTCGCTCATCCCGCTCCTGAAGCTCTACAACGGCGTCGGGACGTTCTTCGGCGTGCCGTCCAAGACCTATCTCGGCATCTGGCTGGCGCATACCGGTTTCGGCCTGCCCTTCGCCATCTATCTGCTTCGAAGCTACATTGCCGGCCTGCCGCGCGAGATCATGGAATCGGCGCGCATCGACGGCGCCAGCGATTTCGAGATCTTCGTCAAGATCGTGCTGCCGCTGTCTTTCCCGGTGCTTGCCTCCTTCGCCATCTTCCAATTCCTGTGGGTATGGAACGATCTCCTGGTGGCAATGGTTTTCCTCGGAACGGCGCCCGACCAGATCGTGCTGACGGCCAAGCTCAATGCGCTGCTCGGCTCGCGTGGCGGCAACTGGGAGATCCTGACGACATCGGCCTTCATCACCATCATCGTGCCGCTGATCGTCTTCTTCTCGCTGCAGCGTTATTTCGTCCGCGGGCTGCTGGCCGGCTCGGTGAAAGGAGGTTGAGACAATGCACTCGGCTTTGAAGGCGACTTCGAACCCAGACCCCGCCATCGACCGCGACTGGTGGCGGGGCGCGGTGATCTACCAGATCTATCCGCGCAGCTATCAGGACTCCAACGGCGACGGCATCGGTGACCTCAAGGGCATCATCGGCAGGCTGCCCTACATTGCCGCCCTTGGCGCGGATGCCATCTGGATTTCGCCTTTCTTCAAATCGCCAATGAAGGATTTCGGCTACGACGTCTCGGATTATTGTGACGTCGACCCGATGTTCGGCACGCTGGCCGACTTCGACGCGCTGACGGCGGAGGCGCACCGGCTGGGTCTCAAGGTGATGATCGACGAGGTGCTGTCGCATACCGCCGATATCCATCCCTGGTTCATGGAAAGTCGCTCGAGCCGCACCAATCCGAAGGCCGACTGGTATGTCTGGGCCGACGCAAGGCCCGATGGCACGCCGCCCAACAACTGGCTGTCGATCTTCGGCGGCTCGGCGTGGCAATGGGACACCAGCCGCCAGCAATATTACCTGCACAATTTCCTGGCCGAGCAGCCCGACCTCAACTTCCATAGCCGCCAAGTCCAGGACGCGCTGCTCGACGTCACCCGCTTCTGGCTGGAACGCGGCGTCGACGGCTTCCGTCTCGACACCATCAATTTCTACTTCCACAGCCAGGGGCTGGAAAACAATCCGCCGCTGCCCCCGGACGAGCGCAACGACCAGACCGCGCCGGCGGTCAACCCCTACAACTACCAGGATCATATCTACGACAAGAGCCGGCCGGAGAACCTCGCTTTCCTCGAGCGCTTCAGGGCGCTGCTCGACGAGTATCCGGCGACCGCCGCGGTCGGCGAAGTCGGCGATTCGCAGCGCGGGCTGGACGTGGTCGCCGCCTATACCGCCGGCGGCAAGCGCGTGCATATGTGCTATTCCTTCGACTTCCTGGCGCCGGAAAAGATCAGCGCCGCCAAAGTGCGCTCGGTGCTGGAAGCCTTTGGCAGGGTGGCCAGCGACGGCTGGTCGTGCTGGGCGTTTTCCAACCATGACGTGATGCGCCCGGCCTCGCGCTGGGCCGCCGATGAAGCCGACCCGTCCGCCTATCTCAAGGTCATCTCGGCATTGCTGATGTCGCTGCGCGGCTCGGTCTGCATCTACCAGGGCGAAGAACTCGGGCTCGGCGAGGCCGACCTGCGCTTCGAAGACCTGCAGGACCCCTACGGCATCCGCTTCTGGCCGGAATTCAAGGGCCGCGACGGCTGCCGCACGCCCATGGTGTGGGATGGCGGCGCCAGGAATGGCGGCTTCTCCCCGGCAAAACCCTGGCTGCCGGTGCCGGCCAAGCATCTGTCACAGGCGGTCAACGTGCAGCAAGGCGACGAGACCTCCCTGCTTGAGCATTACCGGCGCTTTCTCGCCTTCCGCCGCGCCCATCCGGCGCTGGCAAAGGGCGACCTCACCTTCATCGAAAGCGAGGGCGACACCGTCGCCTTCACCCGCCGGGCGGGCAATGAGGAGGTCGTCTGCGTTTTCAATCTAGGCGCCAGGCCGGCGAAGATTGACCTCGGCAACCGAACCCTGCAACGTTTGGCGGGACACGGGTTTTCCGGGCAGGCGAGCACCGGTTCGGTCGAACTCGGCGGTTACGACGCCTGGTTCGGACGCATAGGCTGAAACATCTGAGGAACCACTGGAGGAAATCAATGGCCGATGTCAATTTGAGACAAGTGAAGAAGTCCTACGGCAATCTCAACATTCTCCACGGCATCGACCTCGACATCAAATCGGGCGAATTCATCGTCTTCGTCGGCCCGTCGGGCTGCGGCAAGTCGACCTTGCTGCGCTCGATCGCCGGGCTTGAGGAAATCACCTCGGGTGAACTCAGGATCGACGGCCAGGTGGTCAACGACGTGCCGCCGTCGAAGCGCGGCATCGCCATGGTGTTCCAGTCCTATGCGCTCTATCCGCACATGACCGTCTACGACAACATGGCCTTCTCGATGAAGATCGGCAAGGAAAGCAAGGCCGAGATCGACAAGCGGGTACGGCAGGCGGCCGAGATCCTGCAGTTGACCAAATATCTCGACCGCCTGCCCAAGGCGATGTCGGGCGGCCAGCGCCAGCGTGTCGCCATCGGCCGCGCCATCGTGCGCAATCCGAAAGTGTTCCTGTTCGACGAACCGCTGTCGAACCTTGACGCGGCGCTGCGCGTCGCCACGCGCATCGAGATCGCCAAGCTCAAGGAATCGATGCCCAACACGACCATGATCTATGTCACGCACGACCAGGTCGAGGCGATGACGCTGGCCGACCGCATCGTCGTGCTGAAGGATGGCCACATCGAGCAGGTCGGCACGCCGATGGAGCTCTACAAGAACCCCGGCAACCTCTTCGTCGCCCAGTTCATCGGCTCACCGGCCATGAATATCCTGCCGGCGGCGGTCGACAAGACGGGCAATCCGACCATCGTCAGTCATGTCGGCGGCCGCAAGGCGACGGTACCGATCGCGACGCCTGCTTCGGCAAAAGGAGCGGCGGTCAGCTTCGGCGTGCGGCCGGAAGATCTCGCGATCGCCAGTGGTAGCGATTATCTGTTCGAGGGGACGGTCGATTATCTCGAGCAGCTCGGTGAGGTTCAGCTGGTCTATATCGACATCGGCCGTGCCGACCTGCCGCTGGTGACCAAGTTGCCGGGCAATGTCGAGGTCAAGCGCGGCTCGACGCTGCGGCTGACCGCCAATGCCGGAGATCTTCATATCTTCGATGCGGATGGACGGTCGTTCGCCCTGCACGAAGCGGAAGCCAAAGCCGCCTGAGACCACAAGCTGTCTCGACAATGCAAAAAGAGAGCGGCGGGTAAGCCCGCCGCTCTCTTTTGTATATCACCACGGCTGGTTAGTTGTTGCCGAAGAGGTTGCGGTCTGCGCCCTGAGGGGCGGACTTCTGTACGTCGCCCGACGAATTGAGCAGCTTGTAGACGGGCGATGCGCTCTTGCGGGTCGAGCCCGTATGCGAGGTGTCGACGTTGACGGTCGCCAGCTTGTTGATGTCGGTGTCGCCAACGTTGTCGTTGCCGGCATAGGCGCTACCAGCGGCAATCAGAAGAGCGGCGGCGGTAAGAACAATCTTTTTCATTTTGGTACTCCGATTTTTTCGAATTCAAGGGGCGGGCTGAGCGCGCCGTCCTTGCTTGAAGAGATGTTAGTTGTTGCCGAACAGGTTGCGATCGGCGCCGTGCTGGACGGGCTCCTGGCTGGCAGGAGCCGACTTGTCGACCGACGCGGTGTACGAGTTGTCCACCGCGGCGGCAGGCTGGTTGGCACCGTTGGAGCCATAGTTGTCGCTGGCAAAAGCGCTGCCGGAAATGGCCAGAACGGCGGCGGCGGCAATAAGGATCTTGTTCATTTTAGGTACTCCTGAATTTCTTGAATTCCGCCGGATCGGCGGGCAAGCCCGCCAATCCGTGGGGACAGGCCGTTAGCGGCCGAAGAGGTTGCGATCGCTGCCCTGAGCAGGCGTCTGAGCAACAGGCTCCGACGTCTTGGTGGAGGTGGAAGCGGTGTACGAACTGTCCACCGCGGCAGCAGGCTGGTTGGCGCCGTTCGAACCGTAATTGTCGCTACCAGCGAAGGCGCTGCCGGAAACAGCCAGAAGGGCGGCGGCAGTGAGAATGATCTTTTTCATTTTTTGGTACTCCAGTATTTTTCCGTCCGTCTAGCGGCGTGTCTTGGGATTAAATCGCGTCGTTCGGACAGCCCCGATGTGGGAGAGCACCCTTGCCGTTTCCAATCACGAAGTTGTTCAGCGTGGACCATGACTCCACCACTTGAAATTGTACCAGCGCCTTCCGCATCTCTTATTTTATCTTGTGATATCAATTGGTTAACTTAAAACAGCACTTCGATCACCAACTGTGTCGGAGGCTCGGCGTTCACAGCTCTTGCACGCACCGTCAACAGAAACGAACCGTTCGGTTCGATTTTAGACTCCGCTAATAGTCACTTTTTGAAACTGTTAACCTAGTTGCTCCCTGCAGGGAGCAAAGGCGGTGCCGGCGCGGCTTGGCGACAGAAGGCGATTCCAACTGCTACAAGCCTGTCATGACGATCCAACGTGCGTGTCGCGCCGCATGGATGCGATGTCGCTTTCGTGCCGATGTCGCAAAGCCTGTCGTGATTAGATCAGGCATCTCAGGTGCCGCTGCGTGAGGACGGAGCGGAGAATTGGGAAGCCGGTCAGATTCCGGCGCTGCCCCCGCAACGGTGGTGGAGTTCAAGTCGCAACGGGAGACCACTGGGCTAAAGCCTGGGAAGGTGTCGCGATGGTCCGCAAGGACAACTCCAGAGCCCGGAAACCAGCCCGAGATCGCTAGAACTCGACTGATCGCGGTGGGCGGTCAAGAGGCGGATGGTGTCTGTCCGGCTTTTCGCCGATCTGCGCCCAGTCCTTCCTCAATCACCACCAGTTCAGTCCTTGAAACTAAGGACAGGACATGGACGCGCGCAACGACATGCTGAGGCTATTGAACAGCCGCAGACAAGGCTTTTCGCTGGAACAGCCTTTTTACACCGACCCGGACTACTTCAAGCTGGACATGGAGTTGATCTGGTATCGCGACTGGCTGTTCATCGGCCATGATTGCGAATTGCCCAAGCCGGGCAGCTTCATCACCGTGCAGATCGGCGATTATCCGGTCGTGCTGGTGCGCGATCAGCAGGGCAAGATCAACGCCTTCCACAATTCCTGCCGCCATCGCGGCAGCCGCGTCTGCAACAGTGACAAGGGCACGGCCACCAAACTGGTCTGTCCCTATCACCAATGGACCTACGAGCTCGACGGCCGGCTGCTGTTCGCCCGCCAGATGGTCGATGGGTTCGACAAGAGCCAGTACGGCCTGAAGCCCGTCGCCTGCGAAAGCGTTGGCGGTTACATCTTCATCTGTCTGGCCAGCGAGCCCGCCGATTTCGCGCCGATGCGGGCGATGATCGAGCCTTACCTTTTGCCGCACCGGCTGCGTGAGGCAAAAGTCGCTTTCGAGAGCACCATCATCGAGAAGGGCAACTGGAAGCTGGTCTGGGAAAACAACCGCGAATGCTATCATTGCGCCGGCAACCATCCCGAACTCTGCAAGACCTTCCCGGAAGCACCGACGGTGACCGGCGTGCAAGGCGCCGACAGCGATCCGGAGATGCTGGCGCACTGGGCGAAATGCGAAGCGGCCGGCCTGCCGAGCAAGTTCCGCATCGATCCGGCCGGCCAGTATCGCGCCACCCGCGCGCCGCTGCTGCGCGATGCCGTCAGCTACACGATGACGGGAAAGCGCGCGGTCGAGAGGAATCTTTCCGACAGCGTTTCAACCGACCGCATCGGTTCGTTGCTGCTTTACCACTATCCGACGACCTGGAACCACATCCTGGGCGACCACGCCGTCACCTTCCGGGTGCTGCCGATCAGCGCCACGGAAACGGCGGTGACCACCAAATGGCTGGTGCATAAGGATGCGGTCGAGGGCGTCGATTACGATCTCGCAGAACTCACCCATGTCTGGACCGAGACCAACGACCAGGATCGCCGCATCGTCGAGGAAAACGCCTTCGGCATCCTGTCGCCGGCCTACGAGCCAGGCCCCTATTCGGAGCTGCATGAGGGCGGCGTGATCCAGTTCGTCGAGTGGTACGCATCCTTCATCGGGCCACGGCTTGCCGAAGGCGGCCGGCCGGCCCTGCGCAGCGTTGCCTAAGGCATATCGCTAGAGACGGCGGTTTTGGACATGCGCGGAACAAAAGGGACAAGAGGATGAATGCGATGACGGATCTCGGCCTCTATCGCCATCTCGACCAGATGGCGCCCTGGAACGACAGGCTGCAGGTGCTGGAAGTGACCGGCGTCACCGACGAGGCGCCCGACGTGAAGACCTTCACCTTCCGGTCCGACAACCAGACCTGGTTCCGCTACAAGCCGGGCCAATTCGTGACGCTGGAATTGCCGACACCGGACGGGCCGCTGATGCGCACCTATACGCTGTCATCGTCACCGTCGCGGCCATTCTCGATCGCGGTGACGGTGAAGGCGCAGGTGGGCAGCATCGGCACACGCTGGATGTTCGATCACCTGGCGCCCGGCTCGCACGTCAAGGCCTATGGACCAGGCGGCGACTTTTCACTGCACAGCCATCCGGCGGCGAAATATCTGTTCATCTCGGCCGGATCCGGCGTGACGCCGATGATGTCGATGCTGCGCTGGCTGAACGACTGCGCGCCATGGACCGATGTCGGCTTCGTCAACTGCGCGCGGCGCCCGGAAGAGATCATCTTCCGCAAGGAGCTGGAGCTGCTCGGCGGCCACATGCCGGGCCTGTCGCTCGGCTTCATGATCGAGGAACGGTCGAGCCGCGAGGGCTGGTATGGCCATATGGGCCGCATCGACGCCATCCGGCTGCCGCTGCTGGCGCCCGATTTCCGCGAACGCGAAATCTTCTGCTGCGGCCCCGACCCCTTCATGCGCGCCGTGCGCGGCATGCTCGAAGCCGCCGGCTTCGACATGGCAAAGTACCATCAGGAGAGCTTTGCCGCGCCGACCGTTGAGGAAATCCCGGCGCTATTCGCGGCGCCGGCGCAGGACGGTGTGGCTGTCCCCGTCGAAGCCGCAACGCCGATCCGCTTCGCGCTTTCGGACGTCGACGCCGACTGTGTCGCCGGCCAGACCGTGCTGCAGACGGCGCGTGCTTCGGGCGTGCGGATACCGGCGGCCTGCGAATTCGGCCTGTGCGGAACTTGCAAGGTGAAGAAAGTCTCCGGCAGCGTCGAGATGAGCCACAATGGCGGCATCCTCGATCACGAGATCGATGATGGCTTCATCCTGGCCTGCTGTTCAAAGCCACTGTCGGCACTGGAAATCGAGGCTTGATCGGCCCGGCCTTCGACTGATCCGGGAATGGTCCGCGCCTTGCCGGCGATGGTTACCTTGCCAAGGAAGACCCGAAAGTTTACAGCCGTTGTCGGTGGAAGCGGTCCTGCTGGCGGGCAGGAAATGCAGAGCGGGGCAACAATGATGCATGATCCCATGCCTATGCGGTTGCGAGCCGGGATATCGTTTTCGAATCCTTCGATGGCGAAGCCGTGGTGCTCAACCTTGCCAATGGCAAATATTTCGGCTTCTCGGATTCCGGCAGCAAGGTGTGGCAAGCGCTTTCGTCCGGAGCGGACGCCCAGGCTCTGATCGGGCTGGCCGCGGCCGGCTCGACAATAGGCCAGGCCGAACTCGAACACTTCATATCGCAATTGCTCGAACTGGGTTTGCTGGTCCGTTCGGAAGCGACGGCGCAGCCACTGCCAGGCGAATTGCCAGCCGAGCTCGCCGCCACGAACGAACCGCTCAATGTGAGCATTCACGACGACCTCGCCGATCTGATCGTCGTCGATCCCATCCATGAGGTCGAGGAACCTCTTGGCTGGCCGGCGGTCAAGCAGGCTTCCTGACGGGCCGGCCGCGGCCGTGATGGAAGGCGCTTGATGCCGCGCGTCACGCTCGAAACCTTGCCCGACTACGCCCGGTATCTCATCGCCGCCGCTGAAGGCGTGGCCCCGCGCTATCCGACCACACGAAAGGTTCGCCTGCCCCGGCTGGAACTGACCGCGCATCTCGGCCACGGCGTGCTTGCCGATGCACTAAGCCATGCATTTGTCGAGGCCGGTCATGATCAGCCGGAACTGTCCATGTGCCGCATCTTCATCGCTCATCCCGGCATCGACGGCATCCCGGAGCCGGCGCGATGGGGCGATGCGCATTTCACCGAGCACGGTTTTGCCAAACGGCTCGCCGAAGCCGGGCTGCGCGGCCACTATTTCCACGACCTGGATTTCTGGCAGATCTACGATCCGCAACATTGCATTGGCGTGCAGCTGATGGCCTCGGCAGATGCCTTTCCGCCCTGGGAGCCGGGAGCACCGCTGCGCGCCTTCCTGCATTGGGAATATGCCGCGCGCGGCATGCGGCTGACCCATGCCGGCACGCTCGGCATCGAGGGCAAGGGCATCCTGCTCGCCGGCTCCGGCGGGGCCGGGAAATCCGGCACCGTCGCCGCCGGCCTGCTCAACGGGCTCGACAGTGTCGGCGACGACTACGTGCTGATCGATCTCATCGGAGGCGTGACCGCGCGACCCCTATTCTCGACGCTGAAGCAGGACGCGCAAGGTTTCGCGCGGCTGGGCCTGCAACAGCGGCTAACGGCGCAAGGCCCGCTGAACTGGCAGGGCAAGCACATGTTTCACGTCGATGACATCGCGCCTGGGCCGGTGCCCGCGATGCTGGACATCGTTGCGCTGATGGTGCCACATATCAGCGGTGGCGGAGCAAGTTCGATCATGCCGGTGTCGCGCAGGGATGCCATGATTGCCTTGGCGCCGTCCGGCATCGCCCAGATGCCGGGCGAGCGCGAAAGCGGCTTTCGCTTCTTCAGCGAATTGACGCGCCACCTGCCCTGCTTTCGTTTGTCCCTCGGCACCGACCCGGCAGAGATCGCCGGCACGATAGAGGTTTTCCTGACACGAGGCGCCTGGTGAAGCTCAGCGTGATCATGCCGGTGTACAATCGCGAGGCCTATGTCGGCGCCGCGCTGCGCTCGCTGCTCAGGCAAGGCGACGCCGCCGACCTCGACATCATCGTCATCGACGATGGTTCGACCGATCGCTCGGTCGAGGCCGTGCGCGCGATGATCGATGATCATTCCTGCATCCGGCTGTTCCAGCAGCAGAACATGGGAGTGACGCGGGCGCGCAACAACGGGCTCAGGCAGCTCAAGCCCGAGGCGGAACTGGTGTCGTTCCTCGATTCGGACGACATCTCGCCAGCCGGACGCTTCAAGGCCGATGTTGAGCTTTTCCGGGAGAATTCCGATCTCGATCTGACCTATTCAAGGATGATGCTGGTCGACAAGATCGACGACGGGACCCTGGAGCCCACGGCGGACAGCAACAGCATCACGGTTCGTGGCATTCATCTGTCGGCGGCGATCTTCGCGCGCCGGCTCGTCGCGCGCATAGGCGATTTCGACGAGGATTTCGTCCAGGCCGAAGATACCGACTACCTGCTGCGCGGTTTCGAGATCGGCCCCAGATACGTGCTTCCCGACACGGTCGCGCTCTATTACAGACGGCATGCGGGCAACATGACGAGGCAAGAGGACGTCCAGTCGCGGGAATTCCTGCGGGCTATCTATAAGTCGATGAAGCGGCGCAAGGCCGACCCGACGCTGCGGCCGATCGAAGGTATCTTCGAGCTCGACAAACTTTCAGATTGGCGATCCCTGTGATGGACGAATACGGCGTCGTCATACCCGCCTTCAACGCCAGCGGCACCATCGCCGAGACGCTGCGATCGGTCGCGGCCCAGACGGTACGACCGGAACTGGTGGTGATCGTCGATGACGGATCAACGGATGATCTCGCCGCGGCGATCGGCGGAACGGACCTGCCGCTGAAATTGCTGCGCCAGGCAAATGCCGGACCGGGCAGCGCCACGACCAGGGGCATCGCCGCCTTGTCGACGCCGTTCATCGCGACGCTCGACGCCGACGACCTTTGGCTGCCGACCAAGATCGAGCGCCAGCTTGCATATCTGCGAGGATCGCCCGGTACATCGGGCGTCTTCTGCCATTTGCGGACCTTCCGCAACGACCGGCCGGACGTGCCCGAGGACGCCACCGTACCCGGCTGGTCGCGGACCACGATGCTGATCCGGAGCGAGGTCGCCGAGAGCGTCGGACCAGTCGTCGATCCGCCGGGCGGCCGCGGCGAAATGATCGACTGGATCGCGAGGGCACGCGAGGCCGGCCTTGCCTTCGACATGATGGAAGAGGTGCTGGCGCTGCGCCGCATCAGGCCCGGCAGCCTGTCCTACGGGCGCGATGCGACGCGCGACCGCGGCTACCTCGAAGTGGCGCGGCTGGCCATGCTGCGGCGGGCCCGGAACAAGGCCGGCGCGGGCTGATGGCGCGCATCCGCCGCATCAGCCGACGTTTCCCGGATTATGGCTGGTCCTGGCCGACGGGCGGGCTCGACCAGTTGCTCAAGGCCGCGCTTCTTGCCGATGAGGACGCGGCCGCCGCTTGCGCGATGCAGTGGCTGAGCGCCAACGATATCGATCTCGTCTCCTTCAGGGAACATCGGCTGCTGGCCGCCATCTGCGACCGGTTCGGCCGGAAATTGGCCGGCCATTCCGCCTATCCACGTCTTGTCGGCCTGCAAAAAATGCTGTGGACCAAGTCGCGCATGGCGATGCGCGAGGCCGAACCGGCGCTGCGGGCGATGACGGACGCCGGATGCCTGGTGATGCTGATCAAGGGTGCCAGCCGCATTGCCTTGAACGCATCGGCGCAACGTGGCCGGGTGGCGCACGACATCGACATATTGGTGCGGCCGCAGGACATGCCGGCGGCGTTCGACGTGCTGCGCGACCGCGACTGGCAGATCGCCACCGGGGTGAGCCCGCAATATCTGAGGACAAGACTGGCGTCGCTGCGCTCGATGAACTTCTTCAAGGGCAATTACGGCGACATCGACCTGCACCAGCTTGCCTATGACGGTTCGCAGCAAAGCGACGAGGACGACCAGGCGATCTGGCGGCGAGCGGCGGCGGCCGAATTCAGCGGCGTCGGCGTGCTGGTGCCGTCGCCTGCGGACCGCATCGCGCTCGCCATCGCCCATGGCGGGCTCGACGCCCACACGCACAGCGACTGGCTGGTCGATTGCGCTGTGGCCATTCGCGCCGGCGATGTCGACTGGGACGTGTTCCTCGACGTTGTCGCCAGGCGTGGCCTTGCCGTGGCCGCGGCGGTGGCGCTCTCCTACCTCGCGCTCGATATTGGCGCGGCGGTGCCGGACAGGGTGCTGGCGCGCGTGCTTGACATGGCCGACCTCACCGGTGTTTCGCGCTGGTCGGCGGTGCTGCAGGCCAAGCCGCGAACCGATTTCGGCAGGCTGGCCTGGCTGTCGCGCGGCTTTGCCAAGCAGTTGCGGCTGAGACGCAAGAGCGACCGGCTGCGGCAGGAGCCGCCCGCCAGGGCATGGCGCGGCAAAGCGTGGCGCGGCGGACCGGCTCGCCGCGAGCCGCTGGAGGGACCGTCGCCCCTGGTCTTCTCGCAGACCATACCGTGCCCGCCGACAGTGGGGGAGATGATGCTGGACATCACGGTCAGGATCAGCGTTCCGCCGGTCCGGCGCCGCATCGAAATGGAGATCAACCAGGATAACGACCACGTCGCGCGGCTGCGTGCCACGGCCATCAGCCGGTCCGGCGGGGAAAGGATGCTGCGCTTTCGCGGCAAGGTTATAGTCGACGGCCGGCAGCATGCCTTGACGCTGGAGGCGCGGCCATCGCGGCAATTCCGCCAGTGGGATGATCAGGCGACGGTCGCCGCCTATGGCGCATTGCCTTTCCAGCTGGTCTCGGCGACCTTTTCGGCGGTCGGCTGAGATAGCGGCGTTCACCCGTCAGGGCCGCGATGGCGGCACGAACGGATCAACCGCCCGATCGCGGCAATCGTTCACTATAGCTATGATGTCCGGCCGTCGGCGTCGTTGAGGTCCTGCATTCGCGGGCTCTTACGTCGGCAAGCATCCATGCCGATAGGGACAAGGGCACCAACACGCCGATGCCAAGCCCGATGCCGTTCACCAGATGGGCGATGGCAGGATAGAGCCAGATGAGCGCCAGGAAAATCCTGGGCATGTTGGCGCGCGTCGAAAACAGGTAGGCCACGGCGACGGCAAGACCGACCGTGTCGTAGCTGTAGCCATACGGCGTCGCGACCGTTGTCAGCACGGCGGTAAGGACCACTCTTTTGCCGTCCTCGACCTGCCGCCGGGGCAACCAGACCCAGATGGCGGCGCAGATTGCGGCAATGGTCGCAACAGCCTGCAGCGCATAGGCCACTGTCAGCCCGGCGCCGCATGCGCGCGCCAGGAAGAACATGGTTGCGGCATTGGCCTGGTAGGGTTGCGGATACGGTGCCTCCAGGATCGCCGTCATCAGGGGGCGGGTTTCGGTCCAGAACAGATGCCAAACGTGGAACCCGAGCGAGAGCCCGGTCAAAATGAACAGCATGGCCGATAACAGGGCCGCGGCGGCGATGGCACGCCAGTTGCCGCCGGCCAGCAGGCAGAACGGCACCAGAATGCCCAGATGCGGCTTGATCGTCAGCAAACCGAACAGCAGCCCAGCCAGAATTGGCCGTTTTGGCGCCACGGCCAGCCCGCCAATGAGAAGAGCGGTGGTCAGGGCACCGTTCTGGCCGAAGATGGCGTTGATGAAGACGGCCGGACACACAAGGACGGCCGCTTCGGCCAGCGTGCCCAGTTTCAGCGGCCGCACCGCCAGCCACAGGCAGAAGACGGTGCCGAAAGTCCAGATGAAATAGGCCGGAAAGACCGGCACCAGCGCGAGCGGCGCGCCGAAGACCAGGATGCTGGGCGGGTAGCTCCATTCCTGGTTGGGAAGATCGGGCGAAAACATCCGCCGCAAGGCCGCGCGATAGCTGTCGACGTCAAACAGCCAGGCTACATGGCCGTCGAGCGCCATGCGTCCGCCGGCCCACAGATTGGTGAAATCCCAATAGGGCAGCCGGTCACTGAGCTCGGAGAAGCCGTGCTCGTCGAAGGTCCACAAGGCAAGATAGTAGCGCAGCCCGATCAGGATTCCGGTGCACAGCACAAGTGCCGCGAAACGGATATCGGATCGATTGGGGGCAGTCTGGTTGACTGGTGCCATTGCGCTGTTTTCCAAGACCCTGGCAGTCTTGATAGGGGACGCGCGTTAAGATCGGCTTATTTGGAGGTCTCGTCAGGCTTCGTCACCCGCCGCAGCGTCAGATTGATCCTGCCGCCGTTTTTGAGCAGCGCCGAGGTCGAAGGGTAGATGCGGTCGACGCCATGGAAGGCAAGGCGACCCTCGCCGCCAAGCACGACGACATCGCCGCTTTTCAGCCTAAACGATTTGGTGGCGCCGTCGCGCGTTGTCTGGCCGACCCTGAATAGGCAATCGTCGCCCAGCGAGACAGAGACGACTGGTGCCGAGAAATCGGCCTCGTCGCGATCCTGATGCAGGCCCATCTTCGCATCAGGCGTGTAGAAATTGACCAGGCAGGCCTCCGGCGGATTCGGATAGCCCGACACCTGCCGCCACAGGTCGAGCAGGCTGTCGGGGATAGGCGGCCAAGGCTCTCCGGTCAGCGGATGCGTCGGCTGGTAGCGATAGCCGCGTTCCTTGTCGGTGACCCAGCCGAGCGGACCGCAATTGGTCATGCGCACGCTCATCTCCTTGCCGGTCCGCGGCATGGCCGGCACGAACAGCGGCGCTTGCTGGACTATGCTCCTCACCTCCTCGACCAGCGCCTCCTGGACGGCGCGGGACAGATGGGCCGGCATGTGGCGTACGCCCTTGGGCAGAACGAGCATGGATTTGGCTCATGTGAATGGTTCGGAGCCCAGCATGCCACCAGCGGACGAAAACGGCGACCCGAAAGCCGTCGTGGTTTTTGCCAGATGCCGCGCGCCGAATTCGTCTTTCCATTCGCCAATGGCGGTTGACGAATAAAGACGAAGCGCCGCTGGTAATGCAACGCCGCGCGACCTTTCGGACGCACGGCGCACTGATTTCTGCCCTGTGGCTCAGCCAGGCTCGGGAATACGCAGGACCTGGCCCGGATAGATCTTGTCGGGATGGGTCAGCATCGGCTTGTTGGCCTCGAAGATGACCGTGTCTTGGCGCCCTGGCCCTTGCCATAGCTCTTTTCGGCGATCTTCCAGAGATTGTCGCCCTTCCGGACGGTGTAGAAGGTCGGCTCCTTGGCAGGGGCCGCCGTGCCGGAAGCCGGCGCGACCTGCAACTCGTCAGCCTGCACCTTGGAGACGCCCAGCGTGTTGCCGACGGCAATGACCGCCTTTTCGAAGATCGACTGGTCCTTGACCACACCCTTCAGCACCGCCGTATCGCCCTGGACGACGACCTGCACGCCATCGGTACCGAGCTTGTGTGAATCGAGCTCTTTCTTGAGCGTGTCGGCGGTGGGTGCGGCTTCCTCGTCGCCGCCGATGCCGAGCTTCTTGCCGACGCTCTTGACGAAATCGAACATACCCATCTCCAGGTCTCCCTTGCTGTGACAATGGGGAAACCTCGCATCTGCGGTGCGAAATGGGAAACCGCTTTGTACACGCGCCTGGTGTGGTGCTTAATCGTTCTCCACCCGGCCGCGCAGCTTCTTGATCGTGCCGCGTCCCGCCTTGCTCTTCAGCCGTCGCTCGACCGCGCCTTTCGACGGCCGTGTCTTCTTGCGCGGCGGCGGCGGTGGTTCGGCGGCCTTGGCGACCAGTGCCGTGAGCCTCGCCCGCGCATCGGCGCGGTTCTGTTCCTGGGTTCGGAAGCGCCCGGCTTCGATGACGATGACACCGTCCTTGGTGGCGCGCTGGCCGGCAAGCTTTATGGTCCGCTCGCGCACGCGCTCCGACAGGCCCTCCGCGTTCTGCGCGTCGAAGCGAAGCTGCACCGCCGTCGCCACCTTGTTGACGTTCTGGCCGCCGGGACCGGACGAGCGGATGAAATCCTCGTGCAGGTCGCCCGGGTGGATCACGGCTTCGCCCGATATGATGATGTCGTCGTCGATCGGCATGCCGCAGTCATGGCGCGGCGGACCGAAAAAGAAAAGGCCCGATCGAAACCGGGCCTTCAATGGTGCTGAGCCACAACGATGCCTTGGCGATTACTCCGCCGCTTCCTGCATGCGGGGCGCCGCGCCCATGACGGTTGCATCGACATGGCTTTCGAATTTCTCGAAGTTGACGGCGAACATGCCGACCAGCCTTGCCGCCTGCCGGTCGTAGGCCGCTTGGTCGATCCAGGTGGAGCGCGGATCGAGAATGGCGCTGTCGACGCCAGGCACCGCCACCGGCACCTCGAAGCCGAAGTTGGCATCCGTGCGGAACGCGCCTGCCTTCAGCGAGCCGTCGAGGGCGGCGGCGAGCAGCGCGCGCGTCGCCTTGATCGGCATGCGCTTGCCGGTGCCGTGGGCGCCGCCGGTCCAGCCGGTGTTGACCAGCCAGCAATCGGCGCCATGGCGTGCGATCAGCTCGCGCAGCAGATTGCCGTATTCCGAGGGATGGCGCGGCATGAACGGCGCGCCGAAACAGGTCGAGAAGGTCGCTTCGGGCTCGGTCACGCCCTTTTCGGTGCCGGCCACCTTGGCCGTGTAGCCGGAGAGGAAATGATACATCGCCTGCGCCGGCGTCAGCCGCGCGATCGGCGGCATCACACCGAAAGCGTCGGCGGTCAGCATGATGATGTTCTTCGGGTGATCGGCGCGCCCGGTCTTCGAGGCATTGGGGATGAAGTCGAGCGGGTAGGCGCAGCGTGTGTTTTCGGTGAGCCGGCCGTCATTGAAGTCCGGCACGGCGTCGGCGTCGAGCACGACGTTTTCCAGCACCGTGCCGAAGCGCTGCGTGGTGGCGAAGATCTCCGGCTCGGCTTCCGCCGACAGCTTGATGGTCTTGGCGTAGCAGCCGCCTTCGAAATTGAAGATACCATGCGGACCCCAGCCATGTTCGTCGTCGCCGATCAAAGTGCGCGACGGATCGGCCGACAGCGTGGTCTTGCCGGTGCCCGACAGGCCGAAGAAGATGGCGGCATCACCGGCCAGTCCCTCATTGGCCGAGCAGTGCATTGGCATCACGCCCTTCTCCGGCAGGAGGTAGTTGAGCATGGTGAACACCGACTTCTTCATCTCGCCGGCGTAGGAGGTGCCGCCGATCAGCACGATCTTGCGCGTCAGGTCGACGGCGATCACGGTTTCGGTGCGGCTGCCGTGACGGGCGGGATCAGCGCGGAAGGACGGCAGGTCGATGATGGTCATCCCTGGCACGAACTGTTCGAGTTCGGCCGCGTCGGGACGGATGAGCAGGTTGCGGATGAACAGCGAGTGCCAGGCAAATTCGGTGATCACCCTGGTGCGCAGGTTGAGCTCGGCGTCGGCACCGCCGACCAGATCCTGCACGTAAAGGTCCTTGTCCGCGGCGTGGGCCTGGAAATCGGCGAGCAAAACGTCGAATTGGGCCGGCGAGATCGCCTTGTTGTTGTCCCACCAGACTTGCGGTTCGGTGGCGCCGTCGCGAACGACGAACTTGTCCTTGGGAGAGCGACCAGTGTGCTGGCCGGTCTCGGCGACAAGCGCGCCATGCGCGGTCAGCCGGGCTTCACCGCGCCGGATCGATTCCTGATAGAGGGCGGCCGCGCCGAAATTATAGCGCACCATGCCGGAGGTTTTCAGACCGATACGATCGATCGCGCAGGCAGGATTGCGTTTGCCGAATTCCGACATTTGGTGACCCTTCTCAAGATTTGCCGCATCTTTGCCGGCATATTTCCGGCACACCTACTAAGCAGGCTAGATGGTCAGAACCAGAAAAGGCAAATGATATCAAATATTTAATCGATTTAAATATTTTGAAAGTTGTTTAAATCGTTTATATATGCAAAAAGTTCGGTGGTTGCCCAAAGGATTGGCGGTGCTCGTTCGTCCAATCGGTGTCGAGGTAGAATTGTGGCCGCCGGCACGCCGCTCGTGACAGCGGACAAGGCCTATGCCACATTTTGTACCTAATTTGTCCTGCAAAAGCCCCTTCTCTTACGACAGAAGGGACAGCTCATGAGGGAGCCGCTTGAAATGGCAACAATCGCGCTTGTCGATGACGACCGCAACATTCTGACGTCGGTGTCGATCGCCCTCGAATCCGAGGGGTATCGTGTCGAGACCTACACGGATGGTGCGTCCGCGCTGGAAGGCCTGGCGGCCCGGCCGCCGAATCTCGCCATCCTCGACATCAAGATGCCGCGCATGGACGGCATGGAGCTTCTGCGCCGGATGCGCCAGAAATCCGACCTGCCGGTGATCTTCCTGACCTCCAAGGACGACGAGATCGATGAATTGTTCGGTCTCAAGATGGGCGCCGACGACTTCATCCGCAAACCGTTCTCGCAGCGCCTGCTTGTCGAGCGGGTGCGCGCCGTATTGCGGCGGGCCAGCGCCCGCGAGGCCGCGGCAAAAGCGCCGAGCCAGCAGGCCCGCTCGCTCGAGCGCGGCCAGCTCGTCATGGACCAGGAACGCCATACCTGCACCTGGAAGGGCGAACCGGTGACGCTCACCGTCACCGAGTTCCTGATCCTGCACTCGCTGGCGCAACGTCCCGGTGTGGTAAAAAGCCGTGATGCGCTGATGGATTCGGCCTATGATGAGCAGGTCTATGTCGATGACCGCACGATCGACAGCCACATCAAGCGGCTGCGCAAGAAATTCAAGGCTGTCGACGACGACTTCGAGATGATCGAAACCCTTTACGGAGTCGGATATCGGTTCCGCGAAGCGTAATTTGATGTATGTCGAGCAAAAGCGGCCCCCGGCTTGGGGCTGCGACATACTTCAAACCTGGGACTAGCGGGAGCTGCTATTCGATGGCAGTGGAAGCACAGCGAAGCAGGCCGACGGGCGCCGCCAGGCGGCCGTCGCGCATCATGCCTTCCTTCGTGTCGAAAATCACGGTGCCGATGCGCCGGTTCCTCGGCCACCACATCTTTTCCAGCCTGACGCGGCGCATCCTCTTCCTCAACCTTGCCGGCCTGGCGGTGCTCGTCACCGGCATCCTCTATCTCAACACCTTCCGCGACGGGCTGATCGACGCGCGCGTCGAAAGCCTGATGACGCAAGGCGAGATCATCGCCGGGGCGATCGCGGCGTCGGCGACGGTCGAGACGGACTCGATCAGCATCGACCCGGAAAAGCTGCTCGAGCTACAGGCCGGCGAAAGTCTGGGGCCTGGCTCGGACCAGCTCGACAACCTCGATTTTCCGATCAATCCCGAGCGCGTGGCGCCGGTGCTGCGGCGACTGATCTCGCCGACCCGCACCCGCGCCCGCATCTATGACCGCGACGCCAACCTGCTGCTCGATTCGCGCCATCTCTATTCGCGCGGCCAGATCCTGCGCTATGACCTGCCGCCGGTGGACGAGGAAGAGCCGGACCTTGTCGAGCGCATCCAGAAGTTCATCTTCGACTTCTTCCGCAACACCGACCTGCCGGTCTATCACGAGCAGCCGGGCGGCAATGGCGCTGCCTTCCCGGAAGTGGTGAAGGCGCTGACCGGCAGTCCGTCGACCATCGTGCGCGTCTCGGAACAGGGCGAGCAGATCGTCTCGGTGGCGGTGCCGATCCAGCGTTTTCGCGCCGTTCTCGGTGTGCTGATGCTGTCGACCGAAGGCGGCGATATCGACAAGATCGTCGCGGCGGAACGCAAGGCGATCCTGCGCGTCTTCGGCATCGCGGCGCTGGTCACGGCCATCTTGTCGATGCTCCTGGCCTCCACCATCGCCAACCCGCTGCGCCGGCTGTCAGCCGCTGCCGTGCGGGTCAGGCGCGGCGTCAAGAGCCGCGAGGAAATCCCCGACTTTTCCGACCGCCAGGACGAGATCGGCAATCTGTCGATCGCCGTACGCGACATGACCAACGCGCTCTATGCGCGCATCGAGGCAATCGAGAGTTTCGCCGCCGACGTTTCGCATGAGCTGAAGAACCCGCTGACGTCGTTGCGCAGCGCCGTCGAAACATTGCCCCTGGCGAAAAACGACACCTCACGCGCGCGTCTGATGGAGATCATCCAGCATGACGTCAAACGGCTGGACCGTCTCATCACGGACATTTCCGATGCCTCCCGCCTCGACGCCGAACTGGCGCGCGAGGACGCGGGAACCGTCGACCTGAAGAAATTCGTTACCGACCTCGTCGCTGTTTCGCGTGAAACGACGCGCAACAAGAAGGCGGTCGAGATCGAGCTCAAGGTTGCCAAGCTGCCGCAGGGCGCCAAGGGCTATGTCGTCGTCGGCCATGATCTGCGCATCGGCCAGGTCATCACCAACCTGATCGAGAACGCCCGCTCCTTCGTGCCGGAGGACCATGGCCACATCAGCCTGTCGCTGGCGCGCGCCGGCAAGTTCAACATCCTGACCGTCGACGACAATGGTCCCGGCATCCGCGCCGACAACATCGACCGCATCTTCGAACGCTTCTACACCGACCGGCCCGCCGGCGAGGCGTTCGGCCAGAACTCGGGCCTTGGCCTGTCGATCTCCAGGCAGATCGTCGAGGCCCATGGCGGTACGCTGACCGCCGAAAACATTCCCGGCACCAAGCCCGGCGAGATCAAGGGCGCACGCTTCGTCGTGACGCTGCCGGCCGAGGGATGACCGCCGATCGTTATGGATTGCGCCGTGCGGCCTGAGAACATTCATGCGACGGCACTGCTGATCGGCGATCACGGCATTCTCATCACCGGCTCACCCGGGTCGGGCAAGACAACGCTGGCACTAACGCTGATCGACCATTGCCTGCAACGCGGATTGTTCTCGCGGCTCGTCGGCGACGATCAGCTCTTCGTCGAAGCCCATGCGGGGCGGCTGGTGTGCCGTGCACCCGCCACCATCAAGGGCCTGGCCGAAGTTCCACGGCTTGGGCCACGACCCCTGCCATTCGAGCCGGCCTGCGTCGTCGACCTGCATGTGCGGCTGTTGCCGGCCGTCGAAATCGCACGCTTCCAGGAGGACGCCAGCGACGAGATCGCCGGCTGCGCGGTGGCGCGCATCGATCTGGCCGAACGCAATGTCGCCGCCGCCTTGGCCGCCGTGATGGCGCGGCTGTCGATCGCGCCTTTTCTATGATCCGCCCTGCGTTTTTTGCTGCAATGCGTCAAAATGGCATGGGCCGGCGCAATTTTGGGCTTGTCAACGGGCCTCGCGTCGACAAGATAGCGCTCCCGCCGCCTGGATTGGCTGGCGAGCATAAAATGCGCCTGTGAAGCGGCGATGACGGGAGCCACCAAAGAATGATCGGACTCGTGCTTGTAACGCACGGTCAACTGGCCACCGAGTTCAGACATGCCGTCGAACATGTCGTCGGGCCACAAGACAATTTCGAAACCGTGGCGATCGGTGCCGACGACGATATGGAGCAGCGTCGCCGCGACATCGTCGATGCGGTCGCCCGTGTCGATACGGGGGCAGGTGTGATCGTGTTGACCGACATGTTCGGCGGCACGCCATCCAACCTTGCAATCTCGGTGATGGAGTCCGGCCGCACCGAAGTGATCGCCGGCATGAACCTGCCGATGCTGATCAAGCTGTCGTCGATCCGCAAGGGCGATAACATGGCGGCAGCGCTCGACGAAGCGCAGGCCGCGGGCCGCAAATACATCAACGTCGCCAGCCAGCTTTTGAGCAGCAAATGAGCACGCTGTCGCCTGACAAGGACCAGATCGTCCGGGAGTTTCCGATCGTCAACCAGCGCGGGCTGCATGCGCGCGCTTCGGCGAAATTCGTCCAGCTTGCCAGCGGCTTCAATGCTTCGGTCCATGTCGAGAAGGACGGCGTCAAGGTCGGCGGCACCTCGATCATGGGCCTGATGATGCTGGCCGCCAGCCCGGGATATTCGATCCGCGTCACCGCCAGCGGCCCCGAGGCGCTCGAGGTCATGGATGCGCTGGAGCAGCTTGTCGCCTCCCGTTTCGGCGAGGAGTGCTGACCTCGAAGTCAGCCCTCCAGGACATGCACGAATAAAGATTTCTTTATGTCCCATTGTCGTCTGAGGCCTGATCTGCTAGTCAGGCCGGCAATTCGCGCCCTTGGAAATGTCTTCCGGCACGGCGCATCCGCTAACAATTCGCAAGTATGACAATTCGCATCGGAGCACTGCCATGACGGGTAGCAAGGACTATGTGGTCGCCGACATCTCGCTTGCCGGCTGGGGCCGCAAGGAACTCGATATCGCCGAAACCGAAATGCCGGGCCTTATGGCCTGCCGCGAGGAATTCGGCGCCAAGAAGCCGCTCAAGGGCGCGCGCATCACCGGCTCGCTGCACATGACCATCCAGACGGCGGTGCTGATCGAGACGCTGAAGGAGCTCGGCGCCGACATCCGCTGGGCTTCCTGCAACATCTTCTCGACCCAGGACCACGCCGCCGCGGCCATCGCCGAGGCCGGCATTCCGGTCTTCGCCGTCAAGGGCGAGAGCCTCGAGCAGTACTGGGACTACACCGACAGGATCTTCCAGTGGGCCGATGGCGGCCTCTCCAACATGATCCTCGACGATGGCGGCGACGCCACCATGTACATCCTGATCGGCGCCCGCGCCGAGGCTGGCGAGGACGTGCTGTCCAATCCGCAGAGCGAGGAAGAGGAATACTTCTACGCCCAGGTCAAGAAGCGCCTCAAGGCTTCGCCGGGCTTCTTCACCAAACAGAAAGCGGCGATCCACGGCGTCACCGAAGAGACGACGACCGGCGTCAACCGGCTCTACCAGTTGCAGAAGAAGGGCCTGCTGCCCTTCCCGGCCATCAACGTCAATGACTCGGTCACCAAGTCGAAATTCGACAACAAATATGGCTGCAAGGAATCGCTTGTCGACGGCATCCGTCGCGGCACCGACACGATGATGGCCGGCAAGGTCGCGGTCGTCTGCGGTTATGGCGACGTCGGCAAGGGCTCGTCGGCTTCGCTCAAGGGCGCGGGCGCCCGCGTCAAGGTCACCGAGGTCGACCCGATCTGCGCGCTGCAGGCGGCTATGGACGGCTTTGAGGTGGTCACGCTGGAAGAGGCGGCCCCGACCGCCGACATCGTCATCACCACCACCGGCAACAAGGATGTCGTTACCCTCGACCACATGCGTTCGATGAAGGACATGGTGATCGTCGGCAACATCGGCCATTTCGACAACGAGATCCAGGTCGCGTCGCTGCGCAATCTGAAGTGGACCAATGTCAAGCCGCAGGTCGACATGATCACCTTCCCGGACGGCAAGCGGATGATCCTCCTGTCGGAAGGCCGCCTGCTCAATCTCGGCAACGCGACCGGCCATCCGAGCTTCGTCATGTCGGCCTCTTTCACCAACCAGGTGCTGGCCCAGATCGAGCTGTTCACCAAGGGTGAGCAGTACCAGAACCAGGTCTATGTGCTGCCCAAGCATCTCGACGAGAAGGTCGCGCGCCTGCATCTCGACAAGCTCGGCGCCCGCCTGACCGAACTATCGGGCGAGCAGGCAGCCTATATCGGCGTCACACCGCAGGGTCCGTTCAAGCCGGAACACTACCGCTATTAACCAAATCCGGATTTACCACTAGATATTGACGCCGGGCGATTGACTTTTCGCCCGGCTTTATTTTTGCGCCGAATGATTCTTCACGCCGATTCCGGCAGGCGCTATGTTGTGATTCGCGGGTCCGGGGACGAGGACCGGCGTACGCATCAGGGCGGTCTTGCATTCAGGCGGCGAAGAGGACCAAGACATGCCGGGGGATAACCCGCTTCAGGCGGGAAAGGCCGTTTCCGGCGGCCATGACGAGTCGAGGACCATGGGCTCCGCCCCGCGAGGCGAGCGCCTTTCATGGCGCGCCCGTGCGGGATTGTTTCTTGCCGGCTCCGCTCTCGCCTGCCCCTTGGCCGGCGCGGTCGCGCATGCCCAGACCGCCGGCGCCGCCGTGGCCAGTCTTTCGATCAGCACCATCGAGGTCGTACAGCTGGCGGTGTTCGTCGGCGTGACGGGTACGGCATTCCTGTCGGCCATCGTTCTCATCCGCGAACGGGCGCGTACCTCGGCGGAGAATGTCGAGCTGAGAAGCCGCGTCGCCGATGTCAGCGCGGCGTTGCGGCGTTCGGAAGCGCTGCTCAACCTGCGCGACCAGCGTGTCGTCGTCTGGGCCTCGGAAAACAAGAAACCCGAACTCATCGGCACATTGCCGACCGAAAGCGGTGCGCCGGAGGACCGGGCCGCGTTCCTCGCCTTTGGCCGCTGGCTGATGCCGCGTTCGGCGGCGGCACTCGAACATGCCGTGGCGGGTTTGCGCGAAAAAGGCAGGCCGTTCGACCTGGTGATCGAATCCCAGGCCGGCGCTCCACTGGAAGTGCATGGCCGCAAGAGCGCGGCTCATGTGCTGGTGCGGTTTGTCTCGCTTTCCGAGACGCAGCGCAGCCAGGCCCGGCTCAAGATCGACAACCAGCGGCTGGCCACCGATCATGACACCATGATCGGGCTGCTCGAGGCGCTGAAGATGCCGGCATGGCTGCGTGACGAGCATGGCCGCCTGAAGTGGGTCAACCGGGCCTATGCCGACGCGGTCGAAGCCGAGAGCGCGGAAGCCGCCGTGCGTGACGCCAAGGAATTCCTCGGCGGCCAGGCGCGCGAAGCCATCGCCACGCAGCACAAATCGCATCCGGTCTTCGAGCAGTCGCTTTCGACGGTGATCGAAGGCGACCGCCGCGTGTTCGCCGTGACCGACTTTGCCGGCGCCGACGGTTCGGCCGGCCTTGCCTCCGACACCAGCGCCATCGAGGCAATCCGTGGCGAATATGAGCGGACCGTGCGCAGCCACGCCGATACGCTCGACCAGCTCAACACCGCTGTCGCCATCTTCGACACCGACGAGAAGCTGCGCTTCTTCAACCAGGCTTTCCAGAAGCTGTGGGGGCTCGACAGCGGCTTCCTGCACAGCGCGCCCGACAACGCCCTTTTGCTCGACCGGCTGCGCAGCGAGGGCAAGATCGCCGAACAGCCGGAGTGGCGCCGCTGGAAGGAAGGCCTGCTCAGCGCCTATCGTGCGGTCGAATCGCAGGAACACTGGTGGCACCTGCCGGATGGCAAGACGATCCGCGTCGTCGCCAACCCGCAACCCAAGGGCGGCGTCACCTGGGTGTTCGAGAACCTGACCGAGAAGATGGATCTCGAAAGCCGCTACCGCACCGCGGTTCGGGTCCAGGGCGAAACGCTCGACAACCTCGCCGAGGGCGTCGCGGTGTTCGGCCCCGACGGCCGGCTGCGGCTGTCGAACCCGGCCTTTGCCACGCTGTGGGGATTGGACGCGGAAGCCGCCAAGCCCAATGTGCACGTATCGGCCATACGCGAGCTGTCCGATCGGCAAGCGGTCGAGAGCCCCTGGCCCGGCTTCGTCGCCGCCATCACCGGCTTCGACGACGAGCGCCGCGACCGCCACGGCCAGACCGAGCTCAACAACGGCACCGTGCTGCGTTACGCCGTGATTCCGCTGCCCAACGGGCAAGTGATGATGACCTTCGTCGACGTCACCGACAGCGTCCACATCGAGCGAGCGCTCAAGGACAGGAACGAGGCGCTCGAGAAATCAGACCAGCTCAAGAACGAATTCGTCCAGCATGTGTCCTACGAACTGCGGTCGCCGCTGACCAACATCATTGGCTTCACCGAGTTGCTGTCGCTGCCGGCGACCGGCCCGCTGACGCAGAAGCAGCGCGAATATATCGAGCATGTCGGCTCGTCCTCATCGGTGCTGCTGACCATCGTCAACGACATACTCGACCTGGCGACGGTCGATGCCGGCATCATGCAGCTCGATATTTCCGAAGTGCATGTCGACCGCACCATCGCGGCCGCCGCCGAGCTTGTCGCCGACCGGCTGGAGGAGCATTCGATCCGGCTCGCGGTCGACGCCGCCGCCGCGCCAAAGACCTTCCATGGCGACGAAACCCGCATCCGCCAGATCCTCTACAATCTGCTGAGCAACGCCGCCAATTACGCGCCGGAGGCCAGCACCATCCGGCTGGCATGCCGCCAGCTAGCGGACGGAGTCGAGTTCTCGGTTCACGACGACGGGCCCGGCATGCCGCCCGACGTGCTCGATTCGGTGTTCCGCCGCTTCGAGCCGCGCGCCAATGGCGGCCGCCGGCGCGGCGCTGGCCTCGGCCTGTCCATCGTCAAGAGCTTTGTCGAACTGCATGGCGGCGCCGTTCGCATCGAAACCGGCAGGGATAAGGGCACGACCGTCATCTGCACCTTTCCCGACATGCCGGGTATCCGTGCAGCGGCCGAGTAGCGCGCTCGATGACGGAACCGGTGCTGGAGCGTTTGCTCGCAGACGAGACCCAGACAGCGCGGCTGGGCGAGGATCTTTCGCTGGCTCTGCGCGTGGGGGACGTGCTGGCGCTCAAGGGCGATCTCGGCGCCGGCAAGTCGACGCTGGCAAGAGCGCTCATCCGGACGCTGGCCGACGATGCCGGTCTCGAAGTGCCGAGCCCGACCTTCACCCTGGTGCAGAGCTACGACACGCGCATCCCGGTCCATCATTTCGACCTCTATCGCCTGTCGTCGGCGGCCGAGCTGGACGAACTGGGCTTCGAGGAAGCGCTGGCGCAAGGTGCAGCCCTTATCGAATGGCCGGAACGGGCTGACGGCTATCTGCCCAGGACGACGGTGCTGATCGAACTCGTCCAGCATGGCGAGGGCCGGCTGGCCCGACTGTCGGGGCAAGGCGCGACCTTCGACCGTGTCGCGCGCTCGCTGGCCATGCGCGGCTTCCTGGAGAGCGCCGGATGGGGGGAAGCGCGGCGCCGGCATTTCATCGGCGATGCTTCGGCCCGCTCCTACGAGATCGTCTCGCTTGCCGGCGAGGCGCCGCGCGTGCTGATGAACTCGCCGCGGCTGGTGCTCGGCCCTCCCGTGCGCGACGGCAAGCCCTATGCGGTGATCGCCCACACCGCGCAGTCGGTGTCCGCCTTCGTCGCCATCGACCGTGCGCTGCTGGCCGCCGGCGTCGCGGTGCCCAGGATCGACGCGCAGGATATCGACCAGGGTTTCCTGCTGCTTGAGCATCTGGGCTCGGAAGGCTTTCTCGACGGCAATGGCGAGCCGGTCGCCGAACGTTACGAGGCGGCAGCCGAACTGCTCGCCATGATGCACGGCAAGGCCTGGCCTCACCGGATGGAGGCGGCTCCAGGCGTCGTTCATGACGTGCCGCCCTTCGATCGCGACGCCATGCTGATCGAAGCGGACTTGCTGATCGACTGGTACGTGCCGGCGATATCGGGCGGCCCGGCGAGCGACGCGCTGCGTTCCGGCTACCACAAGATATGGAACGCGCTTCTCGACCGGCTGCAAGGCAGCGAATACACGCTGATGCTGCGCGACTTCCACTCGCCCAACATCATCTGGCGCGGCGAACGGTCCGGCCTCGACCGGCTCGGCATCGTCGACGTCCAGGACGCGCTGATCGGGCCCGCCGCCTATGACGTCGCTTCGCTTGCCATGGACGCCCGCGTCACCATGGCACCCGAGATCGAGAAGCGGACGCTCGATGCCTATCTCGCGGCGCGTCATGCAGCGGGCGACTTCGATGAAGCAGGCTTCCTCGAAGCCTATGCAATCATGGCCGCGCAGCGCAATTCCAAGATTCTGGGCATTTTCGTGCGTCTCGAAAAACGCGACGGCAAACCCTATTATCTCAAGCACCTGCCGCGCATCCGCGACTATCTCAGGCGGGCGCTGTCGCATCCCGCGCTCGCCGACCTGCGGAATTTCTACAGCGCGCACGGGCTGCTGGAGGAACGAGCGCTGTGACAACAAGACCGGAGACCGCCATCGTTCTTGCCGCCGGGCTCGGCAAGCGCATGCGGCCGATCACCGACACCATGCCTAAACCTCTGGTCCGGATCGCCGGCAAGACGCTGCTCGATTGGGGCCTCGACAGCCTGGCTGCGGCCGGCGTCGGCAAGGCGGTGGTCAATGTCCATTATCTTCCCGAACAGATCGTCGCCCATGTCGCCGCGCGCCGCGCGCCGCGCATCGTCATTTCCGATGAGAGCGATCGGCTGCTCGATTCCGCCGGCGGCATCGTCAAGGCGCTGCCGGAGCTCGGCCGGGAGCCGTTCTACATCCTCAACGCCGATACATTCTGGATCGACCACGGCCCGCTCAATCTCGGGCGGCTTGCCCTTGCATGGGACGCCGCGAAAATGGATATTCTGCTGATGCTGGCGGATCTCCACCAGGCGACGGGACACTGTGGCAGCACCGATTTCCTGGTGGCGCCGGATGGCGCCCTGCGGCGTTCAAAAGGCGATCCTGCCGGCCTGATCTATGCCGGCGCCGCGATTATCCACCCGCGCCTGTTCAAGCACGCACCCGCCGAACCGCATTCGATCAACACCTATTTCGACAAGGCGATTGCCGGCGGCCGCCTGTTCGGCATGCCGATGCATGGCCACTGGATAACCGTCGGCACGCCCGATGCCATTCCGCTCGCCGAAGACGCGGTGGCCGGTGCACTCATCGGGTCGCAATGAGCGGCTCAAGCCGCGTTTTCTCCATTCCCTCCGGAGCGCCGTTTCTGCCGACGCTGGCCGAGGCGCTGCTTGACGGCCGTCTTGTCCCCGGGTTTCGTGTCGAAGGCGACCCGCTCGCCCTGGCCGATGTCACCATCTATGTGCCGACGCGCCGCGCCGCACGTGCCTTGCGCGGCGTCTTCGTCGACAGCCTGAAGGCGCGTGGCGGCGGCGGTTCGGCGATCCTGCCGGTGATCCGCCCGCTGGGCGAATTCGACGAGGATGAGGCCGCGTTCGATGCCGAGCCAACCGCGGCAATCGACCTCGCGCCACCGATCGCCGCCACCGAGCGGCTGTTACTGCTGACGCCGCTGGTGCGGGCGTGGAAACGCCGGCTGCCCGCCCATGTCGCGGCCCTCTTCGCCGAGGAGATCGTCGTCCCGGCCTCCACCGCCGACGCGATCTGGCTGGCGCGCGATCTGGCCGGGCTGATGGACGAGATCGAGACGGAAGGCACCGACTGGGCCAAACTCGCCGGCCTAGTGAGCGGGAACCTTGCCGGATGGTGGCAGGTGACGCTCGAATTCCTCGGCATTGTCACCGATGCCTGGCCGAGATTCCTCGAAGAGAGCGACCGCTCCAACCCGGCCGCGCATCGCAGCGCCCTGATCCGTGCCGAAGCGGCGCGGCTGCGGCGCAATCCGCCCGCCGGGCCGATCATAGCCGCAGGGTCCACCGGCTCCATCCCCGCCACGGCGGAGCTGCTTGCGACCATCGCCGACCTCTCCGGCGGCGCCATCGTGCTGCCTGGGCTTGACCGGATGCTGGACGAAGCCTCCTTCCAGGCGCTCGTCGCACCCGGCGCGCGTCCAGCCGTGCTTGGCCATCCGCAATACGGCCTGGCGAAGCTGATCGGCAAGATCGGCGTGCTGCGCGGCGATGTCGAGGAGATCGGTGCGGCCGAGCCGAAGCTTGGGCTCCGCGCGGCCCTTGTCGGCGAGGCGCTGCGGCCGGCCGAGACCACCGAATTGTGGGCCGAGACGCGAAACGGGTTTTCGGCGTCCGATATTGCCGGCGCCTTCGCCGACGTGACGCTGCTCGAAGCGGCCAGCGAGCGCGATGAGGCCGTCGCCATCGCCGTCGCGCTCAAGCGCGCGGTCGAAGACCCCGGCCAGAGAGCGGCACTCGTCACCGGTGACCGCGCGCTGGCACGCCGCGTCAGCGTCGAGCTCAAGCGCTTCGGTGTCGTTGCAGACGATTCCGGCGGCACGCCGCTTTCCAACACCCCGGCAGCCAGCCTCCTCAGGCTGGCGCTCGAAGCGGTGTTCCGGCCGGGCGATCCGGTCGGCCTGTTGTCGCTGCTCAAGCATCCACTACTCGGCCTTGGTCTGGAGAGGTCCGATGTGCGCCACGCGGCGGAACTGGTAGAGCTGGTGGCGCTGCGCGGCGGCACCGGCCGCCCCGACATCGCTTCGCTGCCGGACCTTTTCGAGGCCCGCCTCACCGGGCTCGGCGGTGATAGCCGACCGCCCTTCTGGTTTGCCCGCCTGACCGTGCGCTCCATCGAAGGCGCGCGGAATTTGCTTGGGCGTCTCAAGCAAGCGCTGGCGCCGCTTTCGGTCTTTCGCGGCCAGGCGGAAGCCGACCTTGCCGCGCTGGTCGAAGCCAGCGTGGTCGCCCTGGAGAATCTCGGCCGTTCCGCTGACGGCAGCCTTGGCGAACTCTACACCGGTGACGCCGGCGAAAAGCTCGCCGAACTGCTGCGCGGGTTGGTCGCGGCTTCGGCATCGCTGTCGTTCGCGGCGAGCGAATGGCCCGATGTGATGGAGGCGCTGATCGCGCCCGAGACCGTCAAGCCGGCGCAAGGCACCGACAGGAACATCGCCATCTGGGGTGCACTCGAGGCGCGGCTGCAGGATGTCGATACGCTGGTCATCGGCGGGCTCAACGAAGGAGTCTGGCCGCGCAAGCCGGAGAGTGACCGCTTCATGTCGCGGCTGATGAAGACCGGCATCGATCTCGAGCCGCCGGAGCGGCGCATCGGTCTTGCCGCGCATGATTTCCAGATGGCCATGGGCGCGAGACACGTGGTGCTGGCGCGCTCGGCGCGTGCCGGCGACGCGCCCGCCGTGCCGTCGCGCTGGTTGCAGCGGCTGGTCACCTTCATCGGCAACGACCAGGCGGCAGCACTGCGCCGGCGCGGCGATGAGCTGCTTGCCTGGGCACGCGCGCTCGACACAGGGCCGAAGCGGGATTTCGCGCCGCGGCCGCAGCCGAAGCCGCCGCTATCGGTGCGCCCCACGCATTTCTCCGTCACCGAGATCGAGACGCTGCGCCGCGACCCCTACGCCGTCTATGCTCGAAGGGTCCTCGGCCTGATGCCGCTCGATCCGCTCATCCGCGATCCGGGTGCGGCCGAGCGCGGCACGCTTTTTCACGCCATCCTGCATCTCTTCTCGTCCGAGGTGGCGGACCCGCGCGCGCCTGACGCGCTGGCCGGGCTCATCGCCACAGGCCGCGCCTGTTTTGCCGGGGCAGCGCTTCCAGCCGATGTCGAGGCGGTGTGGTGGCCGCGTTTCGAAAAGCTCGCCGCCAACATCATCGAATGGGAGCGCACGCGCGCCGACGCGGTGGTCCAGCGGCATGCCGAGGAGCGCGCCGGCAAGACCGTCGTCGGCCAGTCCGGCGTGACGCTGTCCGGCTATGCCGACCGAGTCGATCTGCTGGCCGGCGGCATGGCCGACATTCTGGACTACAAGACCGGCTCCTCGCCTTCCAAGGCGCAGGCGCATACGCTGCTGGCGCCTCAGCTGGCGCTGGAGGGCGCGCTGCTCAGGCGTGGCGCGTTCAAGGACCTAGGCACGCGCGAGCCGTCGCAACTGGCCTTCATCAGGTTGAAGCCGAATGGCGAGGTCTTCGAGGAGTCCATACTCGAACACAACCGCCAACAACGCACCGCGGCCGATCTCGCCGAGGAAGCCTGGGCGCGGCTGGAGAAACTGCTGATCCACTATGCCAACCCGGCGACCGGCTATCTGTCGCGCGCGCTGCCGTTTCGCGAAGGCGAAACCGATGGCGACTACGACCATCTCGCCCGCGTGCTCGAATGGTCCGCCGGCGGAGACGCCGGGGATGAGGGAGGGGAGGCATGAAGAAAGGCTATCCGATCCCGACCGATACCGCTTCGAGCCAGGCCCGCGCCGCCGATCCCGACAATTCCGCCTGGGTGTCGGCCAATGCGGGATCGGGCAAGACCCATGTGCTTGCCCAGCGTGTCATCCGGCTGCTGCTCAACGGCACCGACCCGTCGAAGATATTGTGCCTGACCTATACGCGCGCCGCGGCCGCCAACATGTCGAACCGGGTTTTTTCGACGCTGTCGGAGTGGACGACGCTCAGTGACGCCGACCTGGCGTCCAAAGTCGAGGCGTTGGAGGGACGCCGGCCCGATCGCGACACCATGCGCAGAGCGCGCCGCCTGTTCGCCGAGGCCCTGGAAACGCCTGGCGGGCTGAAGATCCAGACGATCCACGCTTTCTGCGAATCCGTGCTGCACCAGTTCCCGCTGGAAGCCAACATTCCCGCCCATTTCGACATGCTCGACAGCCAGATGGAGGCCTCGCTTTTTGCCGCCGCGCGGCGCGAGATGATCTCCGCCGCCGGCGACAGGAATTTGGCCGAGGCCTTCGCCACTGTGCTGGAACGTGGGGGCGAGGCCGGTCTCGACGTGTTGCTTGGTGAAATCGTGCGCAAGCGCGACGGGTTGCGCCATTTCCTCGATGCCGTCGGGCGTGACGGCTTCCAGCCCTTGTTCGATGAATTCCATTTCCAGCCCGGCCAGGCCGCCGAAGGCATAGCGGCATCTGTATGGCCGCTGCCCGGCTTCCTGCCGGACTATTTTGCCGGCTTTGCCCAGGCCGCCGAAGCCACCGACGCCAGATCGGCGCTGAACAACATCCTGCCTTATACGCGCCTAGCCTTCGCCGAGAGCGACCCCGTTCGCCGGCTGCAGTTGCTGGCAAGAGCCTTCCTCAAGACCGATGGCGATCCCTACGACCCGGCAAAGGCCTTCAAGAAGGCGCTGACCGACCGGCTGCCAGATCTCGCCGAGCGCTATCTCTCGGCGGCCAGCGCCATCATGGAGACCGTCGACCGGCTGGCGCTGTTCCGGATGCTGGAAGGCACATGCGCGGCGCTGACCATCGCCGACTGGCTGATCGCGCGCTACGAAGTGTTGAAACGCAGCCGCGGCTTTCTCGACTTCAACGACCTGATCACCCGCACGGTAAACCTCTTGGCGCGGCCCGATGCCGGCCCTTGGGTGCAGTACAAACTCGACCAGGGCATCGACCACATCCTGCTCGACGAAGCGCAGGACACCAGCCCGGATCAATGGGAGGTGGTGAAGCGGCTGGCCGAAGAATTCTTTGCCGGCTTCGGCGCCCGCGACCGGGTCCACCGCACGATCTTCGCCGTCGGCGACGAGAAGCAGTCGATCTACTCCTTCCAGGGCGCGGCACCGGATTCTTTCGCCGACAGCCGATTGTTGTTCGCCGGGCGGGTGCGCGACGCCGAGGCGTCCTTCGCCGACCTCAAGCTGACGTGGTCGTTCCGCTCCACGGACGATGTGCTGGCCGCCGTCGACCGCATCTTTGCCGATCCAATCGTGCGGCGCGGCATCAGCCACGACCCCGATCCGCTGAACCACAAGGCGATCCGCACCGATGCGCCGGGCTATGTCGAGGTCTGGCCATCGATCGGCGCCGAGGCTGTCGACGAGCCCGACGACTGGGCGCAAGCCATCGACCATGCCCATGCACCGGCGGTGCGCGTCGCCGAGAATGTCGCGGCCACCATTGCCGGCTGGATCGGCAAGGGCGAAATCATCGAGGGCCGTGGCAAGCGGCTGCGGCCGGGCGACGTGCTGGTGCTGGTGCGCAAGCGCGACAGCTTTGTGCACGCGCTGACGCGCGCGCTCAAGCGGCGCGACATTCCGGTTGCCGGCGCCGACCGGCTGAGCCTGCCCGGACATATCGCGGTCAAGGACCTGATCGCGCTCGGCCATCTGCTGATCCAGCCGCAGGACGACCTGTCGTTGGCCGCCGTCCTGCGCAGCCCGATCTTCGACCTGCCGGAGGAGACGCTTTTCACGCTCGCCGCACAGAGGCCGCCCGGCGTGTCGCTGACGGCATCGCTGCGCCAGCATGCCTGCGAAAGCGAAGCGCTAGCGGCGATCGTTGCGCAACTCGACGCCTGGGCTGACGAGGCCGCCTTGAAGCCGGAGTTCGAGTTCTATGCCGCCCTGCTGGCGCGCGATGGCGTGCGCCGCAAGATGATCGCGCGGCTCGGGCCGGAAGCCGGCGATATTCTCGACGAATTCCTGAGCTTCTGCCTTGCCGAGGAGCGGACCGGCCTGCCCGGGCTGGAAGCCTTCCTGTCGACGCTGGAAAACGCCGGCCCCGAGATCAAACGCGAGATGGACCAGACCCGTGACGAGGTCAGGGTGATGACCGTGCACGCGGCCAAGGGCCTGGAGGCGCCGGTTGTGTTCCTGGTCGACGGCGGTTCCGCCCCGTTCAGCGACCAGCATTTGCCGCGCCTGATGCCTTTCGACGGCTCGGGCCGGCATTGGGACGGCAAGGGCTACCTCTGGCGTTCGGCGAGCGACGTCGCCAACGGCTTTTCGAAAACGGCCGCCGCTCGCGCCCGTGAACTCGCCGACGACGAGTACCGCCGGCTGCTCTATGTCGGCATGACGCGCGCCGAGGACCGGTTGATCGTCTGCGGCTATCACGGCAAGCGGGCGCCGAACAGCGGCACCTGGCATTCGATCGTCAGCCGAGCACTGAGCGGCGCGCCCGAAAGCGAACAGCGTCCGCATCCAGCCGGCGGCGAGCCTGTCTACCGTTTTCACGTCACCAAACTGCCGCCGGTTACGCCAAGCCCGGGCGAGCAGGCGCGGCAGGTAGATGCGTTCGGTCCGTTGCCGGCGACTTTGTTCCGGCCCTTGCCGCCTTTCGAGGACCTGCCGCGCCCATTGTCGCCGTCGGGCGCCTCGGCGCTGATCGAGGAAGGCAAGGAAGCGGTGGTCGACAAGGCCTCGCCGGTGCTGGACGCCGATGCCGAGCCGGGTTTTGCCGTGCTGCGCGGGCTCGCCCTGCACAAACTGCTGCAGATGTTGCCCGGCATTGCCGAGAGCGACCGCCAAAGTGCGGCAGAGCGTTACCTCTCGCGAACGGGTGCGGCGTGGCCGCAAGCCGAGCGCCAAAAGGCTCTGGCCTCGGTCGTGGCCATCCTTGCCGAGCCCGGCCTCGGTCAACTGTTCGCGCCGTCGTCACGTGCCGAGGTCGCGATCATGGGCAGCCTTGAGGTCAAGGGCAAAATCCGCTCCATCTCCGGCAAGATCGACCGGTTGGCGGTGACAGCGGATACGGTTTCGATCGCCGACTACAAGACCAACAGGCCCGCACCCGCTTCCCTGGCCGAAGTTCCGCCGGCCTACCTGCTCCAACTCGCGCTGTATCGCGCCCTGCTGCAGCCGCTTTATCCCGGGCGGGAAGTCAAGGCGTCCCTGCTGTTCACCGAAGCGCCAAGGCTGATCGAACTGCCGGCTCGGGCCATGGACGACGCCCTTGCCCGACTCACGGGAGCGTGACACAAGAACTGCTTGAAGAAGGGCGCGACAACCACCACATTTGGTGCGGCGAAAGATTTCGAAAGGATTTCCGCATGACCACCGTCAAGGTCGACAAGAACAATTTCCAGGCCGATGTGCTCAATGCCCAGGTACCGGTCGTGGTTGATTTCTGGGCGGAGTGGTGCGGCCCCTGCAAGATGATCGCACCGGCGCTTGAGGACATCGCCGCTGAACTCGGCGCCAAGGTCAAGATCGCCAAGCTGAACATCGACGAGAATCCCGAGCTTGCCGCCCAGTTTGGCGTGCGCTCGATCCCCACGCTGATGATCTTCAAAGGCGGCGAAGTGGCCGACATCAAGGTTGGCGCCGCGCCCAAGACCGCGCTGTCGCATTGGGTCAATGGCAATCTCGCCTGATCCATTCCGAATTTCGGATATCAAGCCCGGCCATTGCGCCGGGCTTTTTGTTGGCGCCATCGGTGCGCCGCTCTGGCACTCACGTCGGGGCTCTCCATGTCTTCTGTTGGCAGCAGAAGCATGGAGAGAGAAATGACCGGATCCGCCAAGGCCACAGTCTTCATCGACAATGAGCGTGTCATCGTCACCGAATACCGCTTCCGGCCGGGCGACAATACCGGCTGGCATCGCCAGCGCCACGACTATGTCGTGGTCCCGCTGATGGACGGCAAGCTGAAGCTGGTGACCAAGGACGGCGAAACCTTCGCCGAAATGAAGAAAGGTTCCCCCTACTTCCGCAAGGAGGGCGTCGAACACGACGTCATCAGCGCCAACGAGGGCGAGTACGCTTTTATCGAGATCGAGCTGAAGTAGTTGTTAGGATGGCATGCCATCAACTGCCATCTTGATGGCATTTCATAATCGGTATATATTTCCCTTTTCGAACGGGAGTTTGAAATGGCCGAACCACAGCTCTCAGTCCGCAGTGCAAAAGCGCGCGACCTGGCCCATAGGCTTGCTCGCCGCGAAAATCGTTCGATAGCCGATGTGGTCGAGCGTGCGCTTGAGTCCTACGAGATTCGTGAAGCGGGTCGCGAACCGCCATCCACCTTCTATGCTCGACTTGCGTCAACCAGTGGCACCGATATCGATCTGGAGAAGATTATCCGCGAAGGCCGCCGGGTCCATCCAGGGCCTGAGCTTTGATTTTTGTCGATACCAATGTGATTTCGGAGACCCTGAGGAAGGCGCCGGATACAGCCGTCCTGGCGTGGCTTGTCCGGAATGATGCTGAACTGGCCCTTCCCACAGTGGCGATTGCCGAAATTGCCTTCGGCATTCAAAAAATAAGACCTGATGAGCGTGCCGATCGGCTGGAGCTGGGCCTTTCCCAATGGCGCCATCGATTTGCCGACCGGATTTTTGGACTGACGGAAGAGGCTGCCTTGGCTTATGGCGAGATCATGGGGGCAGCGGCGCGCCAAGGCCGCGGCATGTCGGCTCCCGACGGAATGATTGCCGCGATCGCGCGCGTAAACGGAGGCCGGCTGGCAACACGCAATCTCAACGACTTTGGCGCCACCGGCCTTGACCTGATCTCACCGTGGGATTTCTGAATCGGGTGAAATCCGGGTAGGACGAATTTCCCCGCCGCCGAGAGCCACGTAAGATGTAATTGTCGCGCCTCAGGTTGGCGGCGTGCCGTTCTCGGCGAGAACCGCGCCGGCCAGGTAAAGCGACCCCCCGATCAGGATGCGCGGCGTCGGGCCGTCCCAGGTATCGCGCAGCAGCATCAGGGCGCTGGCGACGGAGTTTACCGGTTCGGCCGTCAGCCCGGCTTCCGTGGCGCGGATGGCAAGTTCGTCGTTTGGCACGCCGGCGTCGCTCTGGCTCACTGGCACCGTGTAGACATGCTTGACCAGGCCCTTGAAGGCGCGGAAATAGCCGCTCTGGTCCTTGGTGTTGATCATGCCCGAGATGAGGAACAGTGGGCGCGGGTTCTTTTCCTCCTGCTCGGCCAGCGCTTCGGCGACGACCACGCCGGCACCCGGATTGTGGCCGCCGTCGAGCCAGATGTCGGCGCCCTTCGGCGCAAGTTCCGCCAGCCGGCCCTGCACCAGCTTCTGCATACGGCCCGGCCAGGCGACGTTGGTCATCGCCTTCTCGGCGGCGCGGTGGCTGATCTCGAAACCGGCGGCCTTGACCGCGGCGATCGCCGCCGCCGCATTCGCAAATTGGTGGCGACCGGGCAGACGCGGTGACGGCAGATCCATCAGGCCATCATCGTCCTGGTAGACCATGCGGCCGTTTTCCTCGAAAGCGAGAAAATCCTGGCCATAGACCAGGGTCGGACATTCCAGCCGCTCCGCGGTGTCGATCAGCGTCTGCAGCGCGGTCTCGCTTTCCTGCGCGCCGATGACCACCGGGCAGCCGCGTTTCATGATGCCGGCCTTTTCGGCGGCGATCAACTCGACACGGTCGCCGAGATAGGCCTCATGGTCCATCGACACCGGCATGATCACCGACACGGCCGGCCGTGCGATGACATTGGTGGCATCGAAGCGGCCGCCAAGACCGACCTCGATGATGGCGGCATCGGCCGGATGTTCCGAAAACAGGACGAAGGTGACGGCGCTGAGTATCTCGAAGACGGTAATCTTCTGGCCGCCATTGGCCTTTGCGACGCGGGCAATGGCCTCGGCGAAGATGTCATCGTCGACCAGCCTGCCGCCGCCCTCGGCCGCAAGCCTGTAGCGCTCGTGCCAGCTGACCAGATGCGGCGAGGTGTGGACATGGACGAGCCGGCCGGAAGCTTCTAGCAGCGCCCGCGAGAAGGCGGCGCAGGAACCCTTGCCGTTGGTGCCGGCGATGTGGATGACCGGCGGCAGCAGGTCCTGCGGGTTGCTCAGCCGCTTCAGAAGCCGCGTGATGCGGTCGAGCGAAAGGTCAAAGCCTTTCGGGTGAAGCGCCATCAGGGCTTCGATTTCGCGGTCAGCGGCAAGCGTCGTCATGGCACAATCCCGGCGCATGGCCCGAGAGCCAGAATCGCTCCCGCAATGACCACGGCTATCAAAAGGCTACAGCGCGCCACGGATGCTGCGCAATCGCTGTCCGCGGCGGCCAATGTCGCGTCAGGCCAGTCTCACGTCAGGCCGGTGTCGCGGCCGGCCATTGTAGCGTCAAGCTTGCGGCCGGGCTTCGGCGGCAAGCACGGCCGGCGGCATGATTTCCGGTTCCAGCGGCTTTTGCTCCTCGGGCATCTTGAGCAGCATTTTCAAAAGCGGCGCGATCGTCTGGCGCATTTCCAGCCTGGACACCACCATGTCTACCATGCCGTGCTCCATCAGATATTCGGAGCGTTGAAAGCCGTCCGGCAATTTCTCGCGGATGGTCTGCTCGATGACGCGCGGACCGGCAAAACCGATCAACGCTCCCGGCTCGGCGATGTGCACATCGCCCAGCATGGCGTAGGAGGCGGTGACGCCGCCGGTGGTCGGGTTGGTCAGCACGACAATGTAGGGAAGGCCGGCTTCCTTCAGCCGGTCGACACCGACCGTGGTGCGCGGCAGCTGCATCAGCGACAGGATACCTTCCTGCATGCGGGCGCCACCGGAAGCAGCGAACAGGATCAGCGGCCGCTTGCGCTGCAGGGCGACCTCGAAGCCATGCACGATGGCATCACCCGCCGCCATGCCGAGCGAGCCGCCCATGAAAGCGAAATCCTGCACCGTCACCACGACTGGCAGGCCCTCGACGGTCCCCAGCGCATTGATGATGGCGTCGTCCAGGCCAGTCTTGGCCTTGGCGTCCTTCAGCCGGTCGACATAGCGTTTCTCGTCGCGGAACTTCAGCGGATCCTGCATGACCTTGGGATTGTCCAGGGTCTCGTACTTGCCGTCATCAAAGAAGAATTTCAGCCGCTCCTTGGCCGAGATCTTCATGTGATGGCCGGAGGACGGGATGACGAACTGGTTGGATTCCAGGTCCTTGTGGAACACCATCTCGCCGGTCTCGGGATCCTTGATCCAGAGATTCTCGGGCATGTCGGTACGCCGGCCGAGCATCGAGTTGATCTTCGGGCGAACGTAATTGGTAATCCAGTTCATCGCTTCGGCTCCTGTCCTGACGAAGAGTTGGGAAGAGAAGTAGGAAAACTATTCGGCAGCAGCAAGGCGGGCCGAGCGCACGCCTTGCGCAAGGCCGCTGACCAGCGTGGCGACCGCCTCGGCCGGATCAGCGGTCTTTTCGCCCTTCGGCCCCAGCACATTGGCAACCGCATTGACGATCGCCGTGCCGACGACCACGCCGTCGGCGTTGGCGCCGATGACGCGCGCCTGTTCGGCGGTCTTGACACCGAAACCGACGCAGACCGGCAGGTTGGTGTGACCTTTGATACGCTGGACCGCCGTGGCGACCTTGCCTGTGTCGGCAAGCGCCGAGCCGGTGATGCCGGTCATCGACACGTAGTAGACGAAGCCGGACGTGTTCTGCAGCACCTTGGGCAGGCGCTTGTCGTCGGTGGTCGGCGTCGCCAGCCGAATGAAGTTGATGCCGGCCTTCAACGCCGGGATGCACAGCTCCTCATCCATCTCCGGCGGCAGGTCGACGACGATCAGCCCATCAATGCCGCTGGCAATCGCATCCTTCAGGAAGCGGTCGACGCCGTAGATGTAGATCGGATTGTAGTAGCCCATCAACACGATCGGCGTTTCATCGTCGCCGGCGCGGAAGTCCGACGCCATCTTCAGCGTCTTGACCAGCGTCTGGCCGCCTTTCAGCGCCCTGAGGCCGGCGGCCTGAATCGCCGGGCCGTCAGCCATCGGATCGGAAAACGGCATGCCGAGCTCGATGACGTCTGAACCGGCGCCCGGCAGCGCCTTCATGATCGACAGCGAGGTTGCATAGTCGGGGTCGCCACCCATGAAATAGGTGACGAGCGCCGGACGGCCTTCGTTCCTGAGCTTCGCCATGCGGCGGTCGATGCGGGTTGCCATGATCAGATCTCCATGCCCAACATCGAGGCCACCGTGTGCACGTCCTTGTCGCCACGGCCGGACAGGTTGACGATGACGATCTGGTCCTTGTCCATGGCGGGTACGATCTTGACGGCATGAGCGATAGCGTGCGCCGATTCCAGCGCCGGGATGATGCCTTCGACGCGCGTCGTCAGCTTGAAGGCTTCCAGCGCCTCGTCGTCGAGAATAGGCACATACTCGACACGGCCCGAGTCGCGCAGCCAGGAATGCTCCGGACCGACGCCGGGATAATCGAGGCCGGCCGAAATCGAATGGCCGTCCATGATCTGGCCGTCGGCGTTCTGCAGGAGATAGGTGCGGTTGCCGTGCAGCACACCGGGAGAACCGGCATTCATCGAAGCGCAATGCTCGATGCCGTCGAGGCCGCGCCCGCCCGCTTCGATGCCGATGATGCGAACGTCCTTGTCATCGAGGAAGGGATGGAACATGCCGATGGCGTTGGAACCGCCACCGACGGCGGCGATGATGGTGTCGGGCAGCCGTCCCTCCCGTTCGAGGATCTGCGCGCGGGCTTCCGTACCGATCACCGACTGAAAGTCGCGCACCAGCTCCGGATAGGGGTGCGGACCAGCGGCGGTGCCGATCAGGTAATAGGTGTCCTCGACATTGGTCACCCAGTCACGAAGGGCTTCGTTCATGGCGTCCTTCAGCGTGCCGTGGCCCGCGGTCACCGGCCGCACTTCGGCGCCCAGCAGCTTCATGCGGAAGACATTGGGGCTTTGCCGGGCAACGTCGGTCGCGCCCATATAGACGACGCAGGGAAAGCCGAAGCGGGCGGCGACGGTCGCGGAGGCCACGCCATGCTGGCCGGCGCCCGTCTCGGCGATGATGCGCTTCTTGCCCATGCGCTTGGCCAGCAGGATCTGGCCGAGGCAATTGTTGATCTTGTGCGAGCCGGTGTGGTTCAAATCCTCGCGCTTGAAATAGACTTTCGCGCCGCCAAGATGCTTCGTCAGGCCTTCGGCGAAATAGAGCTTCGAGGGCCGCCCGGCATAGTGGGTCGACAGGTCGGTCAGTTCAGCCCTGAAATCCGGATCGTTCTTGACCTCGTTCCAGTTCTTCTCGAGGTCGAGGATCAGCGGCATCAGCGTTTCGGCGACGAAACGACCGCCGAAAATGCCGAACATGCCCTGTTCGTCGGGTCCGGTGCGGAAGGAATTGGGTGTCGCCGGCTTGTTCATCGCCGATCTCCTAGATCTGTACTTTGAGCATGTCCCTGTCGGAAACCGGTTCCCACTTTTCCGGGACATGCTCAGGGTTCGAAATTTTGTTCAGGCGGCGCGGTCGTCCCGCGCGGCCCTGACGGCCCGGAAAAACTGTTCGATCAGCGCCGGATCCTTGACGCCCGGCACACTTTCCACGCCCGACGAAATGTCTATTGCGGGCGGATTGGCAAGCCGAAGGGCATCGCCGATGTTGGCGGCGTTGAGCCCACCGGAAAGCATGTAATCGATCCCGGCGTCAAGGCCGGCGAGGATGCGCCAGTCGAAGGCGACGCCGTTGCCGCCCGGCAGCTCGGAGCCCTTCGGCGGCTTGGCATCGAACAGGAAGCGGTCGGCAACGCCGACGAACGGCCTTATCCGGTCGAGATCGGCAGCCTCGCTGAGCGGCAACGCCTTCATCACCGGCAGCCCATGGCGGGCTTTCAGTTCGGTCACCCGCTCGGGGGTTTCGGAGCCGTGCAGTTGCAGCATGTCGGGCTGCATCTTCTCCACGATTTCATCGAGGACGGCGTCGCTGGCATCGACCGTGACGGCAACCGCCAAGGCCTTGCCGCGCGCCGCTTCGCGCAGACGGCCGGCTTCGGCCGGTTCGACGTAACGCGGGCTTTTCGGAAAGAAAATGAAGCCGACATGGCTGGCGCCGCCGGCAAGGGCCGCGGCCATTGCTTGGTCGGTCTTCAAGCCGCAGATTTTGATGTCGAGCGCCATGACGCGGGAATTGGCACGAAAAGCGCCAGGAGTCGAGAAAAAGCATGCTGTTTGCCGGCAAGGTGAAAGGCGCTACCTATGGATGGACAGCATGCAAGGCGGGAGCACAGCCATGGCCGACCAGACCGTTGCCGAACTGAAGCAGAAGATCGCACAGGCGCGCGAGGTCATCGCGCATCTCATGGACAAGGCCGCCTTCAACGGCGCCGAGGCGCATCGGGCGCTGGATTATTTCGGCGGCGACGCCTTCGACCGGAACTTTCTGCCCTGGCCGCATCAGGGCGAAGAGGGGCTGCGGCCGGAGGAGCTCAACGCTGCAAATGATGACTAGCGGCCTTCAATGCGTCGCCGTTCCCAACCCTTATTCGAACACGATCGCCTGCAGCGCTCCGCCATTGCGCTTCAACCAGTCCTTGCAACGATCGGTGTCGGGGCAGAGCTTTTCGCACAATCTCCAGAATTTCGGCCCGTGGTTCATCTCCTTGAGATGCGCCACTTCGTGCGCGACGAGGTAGTTTATCACGGGCTGAGGTGCCATCATGATGCGCCAGGAGAAGGAGAGATTGCCTTCGGAGGTGCAGGAGCCCCAGCGGCTGGAGGTGTCCTTATAGCGGATCGCCTTGGCGCGCTTGCCGAGCGCCTCGGTGTGCCTGACGACCAGCTTCTCGATCTCCTTCTTGGCCTCGCGCTTCAAGAAATCGGCGATGCGGCGCGGCAGATGGATGCGCTCGCCATGCACGATCAGCAGCGGACCGCGCTCGTCGCGCGATATGGTTACGGTGCCGCGCTTTGACGGCTCGTGGACGATGCGGTGCGGCACGCCGCGCACCGGTATCTTGATGCCGGGCCGCACCTGCGGCCGCGTCGGCACCTTGGCCAGCCGCTGCTCCAGCCAGTCCTGATGGCGGTCGAGGAACCTGTCCACCTCGCCCCGGCGCAGGCCCGGCGGCACGGTGATGCGCAGGCCCTGACCGCCGGAATCGATGCGCAGCGTCAGGCGCTTTGCCCTGGCGCTCTCGACGATCTTGAGCGGCAGGGTGCGGCCGGCGACGCAATATTCCCGCTCCACGGCAGGCGTGGGTTTGGGCTTCGTCAGATTGCGGAAGAACCCGATGGTCATGGCGGGACGATACGCGATTCGAGGAAAACGAATAGAACAAAAAAGAAACGGCGCCGCTCGCGCGACGCCGTCATTACACCTTGGCCCTGTCGCCTGGCCTCAGTCGTCGAGCAGGTTCGAGCCTTTGCCACGCTTGGTGGGGGTTGTTCCGGTGCCCGGATCGGTCTTGGTCGGCGCGGTCGACTTGTTGCGGTTGGCCATGAACCGGTCGAACTCGTCCTGATCCTTGGCGCGGCGCAACTCGCGGGCATACTCGTCGAACTGCGTCAGCATCTCGTCGAGCTTGCGGCGCTCTTCGTTCAGGCGCTCAAGCTCCTTTTCGCGCCAGTCGTCGAAAGCGACGTTGCCGGTGCGGGCGGAGCCGTTGCCCCAGCGTGCGGCCTTGTCGGAACCACGGCGGCAACCGGCGAAGATGCCGTCGGTCGCGCGGTTGACGTCACGCTTGAAGCCCTCAAGCCGGTCGCCCCAGATGATGTAGGCGAGCATGGCGAAGCCGAGCGGCCAGAACACCATGAAGCCGATCACCATCAAGGCGATGGTAGCCGGCGTCCAGGCCGGGCGGATCAATGCAGATGTGTTCATTTTCTCCCATTCCTTCGGTTGGAGACAGCCAGAACCGGCTGCGTGGAATCGAAATGGGAAGGCGAAAACGGCGATTCAAGACAATGTCGGCCAAAACCGGACAAGCTTCTGAAATGATTGTCGCTTTTTGAGCATATCGAGGAAAAGCATGGCCAAGCCGGCGATCAGGCCCCAAAATGCCGCACCGACGCCGAACAGCGTCAGCCCGGAGGCGGTGACGACGAAGGTGACGGTGGCGGCCATCCGGTCGCTCTCATCCCTAAGCGCGATCGCCAGCGCATTGGCGAGCGAGGCCATCAGCGCGAGACCCGCCACCAGCACGATCAGGCTCTGCGGCAGGACGGCGAAGATCGCCACCAGCGAAGCGCCGAAAATCGCGAAGATCAGATAGGCAAGCGCATAGAACGGGCCGGTCTTCCAGCGTTCGGCCGGATCGGGATGGACGTCCGGCCCGGTGCATATCGCCGCCGAGATCGCCGCCAGATTGGTGGTTGCGGCCCCGAATGGCGCCGACAAGAGCGAAAATAGGCCGGTGACACCGATCAGCGGGCCGGGCTCGGGATGGTAGCCGGCGGCGCGCAGCACAGCGAGGCCGGAAAGGTTCTGCGAGGCCATGGTGACGAGATAAAGCGGCAGCGCCAGGCCGATAATGGCCTTGGCGGTGAAATGGGGAGCAATGAACGTCAGTGTCGACAGTTCGGGCGCGGGCAAGCCGCCGACACGGCCGGCAAGGAAGGCGGCAAGGCCACCGCCAACCAGCACGGCCAGTACCGATAGCGCCGGATTGAACAGCCGGAAGACAAAGAATGCGGCGATCAGCGGCAGGATGAGCCAAGGGTCCGCCGGGATGGCTTTCATGGCATTGATGGCGAAGGTGACGACGATGCCGGCCAGCATGCCGGAAGCGACCGAAGCCGGTATTCTCGATATCAGCCGGGTCAGCGGCCCAAACAGGCCGGTCGTGACCAGCAGGACGCCGGTGATGATATAGGCGCCGACGGCCTCGCCCATCGAAAAGCCACTCGAGGCGGCGACCAGTGCCAGGCCCGGAGTCGACCAGGCGGTGATGACAGGCATTTTCGTGCGCCATGACAGCCAAAGGCACTCGACCGTCATGGCCAGACAGATCGCCGTCACACCGCTTGCCGTCTCGACCTGCGTCGCGCCGACCGCCTTGGCGGCGGCGATGACGATGGCCAGCGTGCCGCCAAAGCCGACGATGGCCGCGACGAAGGCGGAGACCGGGATGGAAAGGCGCATGGTCATTTGCCTCTGCCTCGTCCGGCCATGTCACCGACGGCCCGCACCAGCATGTCGAGATCTTGCGGCCGCGACAGGCGATGTTCGCCGTCGGGAATCAGCGACAGCGTGACATCGTCGGCCGGCAGCAGGCTGACCAGCCTCAAGGCGTGGCTCGACGGCACGTCCGCATCGGCCAGCCCCTGCAAGATGTGAACCGGGCAATGCGTGTCGATAGGCCCGGTCATCACCCGGTTATGGCGGCCATCCTCGATCAGGGCGCTCGTGTAGATGTAGGGTTCCGCGGAATAGTCCGACGGCTCCGCGAAGTAGCCCTTTTTGGCGAGGTCGCGCTTCTGCGCCTTGGTCAGCACCGGTTCGACCAATTCACTGGTAAAATCCGGCGCCGGCGCCAGCAGCACCATGCCGACGACGCTTGCGTCGCCCGCCTTGCGCAATTCCTGCACCATGCGCAGCGCGATCCAGGCACCCATGGACGAGCCGACCAGGACCTGATCGCCCTTGGCGAAATTCCGGAAAACCGCAAGGCTTTGCGCAAGCCATGTCGAAATCGTGCCGTCGGCGAAAGCGCCGCCGGATTCGCCATGGCCCGAATAGTCGTGCCGCAGGAAGGCGCGGCCTTCTTGTGCCGCCCAGTCCGACAGCGTCTCGGCTTTCGTGCCCAACATGTCCGACTTGTAGCCGCCGAGCCAGACGATGCCGGGCGTCGAGCCCGCTGAATGGCGCACGGCGATATCGGATCCATCAACATAGAGAAAGATCGGAGCGGCGGTCATGGCTGTGGGACGGTCCTGGTTTTTTTCACGCCTCGCTTTTGGCACGGCCAAAGGCAAGGCGGAAAGTGCTCGCGATGTTTCTTTGCTTGGCACAGGCTCGTGATCAGGTGATTTCTTGAGAACGCTGTGCTATTGACTTGCGCCGCGCGCTTCCCACATTGGCGCGTCCACACAGATTTGTACGAACCCCGAACGAAACGGCCAAGGAGACCACGACCATTCGCAGACCTTTCAAAGCAGCGGCGCCGACCAAGGATGGGCCGCGCTCCAACCGTGATATCCGGGTTCCCCGGGTCCAGCTTATCGACGCCGAAGGCCAGAACCGCGGCGATGTTTCCATCAACGACGCATTGCTGCTCGCCGAAGAGGCCGGGCTCGATCTGGTTGAAATATCGCCCAACGCGGTGCCGCCCGTTGTAAAAATCCTCGATCTCGGCAAATTGAAATACGCCAACCAGAAGAAGGCGGCCGAGGCGCGCAAGAACCAGAAGGTCATCGAGATCAAGGAGATCAAGATGCGCCCGAACATCGACAGCCATGACTACGAGACCAAGATGAAGGCGGTCCGCCGCTTCTTCGAGGAAGGCGACAAGGTCAAGCTGACGCTGCGCTTCCGCGGCCGCGAGATGGCGCATATGGAACTCGGCATGCAGCTCCTGAACAAGGTGCGCGAGGAGGTGGCGACCATCGCCAAGGTGGAAGCCGAGCCGAAGCTCGAAGGCCGCCAGATGATGATGGTGCTGGCGCCGCGCTAAGCAGGCTGCGCACGCTTCGCAACGCGCCGTCTGCATAGTTTCCACGGTTGTCGCGGGTTCTCACCGCAAAACCGTGAACACTTTTGCGGAACCCGCTTGGATCACGATGACGTCAGATCTAGTCATCGCGCTAAAATCCGCCTGAATTGTGCTACAGGGCGTCCCGACGACCGGCGGGACGCCTATTCCTGGCTAGAGCTGCGATCGCCGCTAAGCTCCTCGACGATCGGATCCCAACCTTGGACACAGAATACAAACACGGGCTGGGCAACTACCAGCAGATGCGCCGGCTGGTGCTTGCCGTGCTCGTCGCGGTGCTGTTTCTGGCACTGCTGTTCGGCCAATCGACGTTCCCGCCGGACACGCCGGTGCACGAATCGATCGAGATGTTCGGCGTGCTGTTGATTTTCCTCGGCATCGTCGGGCGCCTATGGGCGACGCTCTATATAGGCGGGCGCAAATCCTCCGAAGTGGTCACTGGCGGGCCCTATTCGATCACCCGCAACCCGCTCTACGTGTTCTCGACCGTGGCCGCCGCCGGCGTCGGCGCGCAGATCGGCTCGTTCTCCGGCATCATCCTTTTCGCGGTTCTGTGCGCTGGTGCCTTCCATATCGTCATCCTGCGCGAGGAGAAATTCCTCAAGGAAGCGCTCGGCGCGCCGTATGCCGACTATCTGGCGCGCGTGCCGCGCTTCTTCCCCAAGCTTTCGCTCTACCAGGAAGGCGACACCGGCAGCTTCAAGCCGCGCCTGCTGTTGACTACGCTGCTCGACGGACTGGTGTTCCTGATCGCGCTGCCGGCTTTCGAACTGATCGACGGCGCGCAGTTGTCGGGCATGCTGCCGGTGTGGTTCAGGCTGCCCTGACCGGGGACAGTGCGTCGCACGGCCTGAGGTGTTGCGCCCGCGCCATCTTTGATCTATAGCACCGCCGTTCCAAGAAAACCGCCCGGCAGGGCATGCCGTGGCGGTTTCATTTGCTTTTCGGGCTTTGGTCGGCCTGAAGCGAACAAGAAGCGCGATCGTGCGCCAACATTACGGAGTAGCAAAATGCCCAAGATGAAGACCAAATCGGCCGCCAAGAAGCGGTTCAAGATCACAGGTACGGGTAAAGTCCTGTCGGCTGCGGCCGGCAAGCGTCACGGCATGATCAAGCGTTCCAACAAGTTCATTCGAAATGCCCGCGGCACGATGGTTCTGGCTGAACCGGATGGCAAGAAGGTCATCAAGAATTTTCTTCCGAACGGCCTCTAAGGCATTTCGGTCCGGACACGCATTTGTTTTACGCAATTCCGAACGGAAAACCGCACTTTTCCTGGAATTGCTTTTAAGGAGATCATGACATGGCACGCGTAAAAAGAGGCGTCACCTCGCACGCCAAGCACAAGAAGGTCCTGAAAGCCGCGAAAGGCTTCTACGGCCGCCGCAAGAACACCATCCGCATCGCCAAGCAGGCGGTGGAAAAGTCGCTGCAGTACGCTTATCGCGACCGCAAGAACCGCAAGCGCTCGTTCCGCGCGCTGTGGATCCAGCGCATCAACGCCGCGACCCACGAGCATGGCCTGACCTATGGCCGCTTCATCGACGGTTTGAACAAGGCCGGCATCGAGATCGATCGCAAGATCCTGTCCGACATGGCCATCCACGAGCCGCAGGCTTTCGCCGCCCTGGTCGCCAAGGCCAAGGTCGCGCTCGAATATCTGAAGAACACCACGCCGAATGCTTTTGAGAGCGCTGTCGCCTAGAGCATGATGCCAAAAAGTTTCTGACTTTTTGGACAACATCATGCTCCAGGGAAATTAGCGAGGAGCGCGATCTTTTCCGAAAAGTCTGCAACTTTTCGGGATCGGGCTCCGAGCCCAGCGCTTCCCAAGCACTTTCGACACTTGATTTGGGGAACCCGCGCTGGCACGGCTGGCGCGGGTTTTTCTTATGCCTGAACTTTCACTCCAAACGTGACTTTCACGTCTAGAGCGATTTCCAACGCAGCGAGCTTGATCGTGAACGACGCAACCATTGGCCTTGATGCACTCGAAAATTCCCTGATGGCTGACATCGCCTCGGCCGCCGACGAGGCGTCGATCGAGGCCGTGCGTGTCTCGGCGCTCGGCAAGAAGGGTTCGGTCTCCGAAATGCTGAAGACGCTTGGCGCGATGGGCGCCGAGGAACGGCAGGTGAAGGGCCCGGCGATCAACGGCCTGAAGAACCGCGTCACCGATGCGCTTGCTTTGCGCAAGGCGGAATTGAAAGACGTGGCGATCGCCGCACGGCTTGCCGCCGAAAAGGTCGACGTGACGCTGCCGGTGCGGCAGTCGCCGGCCGAGCGCGGCCGCATCCATCCGATCAGCCAGGTCATCGACGAGATCGCGGCGATCTTCGGCGATCTCGGTTTCGCCATCGCCGAAGGACCTGACATCGAGACCGACTACTATAATTTCACCGCGCTGAATTTCCCGGAAGGCCATCCGGCGCGCGAGATGCACGACACCTTCTTCTTCCAGCCGGACGAGAAGGGCGAGCGCAAGCTGTTGCGCACCCACACCTCGCCGGTGCAGATCCGTACCATGGAGAAGCAGAAGCCGCCGATCCGCATCGTCATTCCCGGCAAGACCTACCGCCAGGATTCCGACGCCACCCATTCGCCTATGTTTCATCAGGTCGAGGGGCTGGTGATCGACAGGTCGGCCAACGTCGCCAACATGAAGTGGGTGCTGGAAGAGTTCTGCAAGGCCTTCTTCGAAGTGCCGCAGGTCAAGATGCGCTTCCGGCCGTCCTTCTTCCCGTTCACCGAGCCGAGCCTCGAGGTCGACATCCAGTGCGACCGCTCGCGGCCAGGCGAAGTGCGCTTCGGTGAAGGCTCCGACTGGATGGAGATCCTCGGCTGCGGCATGGTGCATCCCAACGTGCTCAGGGCCGGCGGGCTCGATCCCGACGAGTACCAGGGCTTTGCCTGGGGCATGGGCATCGACCGCATCGCCATGCTGAAATACGGCATGCCGGATCTGCGCGCCTTCTTCGACGCCGATGTGCGCTGGCTATCGCATTACGGCTTCCGGCCGCTCGACATGCCGACGCTGTTCGGAGGCCTGAGCGCGTGACGGTCCTGAAGCCTCCTGCTGCCAGCTATTACGGAACAATCCAATGAAATTCACCCTCTCCTGGCTCAAGGATCATCTCGAGACCGACGCCACGCTGGCCGAGATCGTCGAGCGGCTGACCTCGATCGGCCTCGAGGTCGAGCATGTCGACGACAAGGCGGGCCTGAAGCCCTTCGTCATCGCCAAGGTGCTGACGGCGGTGCAGCATCCCGATGCCGACCGGCTGCGGGTGCTGACCGTCGATACCGGCGACGGCAAGCCGCCGGTGCAAGTGGTGTGCGGCGCGCCGAATGCCCGCGCCGGCCTGATCGGCGCCTTCGCCGCGGCAGGCACCTATGTGCCCGGCATCGACGTGACGCTGACGGTCGGCAAGATCAGGGGCGTCGAAAGCCATGGCATGATGTGCTCCGAGCGCGAGCTGGAACTGTCCGACGAGCACAATGGCATTATCGACCTGCCAGAGGATGCGCCGGTCGGCACCAGCTTTGCCGCTTACGCGCATCTCGACGATCCGGTCATCGAGATCAATTTGACGCCGAACCGGCCCGATGCCACCAGCGTCTACGGCATCGCCAGGGATCTCGCGGCGAGCGGACTTGGCCGCCTCGTCGGCGGTGCGATCATGCCGCATGTCGGCAGCGGCATGTGCCCGGTGAAGGTGACGATCGAGGCGCCGGAGCTTTGTCCCGGATTCGCGCTCAGGCTGGTCAGGGGCGTCAAGAACGGCCCCTCGCCGAAATGGCTGCAGCAGCGGCTGATCGCCATTGGGCTCAGACCGATCAGCGCGCTGGTCGACATCACCAATTACGTCACCTTCGACCGCGGCCGGCCGCTGCACGTCTTCGATGCCGCCAAGGTCGCCGGCAATCTCGTCGTGCGCCGCGCCAAGAATGGCGAAACGGTGCAGGCGCTCGACGGGCGCGAATACACGCTGACGCCGGAGATGTGCGTGATCGCGGACGACAATGGCGTCGAATCCATTGCCGGCATCATGGGTGGCGAACAGTCCGGCTGTGACGAGAACACGACGGACGTGCTGATCGAATCCGCTCTTTGGGACCCGATCACCACGGCCCGCACCGGCCGCACACTCGGCATCATCACCGACGCGCGCTACCGTTTCGAGCGCGGTGTCGATCCCGAATTCATGGTGCCGGGTATCGAGTTGGCGACGAAGCTGGTGATCGACTTCTGCGGCGGCACCCCGACGGAGACCGAGGTGGCCGGCTATGCCGGACATCAGCCGAAGATCGTTTCCCTTCCCTTGTCGGAAGTGAAGCGGCTGACCGGCATCGAGGTGCCGAAGGCGGAGAGCCTCGACATCCTGTCGCGTCTCGGCTTCCACGCGCAGGGATCGGGCTACGTCGTCGACGTGACCGTGCCCTCCTGGCGCCCCGATGTCGACGGCAAGGCCGACCTGGTCGAAGAGGTCATGCGCATCCATGGCGTCGACAATATCGCGCCGCAGCCGCTCGGCGCGCATGACGTGGTCAACGGCAAGATCCTGACGACACTGCAGATCCGCACCCGTGCCGCCAAGCGTTCACTTGCCGTGCGCGGCATGATGGAGGCCGTTACCTGGTCGTTCATTCCCGCCAGGCACGCCGAGTTGTTCGGCGGCGGCCAGACGGCGCTGAAGCTTGCCAACCCGATCGCAGCCGACATGTCCGATATGCGGCCCTCGCTCCTGCCAGGGCTGATTTCGGCCGCGCAGCGCAATGCCGACAAGGGCATCGGCGACGTTGCCTTGTTCGAGGTGTCGGGCACCTATGAAGGCGATGGCGCCGACCAGCAGCGGCGCGTCGCCGCCGGCGTGCGACGCGGCACGGCCAAGCTCGACGGCTCAGGCCGCAACTGGGCCGGCAATTCCGGTCCCGTCGGCGTGTTCGACGCCAAGGCCGATGCCATCGCCGCGCTCGAAGCCTGCGGCGCGCCGGTCGACCGGCTGCAGATCGAGGCTGGCGGACCGGCCTGGTATCACCCCGGCCGTTCCGGCACGATCAAGCTCGGGCCAAAGACCGTGCTCGGCACGTTCGGCGAGTTCCATCCGAAGACGCTGGAAGGGCTCGATGTCTCCGGACCGCTATGCGGCTTCGAGGTGTTCGTCGATGCCGTGCCCGAGCCGAAGACCAAGCCCACGAAAACCAAGCCCAGGCTGGAGCTGTCCGCTTTCCAGGCGGTGAAGCGCGACTTCGCCTTCGTCGTCGACAGGGCCGTCGAGGCCGGCACGCTGGTGCGCGCCGCACTTGCCGCCGACAAGAAGCTGATCACGGCTGTCTCGGTCTTCGACATCTTCGAAGGCGCGTCACTCGGCGAGGGCAAGAAGTCGATCGCCATCGAAGTGTCGATCCAGCCGGTCGAAAAGACGCTGACAGACGAGGATTTCGAGGCGCTGGCCAGGCGCATCGTCGACAATGTCGGCAAGCAGACGGGCGGCGCGCTCAGGGCATAGAGAATTCAGGATTGCGGGCAGGTGGCGAATCGCCCTCAAAAGGGCGATGGACCATCTCGCGTATTCCGGGCTTCCTTTTGAGCCACAGCGTGCGGCGTTTCTCGACATCGTCGCGGCTGATCCGCTGCTGTGTGAAACGCTGGCGCGAGTGCGCGACCTTGCCTTGCCGGATTGGCTGGTGGTTTCCGGCGCGCTCTACAACAGCGTCTGGAACCATCTGACCGGCAAGCCGTCGGGCTACGGCATCAGGGATATCGACCTTTTCTATTTCGATGACTCCGACCTATCCTATGACGCCGAGGACGCCGTCATCCGCAGGGCGGCGGCACATTTCGAGGGACTGCCGCTGCCGGTCGAAGTGCGCAACCAGGCCCGCGTGCATCTTTGGTATCCGCAGAAGTTCGGGCAACCCTGCCCGCGCTATGCGAGTGCCAGTGAATCCGTCAGCTATTTCGCCTCGAAGACGCATGCAGTCGGTGTGCGCTACGGCGGCGATGGGCAATTGGAACTCGTGGCGCCGTTCGGGCTCGACGATCTCTTCTCGTTTCGCATCACACCGAACCGGGTGATGGATAACCGGCGGACGCATGAGACGAAGGGCAAGCGGGCAAAGGAGAACTGGCCGGAGATTAGGGTGGTGCCGTGGTGAGTGGCGGAAATTTGAATGTTGTCGGCGGGACAGCGCCCCCCCTCTGCCCTGCCGGGCATCTCCCCCTCAAGGGGGGAGATCAGCCGCTTGGCGGTCTCGGCCTTCTTTCGACGCCGGCGATTGGCGAAAGCCGAGGTAATATCCAATCTCCCCCCTTGAGGGGGAGATGTCCGGCAGGACAGAGGGGGCGCCTCGCGCCTATCTATCTACCCATTCACCAGCGCCAGCAGCTCCTCGGTATAGCGCTTGCCCATCACCTTGTCGGGCGACAGCGCATCGCCGATCGATGCCACCTCGGCCGCGCTCAGCTCAATCCCGGCCGCCGCGGTGTTCTGCTCCAGATGGCGGATTTTTCGGGCACCCGGGATCGGCACGATGAAATCGCCCTGGTGCAGCACCCAGGCCAGCGCCAGCTGTGCCGAAGTCACGCCCTTTTCGGCCGCCATCTTATTCAGCGTGGCGATCACCTTGGCATTGGCGGCCATGGCGTCGGCCTGGAAGCGCGGCAGGCCACGGCGCCAGTCATCGTCGCTCAGGGTCTCCGGCTTGGCGATCGTGCCCGTGAGCAGGCCGCGGCCGAGCGGGCTGTAGGGCACGAAGCCGATGCCGAGTTCGCGGCAGACGGCAAAGACCTCGTCTTCCGGGTCGCGGCTCCACAGCGAATATTCGCTCTGCACCGCCGCGATCGGGTGCACCGCGTGTGCCCGTCGGATGGTGGCCGCACTTGCCTCCGACAGGCCAAGCGCCCGCACCTTGCCCTCGCGCACCAGCTCGGCCATGGCGCCGACCGTATCCTCGATCGGCACGTCCGGATCGACGCGGTGCTGGTAGTAGAGGTCGATGACATCGGTGGCGAGCCGCTTCAGCGAGGCCTCTGCGACAGCCTTGACATGCTCGGGGCGGCTGTCGACACCGGCCATGCGATCCATGCCGGTGCCTTCCTCCAGGATCTTGAAACCGAATTTGGTCGCGATCGTCACCTTGCCGCGAACCGATTTCAGCGCCTTGCCGAGCAGGATTTCGTTCTCGTAGGGTCCGTAGACTTCCGCCGTGTCGAAGAAGTTGACACCGATCTCGACGGCGCGGTGCAAGGTGGCGATCGCCTCGGCTTCTGGTTGGCCGCCGTAGGCAAAGCTCATGCCCATGCAGCCAAGGCCGACCGGGAAGACTTCGAGTTCAGTTCCTAGCTTGCGAGTTTTCATCGCGCATCTCCTTGTTGTGATGCGGCAGACATAACGGCTTGCAGTCCGTTCGATAATCGGCTCTTCTTCGTACGGGTCGTTCCAAGAAATAGATCAATGAACCGAGCACATCTCTCACAACTTGCGGTGCTGGCAACCGTTGCCCAATGCGGCAGTTTTCGCGGCGCGGCCAGGGAACTGGCTATCGCGCCTTCGGCGGTGAGCCACGCGGTCTCCAGCCTGGAAGCACGGCTTGGCGTGCGCCTTTTGGCGCGCAGCACGCGCAGTGTCGCTCCGACCGAGGAAGGCGCGCAGCTGCTGGAGCGATTGCGCCCGGCGCTTTCCGAGATCGACCTGGCGCTGGAGACAGCCGTCGAGGCGCGCGACCGGCCTGCCGGAAACCTGCGGCTCAGCGTGCCACGCACGTCAGCGCATCTGGTGCTGACGCCGCGGCTCAGCGCTTTTGCGTCAGCCTATCCCGACATCGTGCTGGAGATCGTCATCGAGGATCGCTTCACCGACGTGGTGGAAGGCGGTTTCGATGCGGGTGTGCGGCTCGGCGAAAGCCTGCAGCGTGACATGATCGCGGTGCGCATCGGGCCGGACATTCGTGGCGCCGTGGTAGGCGCGCCATCCTATTTCGAGACAAGCCCCAAGCCGCGCCATCCACGCGATCTTGCCGACCATCGCTGCATCCGCTTCCGCTTCTCCAGCGGCGTCCTCTACCGCTGGGAGTTCGAGAAGGACGGCGAAGAGGTCGAGATCGCGGTGCAAGGACCGCTGATCCTCGACGAGGACCATCTGATCGCTCAGGCCGCCGTCGACGGCGCCGGCCTTGCCTTCGTCTTCGAGGAGTATGTCCGCGCGCCGCTTGCCGACGGCCGGCTGATCCGCGTCCTGGAGGACTGGTGCCCGTCCTTCGACGGTTTCTTCGTCTACTATCCGAGCCGCCGGCAAATGCGGCCGGCGCTGAGGGCTTTCGTCGACTTCTTCAAGGTGAGCGGGTAGTCCATCCTCCCGGGAAGAAACCCAGCCTGGCATTCGTTCGCCTCCCATGCAGACCATCACCAACACCGCCACCCGCTATGGCTGGGCAACCATCGTCCTCCACTGGCTGATCGGGATTATCTTCATCGGCCAGTTCATGCTCGGCTTCGTCATGGTCAGGACCCAAAGCCAACGCACGGCCTTCGAATTGATCCAGTTGCACAAATCCCTGGGCTTTCTGCTGCTTGGCCTCGTCATCCTGCGTATCGCCTGGCGGCTCGGCAATCCGGCACCGCTCTTGCCGTCTTCTGTCGGCGCCTTGGAGCGTCGCTCGGCGCCGCTGGCGCATCTGGCGCTCTATGTATTCCAGCTCGCCCTGCCTCTGTCCGGATGGGTGCTGGTGTCGGTTTCGACGCTGGAAATCCCCAGCATGCCATTCAACCTGTTCGTCATGCCCAACCTGCCGCTGCCCGAATCCGACGCCGCTGAAAGTTTTTGGGCGTCGGCGCACTGGTATCTCGCCTATGCCGGCATCGGGCTCGTTGCGCTGCATGTCTGCGCGGCCCTGCGCCACCATTTCCTGCTGCGCGACAGCGTGCTCACGCGCATGATCACGCCTTCGTCAGCCGGGGAATAGGACGGGCGTTGGTCTCGTTTGTGAGGTGAGGACGCCAGAGAGCGTTGCCTCCTAACAAGGAACAACCCAATGCGTGCGCGAATCCTCGGATGGGCGGTTGCCGCCGCCTGCCTTGCCATGCCAGTCCATGCGGCAGTCGTGCTTAGCGATGCTGCCGGCAACTATACGATCAGCCAGGCTGGTTCCGCGATCCGCTTCACCATCGGCAAGGCCGGCGGCGGCGGCTTCGACGGCGCCTTTGCCCGTTTCAAGGGCACGATCCGCATCGACAACAAGGATGTCGGTCGCTCTAAGGTCGACCTCACCATCTATCCCGAAAGTGTCGGGACCGGCCAGGGCCGCATCGATGCCTTCCTACGTTCCGACGCGGTGTTCGACGCGGCCAACAGCCCCGAAATCCAGTTCCGCTCGACCAGCGTGACCCGCACCGGCGACACGACGGCGCTCGTCACCGGCCGGCTGACGGCGCGCGGCAAGACGTTTCCGGAAAAATTCACCGCCGAGCTCGACGGGTTGAAGGGTGGCACGATAAAATTCCACGTCACCGGCAAGGTGCTGCGCTCGCGCTACGGCATGGATGTCGGCACGCCGCTCTATTCCAACGTCGTCGATTTCGATATGACGCTGACGGGGAAAAGGGGCTAAGCGCGGCTGCGGTACCTGGTTTCCTCGCCCACTTTCGTGGCGCGAGGAACAGAGCACCCGCATTGGCTTTTCCAGCGATTTCGGGCAAACCTCGTGGCCGGTAAAATCGACATGGAGAAGCGTGATGTTCCGATGGGGTGTGTTGTCGACGGCCAAGATCGGCCGGGAGCAATTGTTGCCGGCGATCGTCGGGGCGGAAAACGGCGTGCTCTCGGCGATCGCCAGCCGCGACCTGTCGAAGGCCAAGGCATTGGGCGACCGCTTCGGCGCGCCCCACGCCTTCGGCTCCTATGAGGACCTGCTCGCTTCCGACGAGGTCGATGGCGTCTATATCCCGCTGCCCACCTCGCAGCACGTCGAATGGACGGCCAAAGCCATCGAAGCGGGCAAGCATGTGCTGGTCGAAAAACCGCTGGCGCTCGACGCCAAGGACATCGCGCCCCTGATCAAGCTGCGCGACGCCAGGAAGGTGCTGGTCTGCGAAGCCTTCATGGTCATCTACCATCCGCAATGGATCAAGGTGCGTGATCTCATCGCCAGCGGCGCCATCGGCCGGCTGCGCCATGTGCAGGGCGCTTTCTCCTACTACAATGTCGACCCCAACAACATGCGCAACAAGCTCGATCTGGGCGGCGGCGCGCTGCCCGACATCGGCGTCTACCCGACCGTGTCGACGCGCTTTTCGACCGGCAAGGAGCCGTTGCGCGTGCAGGCGACGATCGAGCGCGACAAGACATTCGGCACTGACATCTATTCCTCGATCCGCGCCGATTTCGGCGATTTCGAACTGTCTTTCTATTTGTCGACCCAGATGGCGGCACGCCAGGTGATGGTGTTTCACGGTGAGAAGGGTTTCATCGAAGTGTTCTCGCCCTTCAATGCCGGGCTCTACGACCATCACCGCGTCGAACTGCACAACCAGAACCACACCGAGGCGCAGGTGTTCCGCTTCCCCGGCACGCAGCAATACAGGCTCGAGGTCGAGACCTTCGCGCGGGCAGCACTTGGCGGCAAGGAGCGGGTCTTCACGCTGGAAGAATCCGTGCTCAACCAGAAAGTCATCGACGCCATCTTCCGCGCCGGAGACACAGGCGGCTGGGAGACCGTCTGAGCCATTGTTTGACGCAATTCCCTAGGGAAAGCGCTACGCGCTTTTCCCGGGAAAACCGCCCCACACTTTTCCTGGAATTGCTTGCTTAGCCGGTTCACTGGAGGAAAAATGGCTGACGCCGCGGATGTGATCATTGTCGGCGCCGGCCTTGCCGGGCTGGTTGCCGCCGCCGAGCTTGCCGAGGCCGGCAAGAAAATCATCATCGTCGACCAGGAGCCGGAGCAATCGTTGGGCGGTCAGGCGTTCTGGTCGTTCGGCGGGCTTTTCCTCGTCGATTCACCGGAGCAGCGGCGCATGCGCATCCGCGACTCCCATGATCTGGCGCTCGATGACTGGATGGGCACCGCCGCTTTCGACCGGCCGGAAGACCACTGGCCGCGCAAATGGGCGGAGGCGTATGTCGGCTTTGCCGCCGGCGAGAAGCGCTCCTGGCTGATCGAGCGCGGCCTGAAGTTCTTTCCGGTCGTCGGCTGGGCCGAACGCGGCGGCGGCAATGCCATCGGCCACGGCAATTCGGTACCGCGCTTCCACGTCACCTGGGGGACCGGCCCCGGCGTGCTCGACCCTTTCGTGCTGCGCGTGCGCGAGGCGCAAAAGCGTGGATTGGTCGACTTCAGGTTCCGCCATCGTGTCAATGCGCTGACGCGGACGGGGGCAGCCGTGACCGGGGTACAGGGCGATATCCTGCAGCCGAGCACTGCCGAGCGTGGCCACAAGAGCTCGCGCGAGGTATCAGGCGATTTCGGGCTTCATGCCCAAGCCGTAATCGTCGCCTCCGGCGGCATCGGCGCCAACCACCAGCTGGTGCGGGAAAACTGGCCCAAGCGGCTGGGCAACGCGCCGAAGCGAATGATCACCGGCGTGCCGGACCATGTCGATGGGCGCATGCTGGCCATATCGGAACAGGCCGGCGGCTCGATCATCAACCGCGACCGGATGTGGCACTATGTCGAGGGCATCAAGAACTGGGCGCCGATCTGGACCGATCACGCGATCCGCATCCTGCCCGGCCCGTCCTCGCTGTGGCTCGATGCGCGTGGGAAACGCCTGCCGGTGCCGCTCTATCCCGGCTTCGACACGCTGGGCACGCTCAGCCACATCATGAGCACCGGTTTCGACTATTCCTGGTTCATCCTGACGAAGAAAATCATCCAGAAGGAGTTCGCGCTGTCGGGCTCCGAACAGAACCCCGATTTGACGGGAAAAAGCTGGCGCCAGGTGCTCGGCCGCGCCACGTCGGGCATTCCCGGCCCCGTCAAGGCGTTCATGGAAAAGGGCGAGGATTTCATCGTCGAGGCCGAATTGCCAAAGCTGGTCGCCCGCATGAACGCGCTGGCCGGCGGCGAACCGCTGCTCGATGTGGCAGGGATCGAGCGCGAAATCCGCGCCCGCGACAGGCAACTCGACAATCCGTTCTCCAAGGACATGCAGATCACCGCGCTGCGCGGCGCCCGTGCCTATCTCGGCGACCGGCTGATCCGCACGGCAAAGCCGCACAAGATGCTCGCCCCCGCGAACGGACCGCTGATCGCGGTGCGCCTCAACATCCTGACCCGCAAGACGTTGGGCGGCCTGCAGACCGATCTCGACAGCCGCGTGCTCGGACCCGACGGCCAGCCTGTGCCGGGCCTCTATGCCGTCGGCGAAGCCGCCGGTTTCGGCGGCGGCGGCGTGCATGGCTATGCCGCGCTCGAAGGCACGTTCCTGGGTGGCTGCATTTTCTCGGGCCGTGGCGCCGGCCGGGCGGCGGCACGCTCGGTGGCCTGAGACGGCAGCGGCTTGCCCGCGCTCGGCCATCGACGAACTGCAGTCTAGGAAAGTTTTGGCGCGCCCGAAGAGATTCGAACTCCTGACCCCCAGATTCGTAGTCTGGTGCTCTATCCAGCTGAGCTACGGGCGCGCATCAGGCCATGTTTTCGACGGCCCCACGATCCGGTCCGAAAGACCGGCCGCGAATGTGTGCAGTTCCCTAACGACTGAATTTACGAAAAGCAAGCCGATCCGGCAAAAGTTTTGTCGCAAGCTTGTCATGCGGCGATGCCGGCGCCGATCCCGGCACTTCGAGCCGCTGTGGGGCCGGCCTAAATCCAGACAGTGGACGATCGGGAACGGTTGGGGAGAGCGACGGGGGAAGGCAAAACAGCACGAAACCCTCAGGCCGGGCGGCGCAGGCCACCACGGGCCTGGTCGAGCCGCACCGGCTGGTCGGGGATGGTGACGGCGAATGTGGTGCGCCCGCCGATCGATTCGACCAATTCCACCGTGCCGCCATGCGCCCGGATCAGTTCGTGCGCGATCGCAAGGCCAAGGCCGGTGCCGCCGCTGCGCGCCGAGCCGCGAAAGGCCGCGAACAGGTTTTCGCGCGCCTTCGGCGGCAGGCCGGGACCTGTGTCGGTAACGGCGATGCGGCTGACACTGCCCATGCGCTCGGCCGAGACCGCCAACCGCCGCACCACGGCGCTTTCGGTGTCGGCCGCCATCGCCTGCACCGAGTTGCGGCAAAGATTGGTGAGCACCCGGAAGAGCTGGTCGGAATCGGCATCCACCTCGAAAGCCACCTCGACGGCGTTGATGAACTCGATGCCCTCCTCGATGTCGAGCAGTCCGTGCACGTCCTCGACCAGTTGGCGCAGCCTCACCCTTCGGCGCGAAGGCGGCGGCTCCTGCGTGCGGCCGTAATGAAGCACGCCCTCCGAATAGGAGACGGCGCGGTCGAGCGCGCGCAACAGTTTTGGCGCGAAGGCCTGCACGGTCGGATCCTTGACCTGGCGCAGGCGGTCCGACATCAGCTGGGCCGAGGCCAGGATGTTGCGCATGTCGTGGTTGATCTTCGATACCGCCAAGCCGAGGTCGGCAAGATGCTTCTGCTCGGCCAGCATCCTTTGCAGCCGCTCCTGCATCTGCGACAGTTCGCGCTCGGCCACGCCGATCTCGTCGGCGCGGTCGGCGGGGTGAATGATTCGCCCGGGGTCATCGGGAGCCTCGGAGAAAGACAGCATCGAGCGCGTCATGGTGCGGATCGGGCCGATCATGATCAGGTCGATCGCGGCATAGACCAGCATGGCCGTGAACAGCGAGATCAGGAGCGAGACGAAGGCGACGTTGCGCGAGTAGATGAGCATGGCCTTGCGCAGGGAATAGTCCGGCATGATCAGCTCGAACTCCTTGTCGCTGTCGCCGACCGGTCCGAAAACGCGCAGCATCCTGTCGCCGCCGAAAAACAGCGTGTCCAGCGCGCCGGTCATGCCCTTGACCATGCCGACGCTGGCGAGATCGATGTGCTCGTCGACCTGCGGCGGCATGTCGGCCACCACCAGAAGCCGCGAGACGCCGCCGTCGCGCACCGCGATCGCCTTGGCGCCGATGGCCATCAGCACGTCATTCTGGGCCGTGCGCGACAGCGACGTCGAATCGCCCTGCACCAGCACGATCGACACGGCGGCGGCCGTGCTCAGCCTCTCCTTGAGCCAGCTCAGCCTGTAGCTGGCGATCCAGGGCAGGAAGATCAGCACTTCGGCCAGCAGCACGAAAACGATGGTGAGCAGCAGCAGTTTGGTCGACAGGCCGCGCGACAGCGGTACCGTGCGGACAGCGGCTGGCGCCGTTCCGGTCCCTTCCCCTGCTTGGCTGGCTTCGCTCATGCGACTCGATCTTCACAATCACTTGATCAGCCAAGATTAGGCGATTGCGGCTTTTTTGCCAATTTCTCCCTTGGTCGGAAAAATAGATGCTCCAAAAGAGGTGCGTCTTTAGCGCGCCGACGCCGGATTGACTTCCAAAACCCTTCTTTCTATAAGCCCGCTCACGCTCGGGCCATTCGTCCCGGCGCGGTTTCGATCGCGCCAAAGCCGGCCCGGCAAAGCTCCTGTTACAAAGTGACAGAATCAAGAAGGGCCGCACCCCGCGGTATTAAAACAAATGAAGCGTACCTACCAACCGTCCAAACTCGTCCGCAAACGCCGGCACGGCTTCCGTGCCCGCATGGCCACCAAGGGTGGTCGTGGCGTCGTCGCAGCTCGCCGCAACCGCGGCCGCAAGCGGCTCAGCGCCTAAGCGAGACGAGATCGTTGCCCGCAACCGGCAAGCCAGTGGGGCAAAATCCCAAGCGGCTTCTGAACCGCGCGGAATTCCTGGCCGTCCGTCGTGGTGAAAAGCGACGCGGACGGTTTTTCCTCGTCGAGGTCCTTGACCGCGGCGACGGCGGGGTGCCGCGCGTCGGCTACACCGTCACCAAGAAGGTCGGCAACGCTGTTGTGCGCAACCGCGTCAGGCGGCGGCTGAAAGAGGCCGTCCGCGTCCATGCGGCAGATGACATGGTGCCCGGCAATGATTATGTCATCGTCGGACGCGATGATGCGCTGCGCGCGCCTTTCGGCCAGTTGAAGGCCGAACTCTCCCGCCGACTTCGCGGAACACGATAGGCCAAGGGCTCTCGATGGAAAACAACCGGAACTTCTTCATCACCATCGCATTGTCGGTGCTGATCCTGGCGGTATGGCAGTATTTCTACGTGCTGCCGCGCAGCGAAGCCCAGCGCGAGGCCGCCAAGGTCGAGCAGCAGCGCGTCGAGGAACAGAAGAAGGCGGCAGAAGCGGCCAATCCGGGCGCATCGACGCCGGCCCCAGGCACTACCGCCCCGGGCGCCATTCCCAATGCCCCCGGCGGTGACGTCGTCACCGCGGCCAGCCGCGACCAGGCGCTGGCGGCATCCAAACGCGTCAAGATCGACACGCCGAGCCTCGAGGGCTCGATCAATTTGACCGGCGCGCGGCTCGATGACCTCAAGCTCAAGCACTACACCGAGACCGTCGACAAGAATTCGCCCGAGATCGAGCTGCTCAACCCGCAGGCTCTGCCCACGGGCTATTTCGCCGAGATCGGCTTTGTCGGCAACGACAAGACCGGCGCGGTGCCGGGTGCCGAAACGGTGTGGAGCGTGGACGGCAATCCGACGCTGACCCCGTCGACGCCGGTGACGCTCACCTACACCAACGACAAGGGCCTGACCTTCAAGCGCACCTTCTCCGTCGACGTCAACTACATGTTCACGGTGTCGGACACGGTGCAGAATTCCGGCTCGAGCGCGGTTTCGCTGTTCAATTACGGCCGCGTCACGCGCTACGACAAGCCGGCCGTCGCCAGCACCTATGTGCTGCATGAAGGCCTCATCGGCTTCACCGGCGCCGAAGGCCTGCAGGAACACAAATACGCGTCGGTCGAGAAGGACAAGCAGTACCAGCCCGGCAAGTCGACCGATGGCTGGCTCGGCATCACCGACAAATACTGGGCCGTCACGCTGGTGCCGACCGAGAAGCAGCCGTTCCAGCCGCGCTTTGCCTATTTCGAGGACGGCCGCCACCGCTACCAGTCCGACTTCCTGACCGACCCGATCAACGTCGAGGCCGGCCAGTCGGCGACCGTCGAGACCGAGGTGTTCGCCGGTGCCAAGGAAGTCGCCAAGATCAACGCCTATGCCGAAGACCGCCACATCAAGCGGTTCGACCTGCTAATCGACTGGGGCTGGTTCCACTTCATCACCAAGCCGATGTTCTGGCTGATCGACACGCTCTACAAATTCCTCGGCAATTTCGGCCTGGCGATTCTCGCCACCACCGTCATCGTCAAGGCGCTGTTCTTCCCGCTTGCCAACAAGTCCTACGCGTCGATGGCGAACATGAAGAAGGTGCAGCCCAAGATGCTCGAGATCCGCGAGAAATACGCGGACGACAAGATGAAGCAGCAGCAGGCGATGATGGAGCTGTACAAGACCGAGAAGATCAATCCGCTCGCCGGCTGCTGGCCGGTGGCGCTGCAGATCCCGGTCTTCTTCTCGCTCTACAAGGTGCTCTACATCACCATCGAGATGCGCCACGCGCCGTTCTTCGGCTGGATCCAGGATCTGGCCGCGCCCGATCCGACATCGATCTTCAACCTTTTCGGGCTGGTCCCAGTCACGCTGCCGCACATGCTGATGATCGGCGTCTGGCCGCTGATCATGGGCGTCACCATGTTCCTGCAGATGCGCATGAACCCGACGCCGCCGGATCCGACGCAGGCCGCGATCTTCACCTGGATGCCCGTCATCTTCACCTTCATGATGGCCGGGTTCCCGGCGGGTCTGGTCATTTACTGGGCCTGGAACAACACGCTGTCGATCCTGCAGCAGGGCGTGATCATGAAGCGCCAGGGCGCCAAGATCGAACTCTGGGACAATCTGGTGGCGCTGTTCCGCAAGAAACCCTCGCCGGCGGAATAGCCGGCGCCTCTTTGGCAAAAAGAGCCGCCCGGTAGACTGAACGTAAGTGGACGGTTTAGACAGGGGTGGATTTGACGGCTGGGTCCTGTGTTCCACAGGGCTCAGCCGTTTACAGCGTGTCGCGCGAATAGGATTCGCCCGCGCTGCTGTAAACTTCTGATTTTATGCATGTCGTTATCCCGGAACCGAGGACACTTCCGGGCGACATGCATTAGTTTCAGTGATGCAGCGTGCGATGCCGTGATCCGGCACGCGATAGGGACCAGGGACCGAACCGGCATTTTCGTGGCCTCCCGTCATTGCTGGCGAACCAGCCGAACCTCGCTGCTGCCGGATTGCCCCCATGGAACTTATCCTGCGTTCAAGAGTTCGCGCAAAAGGCTTCCTAAAGCTCCCGCGTGGGGAGGATCAGGTCGACGCGCCTGTCCAAATTCAAGGCAGTGCAGCGGATCGACCTCATCATGCTACTTGCAGCGAGGCATTCCGATGAGCAGCAACATTCACCCAAAGACACGCAAGCCCTCCGACAAGGATTTGAAGCAGAATCCGGGAATTGGCGCCTCCAGGGGCACGATCAAGGGTGGCAATCTTCTCGACGAGGACGAGGAACTGGACGGCGAGAACACTTTCACGGGAGATGTCGATAACGACACCACGCCGCAAGGCGGGGTCAATCCCCGGCAGACCGGGCGAACCAACGAATAGGAGCCTGGCACGACCGGCGTCGAACGTGCAGAGGATCGCCCTGATTGGAGGCTGTCATGCTGGATTTCGAGCACGCCAGGCATCGGATGGTGGAGGCGCACATCGCGCGCCGCGGTGTGCATGACAAACGGGTTCTGAATGCGTTGCGCCGGGTCGCGCGGGAGCAATTCGTCGACGCGGGTTTTGAGGAATTCGCCTATGAGGACAGCCCGCTGCCGATCGGCAGCGGACAGACGATCTCGCAACCCTTCATCGTGGCGAAAATGGCTGAGATGGCCGAGATCGAGGCGACCGATCGCGTGCTGGAAATCGGCACCGGCTCGGGCTACGCGGCAGCCGTACTGGCCGAACTTGCTGAACACGTCTTCACCGTCGAGCGGCATCGATCGCTCGCGCAACAGGCGGAACGGCGGCTCAATGCCGCCGGTTACCGGAACATCGAGGTCAGGGTCGGCGACGGCACGAAAGGCTGGCAGGAAAAGGCACCCTTCGACGCTATCGTCGTCGCGGCCGCCGGCAAGTCCATTCCCCTTAGCTTGCAGGAGCAGTTGGAGATCGGCGGCAGGCTGATCATTCCGGTCGGTGAGGACCCTTACTCGCAGCGCCTCGTTCGCCTCACGCGGATTGCGGCAAACAAGTTCGAGGAGGAGGACCTCGGTGGCGTCATGTTCGTGCCGCTGATCGGCGAGCATGGCGGGCACGACGAAAACGCGCCGTCGGCGCGCGAGGTACGCCCTCCTCCTTTGCCGCGGCAAATCGCGCGGGCGGCCGAAGATTTGCCGCCGATCGACGATCCGGCCTTCGGCGCAATGTTCGACCGGTTCGGCAGCCGGCGCGTCGTCCTGCTCGGGGAAGCCAGCCACGGCACTTCGGAATTCTATCGTGCCCGCGCGGCTGTCACCCGACGCCTCCTCCAGCGACACGGGTTCACCATCGTAGCCGTCGAGGCGGACTGGCCGGATGCAGCACAGATCAACCGGTATGTGCGCGCAGAGGAACGGCAGTCGGAGGCGCAGCCGTTCCAGCGCTTCCCGACCTGGATGTGGCGCAACACCGAGGTGTCCGAATTCATCGGCCGGCTCCATGAGTACAATCGGGACGTGCCCGATCACGCAAAGGCAGGCTTCTACGGACTCGATCTCTACAATATGAGCGGCTCGATCGCCACGGTGCTTGCCTACCTAGACAAGGTCGATCCCGAAGCGGCCGCCGTCGCGCGCGAGCGCTATGGCTGTCTGATGCCCTGGCAGAACGAGCCCACCACCTACGGGCGCGCGGCGCTGCGGCCGGGCTACAGAACCTGCGAAGAGGCCGTGGTGCGACAGTGCATGGATCTGTTCGAGCGATCCATGGCCGAAGGCGACGGCGCTCTGCTCGACGCCAAACAGAGTGCACGTCTGGTCGCATCGGCCGAGCGGTACTACCGCGTAATGTATTATGGCGGCGCCGAGACCTGGAACCTCCGCGATCGGCACATGTTCGAAACGCTCGATCAGCTTCTCGAAGCGCATGGACCGGATTCGAAGGCCGTGGTGTGGGCGCATAACTCGCATATCGGCGACGCGCGGCATACCGTCATGGGTACCGTCCGCGACGAGTTGAACATCGGCCAGCTCTGCCGGGAACGCTTCGGTGGGCGGACGGCGCTGATCGGCTTCGGAACAGATACCGGTACTGTCGCCTGTGCCTCGGATTGGGACGGTGAGATGGAGGTGAAGGACGTGAATCCTTCGCTGCCGAACAGCTTCGAGCGACTGTGTCACGACAGCGGCAAACCATCGTTCCTGCTGGATTTTGGGCGCCATGGCCAGCTCGGCGACGATCTGGCGGCACCAAGGCCGGAACGCTATATCGGCGTCATCTACCGGCCGGAGACCGAACGGCTCAGCCATTACATGGACTCGTCCGTCTCCCGCCAGTTCGACGCCTTCGTCTGGTTCGATCAAACGTCCGCGGTTACACCGCTCAGCATGTCGGCCAACAGCACCGGCAAGATACCGGATACATTTCCGTTCGGCATCTGAATGTCCTGAACTCGATGACGGTGCATTGGCGGGTCAGACTGTCCTCAACCGCACGGCCTGTCGAAAGCGCCTGGCTCGTCCGGGCTTTTTCTCTGGGGCGGGCATCCGTTCACGTTCCCGTGATCGGCGAAACTGAAAGCGCTCGCGCGGCGTGACTGCTTGTGCGTTTCCAAAGGCTATCAATTCCGATCAGCCCTCACCCGGAGGAAGACCACATGCGCTTGCCCACATTCAGGACCATCGCCATATCAGCCCTCGTCGCCGGCATGGCGATTTCCGCTCCCGCCTATGCCAAGAACCCGAATGTCGGCGGCGCGCCGATGTACGCCACCAAGAACATCGTCGAGAACGCGGTCAAGTCGAAGGACCACACGACGCTGGTCGCCGCCGTCAAAGCGGCCGGCCTGGTCGACACGCTGCAGGGCGCTGGCCCCTTCACCGTCTTTGCCCCGACCAACGAAGCCTTCTCGGCACTGCCGAGCGGCACGGTCGACACGCTGCTCAAGCCCGAGAACAAGGACAAGCTCACCAAGGTGCTGACCGCGCATGTCGTGGCCGGCAAGATTTCAGGCGCCGAGATGATGGAGAAGGCCAAGGCGATGGGCGGCAAATACGAGATGAAGACCGTCTCGGGCGACACGCTCACCGCCGAGATCAAGAAAGGCAAGCTCTACATCATGGACGAGTCCGGCGGCGAGGCGAAGGTGACGATCCCCGACGTAAACCAGTCGAACGGCGTCATCCACGTCGTCAACAAGGTCCTGTTGCCGAAGTAGCGGCTTCCGGCGAAAAGGGGCGCTGGCGGGTCGTTGGGGCTTTCTCGGTCCGCCATCCCCGCCTCATGACGGGTGCCATGTTTCTTGGGAAGCCCTATCGGCGAGGCCGGGGTCCTGTCGTCCCTCACACCTTCGTGCTGCCGCCCGGAGCGTCGAACGTTCAGGTCTATCAGGGCAGTGGTTTCTACAGGCGCGCTGTCCAACCCGATCGTGATCCGCCGCGGCGACAAATCAGCTTGTCCGCCACGGAAGACTCGCTCCCCGGCCGATTGGTGCTATAGGGCGGATCACGCTATTTTGAGCAGACGCCTCCGGTTACGGATGCGTCTGTCTGCCAGTTCCCGGACGAACCCACATGAACGGACCCGACCCCGGCATCAAGCACCCGATCCCCATGCACACGCGCGTCGGCTTCCTGAAACCGTTGGTCACAGCGCCGAATATCGAGATCGGCGACTTCACCTATTATGACGACCCGGACGGACCGGACAAATTCGCCGAAAAATGCGTGCTGCATCACTATACCTTCATCGGCGACAAGCTCATCATCGGCAAGTTCTGCGCCATCGCCGAAGGCGCACGCTTCATCATGAACGGCGCCAACCACGCCATGTCCGGCTTTTCGACCTATCCGTTCAACATTTTCGGTCATGGCTGGGAAAACGGTTTTGACCCGGCGACCTGGTCGAAGGAAGTGCGCGGCGATACCGTGGTCGGCAGCGATGTCTGGATCGGCATGGAGGCGGTGATCCTGCCTGGCGTGGAAATAGGCCATGGCGCCATCGTCGCCGCCAAATCGGTGGTGACGCACGATGTGCCGCCCTATGCGATCGTCGCCGGCAACGCGGCGAAAGTGGTCAAGATGCGTTTCGACGACAGGACGATCCGGCGGCTGCTGGCGGTGGCATGGTGGGATTGGCCGGTGGACAAGGTCGGCCGCAACCTCGACGCCATCAGGGGCGCCGATATCTCTCTTCTGGAGGCAGCAGCTTGAACGTTCCCAACAGCACCGCGATCGGCACCGACCTGTTCACGCGCGGGTGGATCTTCATCCGTGGTGTGCCGGCCATGAAGTTCCTGCCGCCGGAAGGGCCGCCCGAAATCGCCTTTGCCGGCCGCTCCAATGTCGGCAAGTCGTCGCTGATCAATGCCCTGGTCAAACAGAAGGGGCTGGCGCGCACCTCCAACACGCCAGGGCGCACGCAGGAGCTCAACTATTTCGTGCCGGACGGGTTTTCCGGCGAGGGCGCCGACCTGCCGCCAATGGCGCTGGTCGACATGCCGGGCTACGGCTACGCCACGGCGCCCAAGGAGAAGGTCGACGAGTGGACGAAGCTGGTCTTCGATTATCTCAAGGGCCGGGTCACGCTGAAGCGGGTCTACGTGCTGATCGATGCCCGCCACGGCATCAAGGCCAAGGACGACGAGGTGCTGTCGCTGCTCGACAAGGCGGCGGTGTCCTACCAGATCGTGCTGACCAAGACCGACAAGATCAAGGCCGCCGGCGTGCCGCGGCTGATCGAGGAGACGCTGGCCAAGATCAAGAAGCGGCCGGCGGCGTTTCCGTTCGTGCTGGCGACCTCATCGGAAAAAGGCGAAGGCCTCGAGGAACTGCAGGCCGCGATCGTGCTTGCGGCCAATGGCGGCTAGTCGTCCTGCGCGATCCGTTGACCGCGCCCTGGCAATCCGTCAACATCGCAATGCCGTTCGAGGGCAACCGGATGCGTATCGTTTTTCGTTGTGATCCCGCCCTTGCCGAAATGCTGCCCCGGCCGGTTCCCGCGCGCGGCGTGCTGCCCGACTGGCTCCGCAAGATGCCTCCGAAAGCCTATTCGGAAATCCATGGGCGAGAGATCAGGACGGTAAAACAGTGTCCGCCCTTCGTCGATGCCATGACGCATGGCTTCATGATCCTGCTGCCATGCGACGTGACCGTTGAGAACGGAGCCTTCGAATGGCGGTGGGACATCGCCGAGCCGTCAACGAAGGGCCACCCGCGTTCGCCGCTCAGCTTCCATGTCGCCGAACAGCTCGCCGGCGCACCGTTGTCGAATGGGCTGGCGGCCATAAAATTCAACAGTTTCTGGACGATCGAGCTGGAGGAAGGCTGGTCCCTCTTCGCCACCCATCCGGTCAACCGCGATGATCTTCCTTTCCGCCTGGTGACTGGTGTCGTCGATTCAGATCACTTCCAGGACCGCCGGCATCAATTTCCCGGCGATTTGGACCGACCAGGGTTTTTCCGGCGTGCTGGCGAAGGGCACACCGGTTGCGCAGTGCTTTCCCGTGCCGCGCGCCGCGCCCGAACTTGTCTTCGAAAGCTTCGATGCCGAGCGCAAGGCCTCCTATGAAAAAACCGTCGCCGATGTTCTTGCCGAACCCGGCGTCTACCGGAAGCAGTTTCGCGTAAAGCGCGCCCGCTAACCTCCAAGCAAGCCCTTCAACGTTTCGCGATCGATCCAAAGCTTGCCGTGCGGCGCTGACGTCAGGGCCATCGCGATGATGCCGAAGGTTGTGGCGCGCTGCTCGTAGGCTGTTCGATAGGCCTCGATCGCGGCGTCCATGTCGCCCACTTCCTGAAGCACTATCCCCAGATTGACCGCCGCCTCGGCGTTGTCGGGGCGTATCTCCAGCGCTTTGCGATAGGCGGCCGCTGCCCCCACATGATCATGCAGATCCTGCCTGACAAGGGCGAGGTCGAACCACGCCGATGCAGGCGCGTTTCCCTTTACTGCCCGCTCCAGCAAAGGTGCCGCATCGGCGGGCATTCCGTCCTCGAACAGCATGCGGCCCAAACGCGCTGCCGCCTCCGCCGACAAGGGATCGGCAAGTGTTACCTGTCGCCACAGATCGAGCGCCTGGGCCCGGTCGCCCGCCTCATCAAGTGTTCGCGCCTGCTCGATGAGCACAGCGGCGCCAGGCGACAATTCGGCCGCGCGTGAGAAATGGAACAGCGCTTGGTCAAAATCCCGTGCCGCCCGCGCCAAGCGACCGGCGAGCAATTGAGCGGATGCGTTGTCAGCCCGGATCGCCAGACTTGCCTGAATATGGGCGCGGGCTCCCGAAATCTCTCCCTTGGCGAAAAGAACGGCGGCCATGAGGTGGTTGAGGGCAGGGTCGTCCGCCGCCTGGCGAAGAGCCTCCTCGCAAAGCAGCCGTGCCTGCTCGTGGCGACCGGCGTTGAAGTCCGCCACGATGCGTCGCATCTCATTCTGGAGCTTCGGAACGCCCATCCCGATCTGCCTTCACACTCGCGAACGAGAACCATTCCCGCGGAATGACCAGTTCTACCCAGATCCAGACGTCGACGCTCAGCGCCTTGAGGTCAAGCCGGCCTCCGCAAAAAAATGGACGGCCGTTTCGGAGAATCCTGTCAGGATGAATGTAAGGTCTTTTCTCCCTCTGCCAGCCTTTCGGTGCCGTAGGCTTTCAGGAACATGTCGACGCCCGACCTGACGATGTGGTCGATCTCGTCCTGGGTCGGGGCCTTCGTGCGGTAGGCGAAGATGCACTGCCGGAAAAGACCGGCCAGGCACAATTCGGTGAACTGATAGGCGGCGAGGTCGACATCTTCGATCTCGAGCAGGCCGCGCTCGATGGCGGCATTGAGGAATGTCACGACCTTGTCATGGCCGCGCTTGGGCCCGCGTTCGTAAAATCGGGCCCCCATGTCCGGTATCCTGTCGGAGGCGCCGATAACCGTACGCTGCGCCTGGATGACCCTGGCGGAGGTGATCTTCATGGACAGCACCTTGCCGAACTTGATCAGCGTCTGGCGCAGGTCGTCGGCGCGTTCGAGCATGTCGTACATGTTCTTGAAGATGGTGCCGCGCTCTTCCTCGATCAGCGCCTCGAACAGCTCTTCCTTGTTGGCGAAATAGACATAGATCGTGCCCTTGGAGACGCCGGCCTCGCGCGTGATGTCGTTCATCGAGGCGGCCTCGAAGCCCTTTTCAATGAAGACACGACGGGCGCCGTCGATGATCTGGCTGCGCTTGACCGGGTCCTGTCCAGCCGCCGGCCGGCCGCGGCGCAGACCTTCCAGCAGGTCTTCGCACGCGTCGATGTCGGCGTTGCCCACGATCTCACCCATATAAGTCGCACCTCGAAATAATTCGAACCAACCGGTTCGATTGCCCCTTGATATGGTCCTCTTTACGCGCTATGTCAACGGCCGGATCGAACCGAACGGTTCAGTATTATAACATTAGAGAGATGTCATGTCCTCGAACACGCCCGCCACCGCCGAAGTCCGCCCTTTTCCCAACGCCAAGGTCGCCCCGGCGACGGAAGCGCCGGATGTGCATGTCCAGCCGGCAGTCGCACCGCCGCCAGAGGCTGAAGCTCCGGCCAAGAAGAAGCGCTCGGTACGCTCTTTCCTGCTGCCGATTATCGGCCTTGCCCTCTTGAGCGGCGGCGCCTGGTACGGCTATGATTACTGGACCACCGGCCGCTTCATGATCTCGACTGACGATGCTTATGTCCAGGCCGACATGTCGTTCGTCTCGCCAAAAATTTCCGGCTATGTCGATCGGATCCTGGTCAGCGAAAACCAGCAGGTGAAGGCCGGCGATCCGCTGCTAACGATCGATGCCGGCGACTACAAGATCGCCGTTGCCCAGGCCGAGGCGCAGATCGCCACGCTGGCCAAGACGCTCGACCGCATCGACGCGCAGACCAAGGCCGCGCAGGCCTCCCTGCAGCAGGCGCAGGCGCAGAAGGTCGCCGACCAGGCCGCCGCCGACAATGCCGGCCGTGCGCAGCAGCGCGCCGCGCAACTGGTCAAGACGCATGTCGGCACGCAGGCACAGCTGGACGACGCCCAGACCGCGCTCGACCAGGCCAAGGCCGCGCTCGTCGGCGCCGATGCGCAGATCGCCGCCGCGCAGGCCAATATCGGCGTGCTCGAGGCGCAGCGCGCAGAATCCGCCAGCACGCTGGCATCGCTGCAGCTTGGCCGCGACAAGGCCGCGCGCGATCTCTCCTTCACCGTGCTCAAGGCGCCGTATGACGGCGTCGTCGGCAACCGCTCCGTCGAACAGGGCGATCTGGTCAGCCCCGGCCAGAAGCTCGCCGTGGTCGTGCCGATGGACAAGCTCTATATCGTCGCCAATTTCAAGGAGACGCAGCTTGCGCGGCTCGTGCCTGGGGAAAAGGTCAACATCTCGGTCGACGCCATCGATGGCCACCCCATCCAGGGGACCGTCTCCTCGCTGGCGCCGGCGTCAGGCGCGGTGTTCTCGCTGCTGCCGCCGGAAAACGCGACCGGCAACTTCACCAAGGTGGTGCAGCGCGTGCCGGTCCGCATCGAGGTGCCGGCCGACGCGCTGAAAACCGGCAAGCTGCGCGCCGGCTTGAGCGTCGTCGTCGCCGTCGACAGCCGCACCGCGCCTGCCCCGACCAGTAACTAATCGCTTTTCGGAGGGCGGCTTGGTGGCTGATTGAAGCACCGAGCCGCCCGGCCTGCCTCAAGGAGGCTCAGGACATGGCAACCGCAACTATCACCGCAGGATCGCCGCCGGCGATACCGGCCGCGCCCGACACCATCTCGACCCGACGCATCATCGCCTTCCTGGCGATGGTGTTCGGCATGTTCATGGCGATCCTGGATATCCAGATCGTCTCGGCCTCGCTGGCCGAGATCCAGGCCGGCCTCAGCGCCAGCTCCGACGAGATACCGTGGGTGCAGACGGCCTATCTGATCGCCGAGGTGGTCATGATCCCACTGTCGGGCTTCCTCAGCCGGATGCTGTCGACGCGCGTGCTGTTCACCGTCGCGGCCGCCGGCTTCACCGCGGCCAGCGCCCTTGCCGCGACCGCCACCAACATCGACCAGATGATCGTCTACCGCGCCGTGCAGGGTTTCATCGGCGGCGGCATGATCCCGAGTGTCTTTGCGGCGGCCTTCACCATCTTCCCGCCCTCGCGCCGCGCCATCGTCTCGCCGATGATCGGCCTGGTGGCGACGCTGGCGCCGACCATCGGCCCGACCGTCGGCGGCTATATCAGCCACGCCTTTTCATGGCACTGGCTGTTCTTGGTCAATGTCGTACCGGGCATTCTGGTCGCGACCGCGGCCTGGTCGCTGATCGATTTCGACAAGCCCAATCTCAAGCTGTTCTCGAAGTTCGACTGGTGGGGCCTCGCCGGCATGGCCGCCTTCCTCGGCTGCATGGAATATGTGCTAGAGGAGGGTCCGAACAACGACTGGCTGCAGGACCAGGCCGTGTTCATCTGCGCCATCGTCATGACCATCGGCGCGGTGATCTTTTTCTGGCGTGTCTTCACGGCCGAGGAACCGATCGTCGACCTCAAAGCCTTCAGCAACATCAATTTCGCCTTCGGCTCGCTGTTTTCCTTCGTCATCGGCATCGGCCTCTATGGCCTGACCTATCTCTACCCGGTCTTCCTCGGACGCATCCGCGGCTACGATTCGATGATGATCGGCGAAGCGCTGTTCGTAAGCGGTCTGGCCATGTTCTTCACCGCGCCCATCTCCGGCATCCTGTCGAGCAAGATGGATCTGCGGCTGATGATGATGATCGGCCTGTTCGGCTTCGCCACCGGCACCTGGTGGATGACGCATCTGACCGCCGACTGGGATTTTTACGAGCTGCTCATCCCGCAGATCCTGCGCGGCTGCTCGATGATGCTGTGCATGGTGCCGATCAACAATATCGCGCTCGGCACCTTGCCGCCGGACCGGTTGAAGAACGCGTCCGGACTGTTCAACCTCACCCGCAACCTTGGCGGCGCCGTCGGTCTTGCCATCATCAACACCGTGCTGATCGATCGCAATGCCTTCCACTATGCCCGGCTCTCCGAGCACGTGCAGTGGGGCAGCGCCGCCGCGCAGACCAAGCTGCAGAACATGACGCTCAATTTCGAGCAGACCACCGGCCTGGATGCCACAAGCGCGGCGATCTCCAAGCTGTCGGGCATGGTCCACCAGCAGGCGGCGCTGCTGTCCTTCATGGATGTGTTCTATCTGCTGACCGTACTGTTCGGGACGCTGGGCTTCTTCACCATGCTGATCAGGAAGCCGGGCGCGCCCGGTGGTGGCGGAGGCGGCGGGCACTGAAGCAAGGAACCGTGGCAGCGGTTTTCGGGAAGCTCCTCCAGTCCACGCCCGAAAACTCCGAACCACGCAAAAAACTCCGGGCCGCAAAGCCCGGAGTTTTTTATATCCGCTTGGTCCTGGCGTAATTCCAAGACAAACTGGATATTCAGCAGCTGGCCGTTAAGCTCGAATTGAGTGAAAGCCGGATGCAGCCAGCACGAATGATTAAAACATCTGCGGATATCTTATTTTAATGGAGACTTGGGTTCTTGGCATTTTGCTGGTGGCGTGCGTGATCGGCTGTCCATTGTGGGTTCGTGCTTGTTTGGCGAACTTGCGCGGATGGTTTGCAGCCGGTGTTGTCAGCCAACGCACCGGCAACATTTCCCGAGAGACCCAGCCTGTCCGGTTCCACTGCATCCTTGCCATGATGGTGCTAGGCGCGGTTTTACCAATTGTCGTAACGATCACTCTGGCCTTTCAACTTATCTCGAGCATCTAGGCCAGCAATAGGGCAGCTCTGCGTTTCCCTGAAACGTAGAACCCATCTTGTCAGGCGGTGGCGGGCTTGAAGGTCAGCGCCACCCCGTTGATGCAGTGGCGCAGGCCGGTCGGCGCCGGACCGTCGTCGAAGACATGGCCGAGATGGCCGCCGCAGCGGCGGCAATGCACTTCGGTGCGGGTCATGCCCAGCGACCGGTCCTCGGTCTTGCCGATGCCATTGGCGATCTCCTGCCAGAAGCTCGGCCAGCCAGTGCCGGAATCGAATTTCGTCTCAGAGGGATAGACCGGCAGGTCGCAGCCGGCGCAGACGAAGATGCCCTTGCGGTGTTCGTTGAGCAGCGGGCTGGTGCCTGGATACTCCGTGCCTTCCTTGCGCAGCACGTCGAAGGCGGCCGGCGACAGGATGGCTTTCCACTCGTCGTCGGTCTTGGTGACCTCGAATTTTTCGGCGGCTTGCGCGGCCTGCGGGCTGCCCATGCGCAGCATCGTTGCCGCGGCCCCGACGACGCCGATAGCGGCGGCACCGCTCAAAAGAAAGTCGCGACGGTTCATGACCAGTTCCTCCTGTCGTCTGTTTTGCCAAACTATGCCGCCGCCCGAAAGTCAAAAGCCGGTGACGGTTGCCCCTGAAACGAGACTCCGCGCCGTACACGGTTGACCGTCGGCGGCGCGGAGCACGCGTGTCGACTGCGGATCACGGGAGCGAGACGACGCGATCGACGGAGGGCTCTTGCCTGCTGTTTCGTCCGCGGCAAGCTCCTTGTTACATTTTCGGCTCCATCACGTTTTCGGGAGCAGAACCCTGTCCGAACGGGTCGATCAGATGCCCTTCAAGTCGCCCGCGGCGACGACGGGCCCGGTCGGCTGGCCGGTCGGCGAGCCTCCGGCAGGCTCGAGACTGACGGCCAGCACGGCGCCCCGCGCGAGTTTCTGCTGCACCGCCGGCGCAACGGGCACATGCGCGGTCTGGCCGGCCGGGATGACGCCCATCGAGACCGGAGCATTCTTGCCCTCGATCATCCACAGTTCGAAGTCCTTGCCGGCGGCGCGTTCGCCAGAGACGAGAGAGAGACCGACATCGTGGCGGGCAGCGTCGTAGACGGCCAGATATTTGACGTCGCTGCCGTCGGCCGCGAGCGAGGCGACAAGGCGCGTCTGCGGCTGCGAGGCCGGTGGGTTGAGATAGGGGACGGCGATGTAGAGCACCAGCGCAGCGACAGCGGCCGCCGCAAGGCCGCGCCAGAAGGCGAGGCTGGACCACAGGCCGGCGGGTACTTGAGGTGACGTAGCCGATGTCGACGAAAAAAGCCGGCGATCGATCGCCGGCTTCACCGAACCCGGCGGCTCGATTTCCGGATAGGCTGCGGCCAGCGACGACAGGCGAACTTCCCAATCGTCGACGAGCCGCGCGAAATCGGCTTCGGAACCGATGCGCTTGGATGCTATCTGCCGCTCTTCCGCCGACAGAACGCCAAGAACGTATTCGGCGGCGAACAGGTCGTCGCCCCCACGTTCCGGTCCGTTGTCCTCTGCCAGCGTCATCTTTCCAGACATTCCCTGAGTTTCATCAGGCTGCGGCGCAGCCAGGTACGCATCGTATTCAACGGCACGCCATGGCGTGCCGCCAGTTCGGCATAGCTTTCGCCCTTGAGGTAAGCACCGCGGACGGCCGCCGCCCGGTCCGTTTCCAATTCATCGAGACAGTGGTGGATGCGTCCGAATTCATCGCCCGCCACCGCCATCGCTTCAGGTCCCGGCGCCGGATCGGCCACCTCGAGCGCGGCATCCATATCGACGGCAGGCTTGCGCCGCGCCCTGATGCGATCGATCGCATGATTGCGCGCGATTGCCACCAGCCAGGAGATCGGGCTCAGATCGGAGACAGCAAAACGGTCCGCCTTCGTCCAAATCTTGACGAAGACTTCCTGCAGCGCTTCTTCCGCATCTTCCCGGTCGTTCAATACACGAAGGCAAACGCCGAAAAGTTTCGCACTGGTCTGCCGGTAGAGCAGGTCGAATGCGGCCCGATCCTTCATCGAAGTCCGGACGATCAGCTTGGTGATGTCCTGCGGCGTCATGCGCGCCAAGTTAGGCAAATGCGTTGTGTTTGCAACGCCCGAAATATTCCATGCACCTAAAGTTCGGGCTTCCGCACCATGCCTCGAGTCAGTGTCCCAGTTTGAAATTCAAAAGGCGGCGATCGCATTTGAGGCGATGACCCCGACATGCTACGCTTTGGCGGAAAGCAACGGAGATTTGTCATGGGATTGGTGGTCGCCAAACCTGAGGATGCCGCCACTGCCTTTGCCGATGCTTGGAACAGACATGATATGGACGACTTCGCAGCGTTGTTCACCGACGACGCAAATTTCGTCAACGTCGTGGGCATGTGGTGGAAGAACCGCACCGAGATCGAACAGGCGCACCGCGCAACTCATGAAGCCATGTTTCGTGACAGCCGATTGGAGGGTGTTGTCTCGTCGGTTGTTGAATTATCCTCGGGCCTTGCATCAGTGCACTATACATGGATCCTGACCGGCGCATCCACTCCGGACGGCTCATCCGCCGGAACACGAGAAGGCATTCTGCTTCTGGTTGTGAAGGAAGAACAGGTGGGCTGGCGGATAAAGGTTGCCCAAAACACCGACATCGTTCCGGGGGCGATTGCTCCCCCTCCCAACGCTGGAAGATAGCCGACTTACAAAAAGTCGCCGCTCAAATTCCAAACTGAGACACTATCGGCCTGGATTGCCAAGGGAATCGCCGCTGGCTAGCTTGGCGGAGGTGGGGGGAGCGCGCATGTCGGTCGAACGGATCCTGTGGGAAGAAGACGCAACCGGTCTTGCCGGTCTGGTGCGCAAGGGTGAACTGTCGGCGATCGACTTGACCGAGGCGGCGATCGCCCGTGCCGAGGCCACCCGCCCCGAAATCAATGCAACGGCAGAGCCGCTCTATGAGTCCGCACGGACCCGCGCGAAGAGCATCGACCGTTCCTTGCCGCTGGCCGGCGTGCCCTTTGCCATCAAGGATCTCGGCATCGCCATCAAAGGGGTGCCGTCGCATGGCGGCAGCCGCATTCCGGCCTGGGTGCCCGATTTCAACTCGGTGATGACCGAGCGCTATCTCGCGGCCGGGCTGATCCCGATCGTCACCTCGACGTCGCCCGAGCACGGGCTGCGGCTGATGACCGAATCCAAAGCCTTCGGCATCACCCGCAATCCCTGGAATACCGGCCACACCACCGGCGGCTCGTCGGGCGGTTCGGCAGCGCTGGTCGCCGCCGGCGTCGTGCCGGTGGCGCACGCCTCGGATGGCGGCGGCTCGATCCGCGTGCCGTCGGCCTGCAGCGGGCTCGTCGGCCTCAAGACCTCGCGCGGCCGCGTCCCGCTGTCGCCGCTGGTGAGCGAAAGCTGGTACGGCATGGTCGTCGATCACGCCGTCACCCGCTCGGTGCGCGACTGCGCGCTGCTGCTCGACCTCACCCATGGTCCAGACACGCTGGCGCCTTATGCCGCGCTGCCGCCAAAGGGCACATTCGCCGCTGCCGCCGCGCGCGATCCCGGCAAGCTCAGGCTGGCGGTGTACCGCAAGTCGCCGCTTGGCCTGCCGATTTCGGCCGAGACGCTCAAGGCGCTCGACATTGCCGTGGCGCTCGCCCGCGAAGGCGGCCATTCGGTCGAGGATATCGAACTCCCTTTCATCGGCCGTGATTTCTTCGCCGACTTCTGCACGACTGTCGCCTCCGCCGTCGCCGGCTCGCTGCGGGCCGAAGCGCTGCGCGTCGGCCGTTCCGTGACGGGCGACATCGAGCGCGCCACGCGGGTGCTCGGCCGGTTGGGCGAAATGGTCTCGGCCGGCGAGACCTATGCCGGCCTGCAGCGGCTGCACGCCGCCTCGCGGCAACTGATCGAGGAGACCGCGCGCTATGATGCGGTGCTGATGCCTGTCATCGCCCACCCGCCGCTCGCCTGCGGTGCCATGGATCCCAAAAACGCCGATGAACTGATCGAAAACCTGCTCGACAAGCTTCACCTCACCTCCTTGCTCAAGATCAAACCACTGTTCGGCCAGCTGATGGACAATAGCCTTTGGTTCACGCATTGGCCCGCGATCCACAATGTCAGCGGCCAGCCGTCGATCGCGCTCCCCGTCCATGTCACGGATGCCGGCCTGCCGCTCGGCATCCAGGCCGCCGGCCGTCCGGGCGACGAGGAAACGCTTTTGTCGCTCGCCGCGCAGATGGAGAAAATCTCGGGCTGGCTGACGCGGCGGGCGCCGCTGATGGTGCCGTCATAATGACGACATCGTGAACCGCTCGAATATGACAGCAATGCCATTTGCGGCTCGCGTCAATTGCCGCTAAGACGCCGCCGTCTCCACCTGATGCATGTCGCCGAAAGTGCCCAGCGGTTTGGGACAACGGCATGCATAGAACCAGAAGCCAGGGAACCACGCCGATGACGGACGTCGCCGCCACCGCCGAAATGCAGGCCGCCCTCTTGTCGCGCGCGCTGCCCTACATGCAGCGCTATGAGCACAAGACGGTCGTGGTGAAATATGGCGGCCATGCCATGGGCGATCTCGAACTGGGCAAGGCTTTCGCCCGCGACATCGCGCTGTTGAAGCAGTCCGGCGTCAACCCGATCGTCGTCCATGGCGGCGGCCCGCAGATCGGCGCCATGCTGGCCAAGATGGGGATCGAATCCAAATTCGAGGGCGGCCTGCGCGTCACCGACCAGAAGACGGTCGAGATCGTCGAGATGGTGCTGGCCGGGTCAATCAACAAGGAGATCGTCGCGCTGATCAATGCCGAGGGCGAATGGGCGATCGGCCTGTGCGGCAAGGACGGCAACATGGTGTTCGCCGAAAAGGCGCGCAAGACCATGATCGACCCCGATTCCAACATCGAGCGTGTGCTCGATCTCGGCTTCGTCGGCGAACCGGTCGAGGTCGACCGCACGCTACTCGACCTTCTGGCACGCTCCGAAATGATCCCGGTGCTGGCGCCGGTGGCGCCCGGCCGCGACGGTCACACCTACAACATCAACGCCGACACTTTCGCCGGCGCCATTGCCGGTGCCTGCAAGGCCTCGCGCCTCCTGTTCCTCACCGACGTGCCGGGCGTGCTCGACAAGGACAAGAAGCTGATCGACGAGCTGACGGTCGCCGAGGCCAGGGCGCTGATCAAGGACGGCACGGTCTCGGGCGGCATGATCCCAAAGGTCGAGACCTGCATCGAGGCCATTGAGCGCGGCGTCGAAGGCGTCGTCATCCTCAACGGCAAGACGCCGCATTCGGTGCTGCTCGAACTTTTCACCGAACACGGCGCCGGCACACTGATCGTGCCCTGATATTTTGCCCTTCGGCGCCTGGCGTCCTCAGTCCGGCAGAGCGGCGACGGCCACGATCTCGATGACGAGATCGGGATGCGCAAGTGCTGCAACCCCGATCACTTCCGATGGCGGCGGATTGTTGTAGCTGCAGTGCTTCGGGTAGTGCTCGGCGAAGAATTCGTCCATGACGTCCAGCCGGAAGTTGGGCGAGCTCAGCGCGCCGCCGTCTGGAAACGGCCCTTTGACGTACTGTGTGATCTTGAGGAGATATTCGAGCGAACTGCCGAGTTCTTCCAGGTCCGATTTGATGTTCGTCAGAATGGAGCGCCATTGCGTCGCCGCGTCGCCAACGGCGCCACCCTTGCCGCTCGACGGATCATAGTTCTCGGCCGTGCCCGTATTGCCGGCAAGGAAGACATATCCCTTGGCGCCGGTCACGACGGTGCCTTTGCCCCAAGGCATAAGCCGGCCGCCCTTCATCTTCTTATGCGTGACAAGGTCCATCGCTTCCTCCTGCCAGTCACCATCGTCCGATCGCGAGGAATTAGAGCGTGCACCGCTGGCGGCCAGGGCGGGACGGGTCGGGCCCGCGGCGGCAGGACGCGAAAGCGCGTTACTCGAGCGCCGCATGCAGCACAACGGCAGGCACCGTTGCAGGTCTCTTCGCCGGACGCTGGAAGATCATCGATTCCTCCTCGGCGTCCTGCGGCGCGCCCCAGAATTCGGCGAGCGTCGGGCCGCCTTTCACCCGGCGGTCTGTCACCAGAAAACCCCAGACTTCGCGGAACCAGACGCGGCGGCCCATGTTTGTGTACCAGCGCATCGAATGCCGCTGCTCGGGGTCGGGATGGAACAGGATGCGCGCCAGCGCCTTCGGCCGCGACTGCACCGCCAGTTCGATCAGCTTGACCGAAAAGAACAGCATCCACGGCTTGAGCCGGCTCATGTGCAGCACCTGGTGCTTGTAGTCCCACAGGCGGGCGTCCCTTTGGATGACCCTGCGGTCGCGAGCGATGCGGAAGAACGGCGTCCACCGATGCGGCGTCACGTAGAGCGCCTGGATCTGGTCCGGGTCATAAGCGATGAGTTGGCGAAAGCCGCGCCAGAGATCGCGAAACCCTTCATCCTCGAAGCCGGCCACCCAGGTCGCCATCGACAGGATGCCGTGCCTTCGCAGCAGCCGTATCGCCTCGCGGTCGGACGAGGTGCTGCCGCCCTTGCGGATCAATTGCAAGGTCTGCTCGTCGGTGTTCTCCATGCCGAGCAACCAGCGGATGACGCCGGCCTTGCGGTAAAGGTGCAGCATGTCGGCGTCGCGCACGATGTCGTCGGCGCGAGTCGAACCGACGATCAGCACCGGCACGTCCTCGGCGATCATCGCCTCCAGGAAAGCGCGCCAGGCCTTCTTCGAGACGGTCGGGTTCTCGTCGGCGAGGTTGATCAGCTCGACGCCGTGCTGGCGGTGCAGCCAGGCGATCTCCTTGGCGAACTTGACGGGGTCGCGATGCCGCCAGCGGGTCCAGAAACCGCGCTGGCCGCAATAGTTGCACAGATGCGGGCAGCCGCGCGAGAACTGCATGACCACGGCGCGCTTGCCGCCCCAGTAACTGTACCTGCGGTGGTCGATCAGTTCCCAACCGACGCGGTAGGCGTCGAGGTCGGCGATGGTCATCGCCGCTTGCGTGGCGATGGGACGATTGAGATCGTCGCGATAGGCGATGCCGGCAACGCTTGCCGGCGGTTGGCGCATTTCAACCGCCTCGACCAGCGCCACCACGGTCGCCTCGCCCTCGCCGCGCACGATGAAGTCGAAAACGGCGGTTTCGGCAAGGATGTCGCGCCAGTGATAGGTCGGGAACACGCCGCCGTAGAGGATGATCGTCGCCGGCTCGCGCGCCTTGATCATCCCGGCGATCAACAAGGCGGTCGGGTGCGCCGAGGTCGATCCGGAATGGCCGATCAGGACGAAGTCGGGGCAGTCCTTCAGGGCTTCCGCGACGACCGAGGCGAGCGGCATCGGCCCGAACTCGGCATCGACGAGCCGCACCTCGTGGCCGGCGTCGATCAGCGGGCCGCCGATCGCCAGAAGACCAAGCGGCGGCAAATGATCGTCGGGCACGCGGCTGCCGATGGCTGTGTGCGGCGGATTGATCAGGACGATGTTCATGGCGGACCTCCAGGGAGTTGGTCCGCGCATGCTGGCCGGCGATAGCGCCGCCCGATGGGCCCGTTTCAGCAGTTTGCTTGCAGCTTTTCCGCAAAAACGAGGAATAGCATCAGCGCCTGAGATGCGCGAGCGGCACGTGGCCGGGTCCCTTGATGTTCTGCAGCACCAGTTGCGTGTGGACGTCGCGCACGCCGTCGAGCCGCATCAGCCGGTGCATGACGAAGGCGTTGAGCTCGTCGACCGACGGCACCATGACATGCAGCAGGAAATCGTGGTCGCCGGTCATCGTCCAGCACGACGACACCTCGTCCATGCGCTGCACCGCGGCGATGAAGCTTTCGGGCGAGCCGTCGCTATGGCTGACGAGGCGCACCTGGATGAACACCTCGACCATCAGGCCGACCGCGCGGCGGCTGATCATTGCGGCAAATCCCTTGATGATGCCGGCTTCCTGCAACGCTTCGAAGCGCCGCGCGCAGGGCGTCGTGGAGAGGCCGATCTCCTGCGCCAGCTCGGAGACGGGCTTGCGCCCGTCGCGTTGCAGGACATCGAGCATCCTGATTTCGAAATCGTCGAATTGAGGCATTTTTACTCCTCTCATGCGGATTATGAGTGAATGTTATCCCGAATGTGGCAAGCGGTCCATCATCAAAACCGATTTGCCTCGGCAGATCCGGTTACGCTCCGCTTACGTTAGCCATTGATGATTTGCGAGGAGAAAAACCATGACGACGATGAGCGTTGCCGAATATGCCCGCGACTGCGCGGCGCAGGGGTTGCGTGGTGACTACTCGGTATGCCGCGCCGATTTTACCGTGGCGCAGGGTTATGACTATTCGGCCGAGGAGCAGGCGGTGTGGCGCACGCTGTGCGACCGCCAGACCAAATTGACGCGCAAGCTCGCCCACCACTCCTACCTCGATGGCGTCGAGAAGCTCGGCCTTCTCGATCGCATCCCCGATTTCGAGGACGTCAGCGCCAAGCTGCGCAAGCTGACCGGCTGGGAAATCGTCGCCGTGCCCGGCCTCATTCCGGCCGCCCCCTTCTTCGATCACCTCGCCAACCGCCGCTTCCCGGTCACCAACTGGCTGCGCACCAGGCAGGAACTCGATTACATCGTCGAGCCGGACATGTTCCATGACTTCTTCGGCCATGTGCCGGTGCTGTCGCAGCCGGTGTTCGCCGACTTCATTCAGATGTATGGCAAGAAGGCCGGCGACATCATCGCGCTCGGCGGCGACGAGATGATCACCCGGCTCTACTGGTACACGGCCGAATACGGCCTGATGCAGGAGGCCGGCCAGCCGCTGAAGGCGTTTGGCGCCGGGCTGATGTCGTCGTTCACCGAGTTGCAGTTCGCGGTCGAGAGCACGGAGGCCCACCATGTGCCGTTCGACCTGGAGACGGTGATGCGCACCGGCTACGAGATCGACAAGTTCCAGCGCGCCTATTTCGTGCTGCCGTCCTTCGACGCCTTGCGCGATGCCTTCCAGACCGCGGATTTCGAGGCGATCGTCGCGCGCCGCAAGAGCCAGCCGGCGCTCGACCCGGCGACGGTCTAGTCCGACTGCATGGCGGCCCCGGCTGGCGGAGCGTTCTCCACCGCCGCCGGACATCCCGCCACCTCCTACAATGCGTAGATGGTCCGGTTGAACTTCGTCTCCATCACCACATGGGAAGCGGTTTTGATGACGCCGCCGATTTCATTCAGCGCATTCACCTCCCGGTTCAGCTTCTCGAGCGTCTCGGCGGCAAGGTGGATGATCAGGTCCCATTCGCCGGTTATGGCGTAGACCGCCTGGATCGAAGGCATCGCCTTGATCTTTCTGGAGACGTCCGGATAGCTCTTGTTGTTCAGGGCGGCGAGCGTGAAACAGTGGACGGCGTTCTGGGCCGCCGCCTTGGTCAGCCGCACGGTATAGCCTTCGATGATGCCGCCGGCCTCCAGCTTCTGGATCCGCTCCTGCAACGCTGTCCGCGATACGCCGAGCTGACGTGCCAGTGACGCGACCGGCTCACGCGCATTCTTCTGCATCAGCGCGAGCAGCTGACGATCCTTCTCGGTCAATTCCACAAACAAATCCTCTCGCTCGATCCGCGTTGCAACCATCACACCCGCCGCGCGATCCTATCGGCTGAACAGCCCCCGCGACAATCCGGAAGACGGGCCGGCGTGGACGGAACAAAGCGAACATATCCGGCACTTTGCCGTCTCAAGGCACGCAATGACTGCGCGATCGCCATTATCCCGCATTTCGCCGGGTAGAACCCTTCCTTTTGCGACCTGACTGTCTGGGGTCACAAACGCCGGTCCATCAGGGGAACCAGCTTCGGCTGTGGTGGGCACAAACCGAAACCGGTCCGCGTTGAAGCTGTGGCTGAAAGCGCTGAGATCCGACGTCAAGCATCCTATCAGTTTCAAACACAAGGGAGGGATAACTTTGAAAAAGCTACTCGATTTGGCCGTTCTTGCCGCAGCGACATTCGCGATCACAACGGCTGCCATGGCGGGGGAAACCCTGGACCGCGTCACGTCGAAAAAGGCGATGGTCATCGCCACCAACGCGGCCTGGCCACCACAGAGCTTTCTCAACGACAGCAACGAACTCGCCGGATTCGACATCGATGTCTCGCGCGAGATCGGCAAGCGGCTTGGCGTCGAGGTCTCGTTCGAAACGCCCGATTGGGCGACGCTGACCGGCGGGCGCTGGCAGGGACGCTACGACCTCGGCGTCGGATCGGTCACGCCGACGAAAGCCCGTTCCAAGGTGATCGACTTTGTCGGCATCTATTATTACAGCCCCTATGTCTACGTCCTGCACAAGGACAGCGGCGCGAAATCGGTCGCCGATCTCAACGGCAAGATCATCGGCGTCGAGACGGCTACCACGTCGGAGGATTTCATCCGCCGCAAGCTCGAAATCGACGCACCAGGCCTGGCTCCCATCGAATACAAGCTCGAGCCGGGCGAGATCCGCACCTATGCGGATTCCATGCTTCCCTTCGATGACCTGCGGCTTGGCGACGGCGTGCGCCTGAACGCCGTGATCGCCCCGGAGCAGACGGCGCAGAATGCCATCAAGAACGGCTATCCCGTGAAGATCCTGGAAGGCGAGTACGCTTTCCGCGAGCCGCTCGTCGTCATCGCCGAGAAGAAGGATCCCGAGTGGACCGCAAAGGTCGCGGGCATCATCACCGGGATGAAAACGGACGGCACGCTCGCCGCGCTGACCACGAAGTGGTACGGCAAGGACTACAGCGCCAAGTAAAGTCATTCCCGCCGGCTGTCCCTCGGCAGCCGGCGGGAACACCAAACGCATGCCCCTCACCGCAAAGTCATCGATGGCCTATCCGGACACCTACTACGCCCGCACTCTGACCGACCGGAAGACGAGGCCTCCGCTGCAAGGCGAGGCGCAATGTGACGTGGCCGTCGTCGGCGCCGGACTGGCCGGGCTGACGACAGCGCTGCAGCTGGCGCGCGCCGGACTGCACGTCGCCGTGCTGGAAGCCCAGGTCGTCGGTTTCGGCGCTTCGGGCCGCAATGGCGGTTTCGTCACGCCCGGCTTTGCCACCGGCGGCGACAATATCGCCGCACGGGTCGGCGGGGAGGCGGCGCGCGACCTGCATCGGCTGTCGATCGAAGGCGTGGAATTCGTGCGCGACACCATCGAGACGCTCGGAATATCGGCCGCCCTGCCGCGTGCCGGCCTGCTCAGCGTCTTGCGCTACGACGACGGCGATGCGCTGAAGGCCTATGCCGACCAGATGGCCCGCGACCATGGCTATGAACTTCAGTATCTCGATAGAGAAGACATCCGTGCGGTGCTGAAGTCCGTCCGTTACCACCAGGGCCTGCGCGACCCGAACGCCTTTCACATTCATCCGCTGAACTATCTGCGTTGCCTGGCTGACGAGATCGAGCGCCTGGGTGGCAAAATCCATGAAAGCTCGGAGGTCGTAGAATGCGATCTCTCGGGGTCGCAAAAGATGCTTCGCACCAGACAGGGCACGCTTCGGGCACCCCAGATCGTGCTCGCGACCGGCGGCTATACCGGCCCGGTGTTCGGCCAGCTCTACCGCGCCTTTCTGCCCATCGCGACCTATGTGATGGTTTCCGAGGCGGCTCCCCGCCTCATAGCGCAAGCCGTGGCCACGACAGATGCCGTCGGCGACAACAGGCGGGCCGGCGACTATTATCGCCTGGTCGAGGGTGGCAATCGCCTTTTGTGGGGCGGGCGCATCACGACGCGCGCCGCTTCCGCCGACGCGCTGGCGCACGAGTTGCGCCGCGAGATGGTCGGCACCTACCCGCAGCTTGCCGGCCTCAGGACCGAGCTGGCCTGGTCCGGGCTGATGTCCTACGCCCGGCATCTGATGCCCCAGATCGGAGAGCTGCGATCAGGCGTCTGGTACTGCACCGCTTTCGGTGGCCATGGCCTCAACACCACGGCGATTGCCGGAAAGATTGTCGCGGAGGGCATTCTGGGCGCTTCGGACCGGTACCGGCAGTTCGCGCCGTTCGGGCTGAGCTGGGCCGGCGGCAACGCCGGCCTGGCCGCCGCGCAGCTCACCTACTGGAAACTGCAGGCGCAGGACTGGTGGCGGGAACGCCGCGCCACCGCCAAGGACAAGGTGACGGCATGATCGGCAGGCTGATGCTCTCCTATCCAGGGCTCGTTCGCCACGCCGCGGCGGCGCTTTTTCCGGCGCTGCTCGCCGCGGCCCTCTACGCCATGGGTATCAAGTCGAGCTGGATCGGCTCGTTGATGCCGCTTGCATCCGACTGGTTGCATGCCAACCCAGCCCTGTCGCGCGCCCTCTCGGCCGTGTTGATCGCGCTCCTGGTGCTGGTGAACTGCAAGCTGCTGCTGCTCCTGCCCCGACGCCAGCAGATCGCCGGCGTCTGGATCGAGCTGTTCGCGCTGCTGATGCTGTTCTTCTATTCCTTCGACCTCTCCTTTGCCTTCATCGCCAGGAAGGTCGGCTTCCTGATCACCCAGGGCGTTACCACGACGCTTTACATTTCGGCGATCTCGATCCTTATCGCGACCTTGATCGCGCTTGTCGGCGCCATCGCCAAACTGACCGGCAACGGCATCGTTTACGGACTGGCCACCTTCTACACGTCGCTGTTTCGCGGCCTGCCGTTGCTGATGCAGATCTACATCATCTATCTCGGCCTGCCGCAGGTCGGCTACGTGATCGGCGCGGTGCCGGCCGGCATCGTGGCGCTGTCGCTGTGTTATGGCGCCTACATGACCGAGATATTCCGCGCCGGCATCGAAAGCATTCCGCGCGGCCAAAGCGAAGGCGCAACGGCGCTCGGTCTGAGTCCCGGCCAGACCATGGCGCTGGTCATCCTGCCGCAGGCCATGCGCGTCATCATTCCGCCCACCGGCAACCAGTTCATCGCCATGCTGAAGGATTCCTCGCTGGTATCGGTCGTCGGCGTCTGGGAGATCATGTATCTCGCCCGCACGATGGGTCAGACGGAGTTCCGCCACATCGAGATGCTGATCACCGCCTCCATGATCTACTGGATCCTGTCGATCGCGCTGGAATTCGGCCAGGCCTATCTCGAACGGCGCTTCGGCCGATCGGAACGCTAGGCGATTGACGATTCAAATCGGCGCGCTTGTGGCGCCTCGGTCTTCAACCTCTCGAGCTGGTCGCGTTGCAGGTCGAGCGCGGCGGTGATGAAGCGCCGAATGGTGGCAAGCTCGGCGTCGCTGAACGTGGCAATGACCTTCTCGCCTTCCCGCGCGATGGCGCCGTAATATCGCGCCGACAGCTCCCGTGTTGCCTCCGTTGCCTCGATGACCACCTTGCGCCTGTCCTCGAGGTTGCGCTTGCGCGTCAACAGGCCGCGCGCCTCCAGCCGATCGATCAGCGCCGTCACCGCGGCCGGCGTCAGCCCGGTCGCGGCCGCGATCGCACCGGCCGATTGCGGGCCGCCATGGAGCAAACCAATGCAATGGCGCTCAGCCATGTTGAGGCCGAGTCTCGCCCCCACCGCCTCGTCATAGGCCTGCGTCGCGTCCTGCCACTGCATGATGGCAAGTCCGATCGCGGCGACTAGTTCGGTGCGATCTTCGCTTGACGAATTTATTTCGATCATCTAACTATCAATCTGTCTAACATTTAGACCATTATAGCAATATGCGGCCGCGGCTTGCGATAGGCAAGGGTCGGCCGCCAACGAGGAGTGGAAAATGAGCCCGATCCAACAGCATACGCCTCTCTCGGCTGAGGAAGAGTTCAAATACGCCAAGCTGGCGATGGAGTGGTATGGCTGGGGCTCGCCCATCGGCGTCGGCATCCTGCTGGTGTCGCTGGCCGCCGCCGCTGTGCTGGTGCGCATCGCCATCTACGGCCTGCAATGATGGCCGCCGCCACCGAGGCATTGCCTGTCACCATCATTGGCCGGCGTCGCCGGTCAGACTCTTGCGCCATGCTTCGTCGGCAAACAGTTGGCGTCTACCTGATCGAGGCAAGATCGCGCGACGCCCGAGCAAAGGTTCGTTCCTCACCCTGGCGCCCACCATTGAGGTTGCTGGCCGCCTGCCTCGTTGCGACGGCCGGCAGTCATTCGTGATCAACTCACGCGGCGGCCGAGATATCCGTGCCCAGGATCGTCAGGTTGCGGCCCGCATGCTTGGCCTGGTAGAGACGCCGGTCCGCGGCGCGCATCAGCTCCGATACGTTGACATCCTCGCCGCAAACGGTGCCGCCTATGCTGACCGTCAACGGGATGGTCCGTTCATCGACAGGCCGGAAGCGGATCAGCTCGACCTCGCGGCGGATCCGTTCGGCAACGCGCTTGGCCTCCTCTTCCGTGGCTCCGGTCAGAAACGCGCCGAACTCCTCGCCGCCGATGCGGCCGAGCACGTCGCCGCCGCGCACGCCGCGCTCGATGGCGCTGGCGATCAACAGCAGCGCGTCGTCGCCCGTCAGGTGGCCGAAATTGTCATTGATCGTCTTGAAATGATCGGCGTCGATGATCAGCAGCGCGCCGCGGTCGGACTTGCGCCGGGAGCCGTCCAGCGCGGCAAAGAAGCTCTCCCGGTTGAGCATGCCGGTCATGTCGTCGCGGCTCGCCTTTTCCGCCAGGCGGCGGTGCGCGGCGGCGAGCTGGGCATGGGCACGGGCAAGTTCGCGATGGGCGTTCTTCAGCCTGTCGCTCTGCCAGAACGTGCCGGCGCATGCCGTCCAGGCAAGGACCAGCGGACAGAGCGTCGATGTCAGCCAGATCGTGCGGGTGACCGGAAACCCCATGGCTGGCACGATGATCAACGTCAGCAGGAGAGAGGCCGCGACGGAGGCGAAGGCGATGGCGGCGGCTTTGAGAATAATGCTGTTCATCGCAGGCTCCCCACAGGACTGTCTCTGTGCCAGCAAGCCCTGAAGGCTATCTTTCCGGGATGCATAAAATTTGAATCGTGAAGCTATTTCTGCAACTTCAACGCGCAGAAGTTGTGGATAAAGTCCCTTTCAGAATCCCTGTTTCATGCCATAAGGAGCGCATGACCACGCTTCCCGACCCCGCCCGCTTCGCCCATGTCACCGACTGGGTATTCGACCTCGACAACACGCTCTATCCGCACCACTCGAATCTGTTCTCGCAGATCGACGTCAAGATGACCGCCTATGTCGGGGAACTGCTGGCGCTGCCGCGCGAGGAGGCGCGCAAGCTGCAAAAGGAGCTGTATCGCGAATACGGCACGACGCTGAACGGGCTGATGACGCGCCACGGCATCGATCCCGACGACTTCCTCGAGAAGGTCCATGACATCGATTATTCGTGGCTGGTGCCCGATCCCGTTCTCGGCACCGCCATCCGCCAGCTTCCCGGCCGCAAGTTCATCTTCACCAATGGCGACCGCAGACACGCCGAGCGCACCGCGCGCCAGCTCGGCATCCTCGAGCATTTCGATGACATCTTCGATATCGTCGCCGCCGGCCTCAACCCCAAGCCGGCGCGCCAGACCTACGAGAAGTTCGCAGAACTGCACGCCGTCACCGGCCACAATGCGGTAATGTTCGAGGATCTCGCCCGCAACCTTTCCGTGCCGAAGTCGCTGGGCATGACCACGGTTCTCGTGGTGCCGCGCAATTTCGAGCCGACCTTCTCGGAAATCTGGGAACGCGACCCGGCCAACGAGGATGACGTCGATTTCGTCACCGACGATCTCGCCACGTTCCTCACGACCATAGTCGTGAGGAATTGAGGAATTGGTCGGGACGCAAGACCATGCCCCTCATTTCTTCAATTCTTCATTTCCCCAGTTCCTCTTCATTTCCCATTTCCCAGTTCCCTCAATTTCTATTCCCCTAGCTTGTAGAAGCGGCCGATGATGCTCCAGGCTTCGTCGGCTGTGTCGACGAAATCGATGATGTCCTGATCGCCCGGGCTGATGGTGCCTTGCTCGGCGAGGAAGTCGAGGTCGATCGCCCGCTTCCAGAAGGACTTGCCGAACAGGATCACCGGCACGCGCTCCATGCGCCCGGTCTGGATCAGCGTCAGCGTCTCGAAGAACTCGTCCATCGTGCCGAAGCCGCCGGGAAATACCGCCACGGCCTTGGCGCGCATGACGAAGTGCATCTTGCGGATGGCAAAATAGTGGAAGTTGAAGCAGAGCTCCGGCGTAACATAGGGGTTCGGTGCCTGCTCGTGCGGCAACACGATGTTGAGCCCGATCGACGGCGCGCCGACATCGGCGGCGCCGCGGTTTCCCGCCTCCATCACGCCAGGCCCGCCGCCGGTCACCACGACATATTCGCGATAATATGACGTGGCCGACTGCTGCGAGCAGAGGCGGGCGAATTTGCGCGCCTCTTCGTAATATTTGCTGTTTTCCTCGAGGTTCTTCTTCTGCGTCTCGTTCTTGGCGGCCCAGGCCTCGCCGCCCGGTTCGGGCAGGCGCGCGCCGCCGAACAGGATCACCGTCGAACGGATGCCGCGCTCGGCCAGGATCATTTCCGGCTTCAGCAGTTCCAGTTGCAGCCTGACCGCTCGCAATTCGCGCCGCGTCATGAAGTCGGGATCGTTCCAGGCCAGGCGGTAGGTTTCGGCCCGCGTCTGCGGCGTGTCCGGCACGCTTTTCGACCGCTCCAGATCCTCGTCCGAATGCGGCAGCGGCGTCCATCCCGCCTTTTCCATGGGAGTCATCGAATCCACCCGTCCATTCCTTTACTTGCGTCGTCCCGTGACGCAGCCGCGATTGACCCCCATTGAGCCTTAACATAGGGTCCGCGCGACTTTTAAACAGGTTAAGGCGCAGCCCTTAACAGCTTGGTAATGGAGCAAATTCATGTCGAAGCCCGATCTGGCGAGCCTCGAAAAGACCATCGACAGGGCCTTCGAGGAACGCGACGCCATTTCGACCGCGACCCGCGGCGAGGTGCGCGACGCCATCCAGTCGGCACTCGACCTGCTCGACCGCGGCACCGCCCGCGTCGCCGAGCGGCAGGCCGACGGCAAATGGCACGTCAACCAGTGGCTGAAGAAGGCCGTGCTGCTCTCCTTCCGGCTCAATCCGATGGAGATCATCAAGGGCGGCCCCGGCGAGGCCGTGTGGTGGGACAAAGTGGCGTCCAAGTTCGACGGCTGGAGCGCCGTCGATTTCGAGAAGGCGGGCTTCCGCGCCGTGCCGTCATCGATCGTGCGCCGTTCGGCCTATGTCGCGCCCGGCGCCGTCTTGATGCCGTCCTTCGTCAATGTCGGCGCCTATGTCGATAGCGGCACCATGGTCGATACCTGGGCTTCGGTCGGCTCCTGTGCCCAGATAGGCAAGAATGTCCACCTTTCGGGCGGCGTCGGCATCGGCGGCGTGCTGGAGCCGATGCAGGCCGGCCCCACCATCATCGAGGACAATTGCTTCATCGGCGCGCGTTCCGAAGTGGTCGAGGGCTGCATCGTGCGCGAAGGCTCGGTGCTCGGCATGGGTGTCTTCATCGGCCAATCGACCAAGATCGTCGACCGCGCCACCGGCGAGGTCTTCTACGGCGAGGTGCCGCCGAATTCCGTTGTCGTCGCCGGATCGATGCCGGGCAAGGCGTTTCCCAACAACGAACCGGGCCCAGGCCTCTATTGCGCCGTCATCGTCAAGCGGGTCGACGCCAGGACCCGGTCCAAGACCTCGATCAACGAGTTGCTGCGCGATTGATCTTTCAGCCGGGCAGGTGCACCTTCCGCCGGCGCGACGATCGGTCGCGCTGGTTCAACATGGAGGGGTGACATGGACTGGAAATATCTGCTCACAAGCTTTGACGGTCGCATCAACCGGGGCAAGTTCTGGGCTGGCATCGGCGTATTCATCGTTATCGGCGTTATTGCTTTCATTCTCGATGCGATCCCCGGCACGCGTTTCACCACGGCCAGCGGTGCCCAGATCGGCATCATCGGCATCCTCTTCGCGCTGGCATCGATCTATTTCGCGATTGCCCTCTATGCCAAACGCTGGCACGACCGCAACAAGTCGGGCTGGTGGACGCTGATCGGCTTCGTACCCGTCATCGGCGGCATCTGGCTGCTGGTCGAACTCGGCATCCTCGAAGGCACCAGGGGTGCCAATCAATATGGATCGGACCCGCTTGCCTGAAAGATCGGATCTCAACTGGCTTTTCTTCAAGACCTCGGGCCGCGTCAGCCGCGCGGCCTATTTTCTCGGCGGATTGCTCGTCGCCATCATCCAGGCGTTCCCGCTGTACCGCTTCACGCTGGTGCCGGAGGGCTCGGCCGAGAGCAACATGTGGTCGTTCATCTTCTTCATCGCCTTCATCGCCTCGCTGTGGTCGAACATCGCGCTGGCGGTGAAGCGGCTGCACGACCTCGACAAGCCGGGCATCGCCGCGCTGATCCTGTTCGTGCCGGTCGTCTCGATCGTCGCCTTCCTTTTGTTGTGCCTGTTTCCAGGGCAGCCTGGGCCCAACCGCTACGGCCGGCGCACCAACGAGCCGGCTGAATTAAAGAAATAGAGCATGATGTCGTCCGAAACCGCTTCACACTTTTCGGCATCACGCTCTAAGGGGGCCGATAAGGGGGCCGATCGGATATCTCGCCATGCGCTATCGCACGCTTGATCCGAAACTGATCATCGAAACCGCCGAGCGGCTTGAAGGCCGCGTGGCTGACCGTTTCCCGGACGCCGGGTTGCGCGGCGTCGCCGCCGAACTGGTGTCGTTGTCGCGCGATCTGGCCAAGGCCGCCAAGGCCCTGGAAGCGCCGATCTGGTGGCTGCGTGGCATCATTGTCGCAGCCGTGATCGGCGGTGGGCTGATCTTCGTCTTCGTCGGCACCATCCTGCCCCTCATTCACATCTCCCAGGCTGACGACGCGGTGCAGTCGGTGCAAGGCATCGAAGCCACGATCAACATGATCATCCTCGCCGTGCTCGGCTTCCTCGCCCTGACCCGCACCGAGGAGCGCATCAAGCGCAAGCGGGTGTTTCGCCAGTTGCACGGCCTGCGTTCGCTGATCCACGTCATCGACATGCATCAGCTCACCAAGGATCCGGCGGCGCTGTCGGCCAGTTTCAAACCGACCTCGCATTCGCCGGCCCGCATCACCAATGCCGCGGATCTCGCGCGCTATCTCGACTATTGCTCCGAAATGCTGTCCATCACCGGCAAGATCGCGGCGCTGTTCGCCCAGTCCGTCAATGACGCCGTCGTCATCGACGGCGTCAACGACGTCGAGAACCTGGCGTCCAACCTGTCGCGCAAAATCTGGCAGAAGATCACGTTGATCGACGGCCGGCCGGAGGCGCCACAACCTTCTCCGGCGCCAGGCCCGGCGAGCCGAGCCGCTCGGCTTCCGCCACGCGCACCAGGGCGCTGATCCGCTGGACCGTCGGCGCCGGCGTGCCGGCTTTTTCAGCGAGCAGCAAAACAGCACCCTGCAGGTCGCCGATCTCGGTCGGCCGGCCGCGCCGAAGATCGTCCCACATCGACGAGCGCGCCTCGGGGTCGATCGCCAGCATGCGCCGCGCCAGCAATTTGAACAGCCAGTCGGGCAGCCTGAGCACCTTCGGCAGCAGCGCCGGGCGCAGGCCGGCGATGCGCGCCGGCTCGACGCCGGAGGCCTTCATGGCCCGCAGCGCTTCGTCGATCTGGTCGGCGAGGATCAGCCGCCAGCGCCTGTCGGCGAGTTCGGTTGCCAGCGGAAGGCCTGACAGCGCCACCAGCGCATTGTTCAGGTTCATCAGAAGCTTGCCCCACAGCACGGCCTTCATGTCGCCATGCGCTTGGACCGCGAGACCTTCGACGTCGAGAAGGCCGGCAAGGCCGGCATCTTCGACCATCACCTTTCCGTCGCTGGCGCGGTGGACGCGCAGCGGCAGCTCTCCATCGGCTGATTGCACGACATTGAACGGCACCATGCCGGCCAGCACCGTTTGCCGGCCAAGCGCCGCGCGCAGCCTGTCGGCATTGTCGACGCCGTTCTGCAGGCTCACGACCACGGCATCCGGACGGGCATGGGCCTTGATGAGTGCTGCCATATCCTGCGTCGCGCCGCTCTTGACAGTGACCAGGATCACGTCGGCCTCCGGCAAGACGGCGGCAGGATCGGTGGTGACCGCAAGCGCTTCCGGCTTGATCAGGCGATCGCGGCCGTCGAGGTCGCCGACGCGCAATCCGCCCTGCCGCAGCGCTGCCTCGACGCGCTGTCTGGCGAGCAGGACAACCCGCCGCCCGGCGAGCGCCAGGCAGCCGCCGGCATAACAGCCAATGCTGCCGGCGCCGGCAATGACGATCCTCTTTTCGCTGTTTGCCATCTCTTACCCCGCGTCGGCCAGAACTATACGACACGAAAACCATAATGTCGGCGGTATCGTCGGCCATTGGCTTGGCCCTATGTCTGGCAGTGACAGGCCTTTCGCTTTCGACTATCGCTTTTGCCATGACGCTGCCGACTGACCCCGCCGCAAACCTCGTCTCTCTCATCCGCTGTGCCTCGGTGACGCCAGCCGAAGGCGGCGCCCTGAGCGCGCTGGAGGCTATGCTGAAACCGCTCGGCTTTCTGGTCGATCGGCCGGTGTTCTCCGAGGACGGCACGCCCGATATCGAGAACCTCTATGCACGGCGCTCCGGCAACGGCCCGCATCTGATGTTCGCGGGCCATACCGACGTCGTGCCCATCGGCGACGAAGCCGCCTGGACGCATCCGCCTTTCGCCGCCGAGATCGCCAATGGCGAGATGTATGGCCGCGGCGCCGTCGACATGAAGGGCGGCATTGCCTGTTTCATCGCCGCGGTGGCGCGCCATGTCGAGGCAAATGGCGGCCCGAAGGGCTCGGTGTCGCTGCTGATCACCGGCGACGAGGAAGGTCCGGCCATCAACGGCACGGTCAAGCTGCTCGAATGGGCCGCGTCCAAAGGCGAAAGGTGGGACGCTTCGATCGTTGGCGAGCCGACCAATCCGGACACGCTCGGCGACATGATCAAGATCGGCCGGCGCGGCTCGATGTCGGGCAGCATCACCGTCAATGGCCGCCAGGGCCATGCCGCCTACCCGCAGCTTGCCGACAATCCGGTGCGCGGCCTGATGAGCCTGGTGGACGCCTTGCTGCATCCCGTCTTCGACAAGGGAACCAAGGATTTCCAGCCGACCAACCTGGAGGTGACCTCCATCGATGTCGGCAACCCGGCCACCAACGTCATTCCCGCCAAGGCGACCGCCACCTTCAACATCCGCTTCAACGACAGCTGGACGGCCGAGACGGTCCAGGCGGAAATCCACAACCGCCTCGATCAGGCCGCGGGGCGCAAGAAATACCGGCCGGGCAAGAAGACGCCGGTCGACTATGACTTGGTCTGGCGCGACCGGCCGAGCCATGTCTTCCTGACCCGCGACGACAGGCTGGTCGAGACGCTGAGCGGCTCGGTCAAGGCGGTGGTCGGCAAAACGCCGGCGCTGTCCACCTCCGGCGGCACATCGGATGCGCGCTTCATCAAGGATTATTGCCCGGTGGTGGAATTCGGCCTGGTCGGCAAGACCATGCACATGGTCGACGAGCGCGTCGCCATCGCCGATCTGGAAACGCTGACGCGGATCTACCAGCGCTTCATCGACGACTGGTTCGGACAGGGCTGAGCATGCTTACCGCGGACGAAACCCAAGCTTCGCTGACCGGCGCCTGGCGGCTGATGCTCGGCAAGGTCGACGGATTGCGCCTGCTCGACCTGTCGGCCGACGGTTTCTGGAATTCGTTCTTCGCCATCATCGTCGCGGCACCGGCGCTGATCGTCGGCTGGGTCGGCATCGCCAACGAGATCAGCGATCCCGATGCCTTCGCCGGCCGCTTCAGCATGCTGGTGCGGCTGGCGACGGTCGATATCGGCTCCTGGGTGCTGCCGCTGGTCGCGCTCGCCTTGGTGGCGCCGCGCGCCGGCATCGGCGGGCGCTTCGTCCACTATGTCGTCGCCAGCAACTGGGCTTCGGCCATTACAGCCTGGCTGATGCTGCCATCGGCGCTGATCAGGCTTTTCCTGTCGTCGACAAGCCAGGTCGCGAGCTTGGTGTCGCTGCTGTTGTTTTCCCTGTCGATGGTGCTGACCTGGCGCATGACCACCGCCACGATCGGCAGGGGCGCGGCGGTCGGCACCGCCGTTTTCGTCGGCATGTTCATCGCTTCGCTGCTGGCGCTGTTCGGGCTGCAGATGCTGCTTGGGATCAGCGTACCGGACGATGTCGGGGCCCAGAGCCTTTCCGGGCTCTATCCCGGATAGAGCGAGGCTCTTATCCGGGATAGAACCGTGTTCTATCCGGGATAATCGACGCCTATCAGGAAAAGTCCATCGGGCGGCGCTACCTGACCGCAGGCGGCGCGGTCTCGCGCCTCGAGCGCGGTCTTGAGATCGCCTGATGTCCAGCTTCCGTCGCCGACCCGCTTGAGCGAGCCGACCATGGAGCGCACCTGGTTGTGCAGGAAGGACCGCGCCGAGGCTCTCACCTCGATCACGTCGCCCGTCCGGCTCACATCGAGCCGCTCCAACGTCCTGACCGGGCTGTTGGCCTGGCACTGGGTGGAGCGGAAGGTGGTGAAGTCGTGCCGGCCGAGCAGGAGCTTCGCCGCCTCATGCATGGCGGCGGCATCGAGCCGCTTCGGCACCCACCACACCTTACCCTTCTCCAGCGCCGAGGGCGCCCGCCGGTTGAGAATGCGGTAGAGATAGTGCCGGCCGATGGCCGAGAAACGGGCATCGAAATCGTCCGGGGCGATCGTGGCCTTCAGGATGACGATGCGCGCGCCGGCCACCTGCAGGTGTGCATTGATGGCATCGCGCACCTTGTCGTCGGGCCACGCCTTGGCAAGGTCGACATGCGCCACCTGCGCGGTCGCGTGCACGCCGGCATCGGTGCGGCCGGCGGCGCGCAGCCGGACCGCCTCGCCGCAGAATTTCTCGATCGCCTGTTCGATCGCCTGCTGCACCGAAGGCTGGTCGGCCTGGTGCTGCCAGCCGGCAAACAGGCTGCCGTCATATTCGATATCGAGGCGAAAACGCGGCATGCCGGTCGGTTATACGCCCTCGCCTAGGCGGCGAGAGCGGTAAAGGCGGAGGCGTAGACCAGTCTGCCGGCTTCGGGTGCGTCGCCCCAGGCCAGCGCCTGCAGCGCTTCGCCTTGGTATTCGCTTTCGAACTTTTCAGCCCGGGCATGGCTATAGCCGAAACGGCCGTAATAGGCCGGATCGCCCAGCACGACAGCCAGCGTCTCGCCGGCATCCCTGAGCCGGATATGGGCCTCGCGGATCAGCGCGCCGCCGATGCCGGAGCCGTGAAAAGACGGCTCCACCGCCAGCGGGGCAAGCGCCACGGCGGCAAAACTGTTGCCGCCGTTCTGCACGAACAGCCGCGAAAACAGGATGTGGCCAACGGCCTGGCCGTCCTCTTCCGCCACCAGTTCGACGACGGCGTCACCGCCGGTCACCAACGCGTCGACCAGTCCGGCCTCCGTCTGCTGGCCGAATGCGTGTTCTTCGACGAGGCGAATGGCCTCGCGGTCCCGCGGCGTCGCCGCGCGTATCGACATCATGCTCATGAGAATTTCAGTCCTTTTTCGATCTTGGCTCCGCGCAGGAACTCCGACGCGGCAGCGGGCCTTCCGCCCGCACGTTGAACTTCGACCACCCTGATCGCGCCTTTTCCGCAGGCGACCGTCAGCCGGTCATCGAGAATTCCTCCCGACTCGCCCAAATCTTCCGAAAGCGACAGGCCTTCGGATAGCGTCGAGCGAAGCAGTTTCAGCCGTTCGATGCGGCCGCCAATGTCAATCTCGGACCAGGCGCCAGGAAAGGGCGACAGGCCACGAATGTGGTTGTGGACCTCGGCCGCGGGCCGTGTCCACTCCACGCGCGTCTCGGATTTATCGATTTTCCTGGCGTAAGTCACCCCTTCGGCCGCTTGCGCGGTAAACGTCAGGATGTTCTGTTCCAGCCGTGCCAGCGCTTCCGCCATCAGGGCAGCGCCAACACTCATCAACCGATCATGCAGATCGCCGGCTGTCATATCGGGGTGGATGGCGCATTTTTCAACCAATCCCACCGGACCGGTGTCGAGGCCCTCCTCCATGCGCATCACCATCATGCCGGTCTCGGTGTCGCCGGCCATGATGGCGCGCTGGATGGGTGCCGCGCCGCGCCAGCGCGGCAAAAGCGAAGCGTGGCCGTTGACGCAGCCAAGCCGGGGTGCCTCCAGAACCGCCTTGGGCAGGAGCAAGCCATAGGCGACGACCACGGCGATATCGGCGCCAAGGGCGGCAAAAGCGGCCTGTTCGGCCTCGCCCTTCAACGATGTCGGCGTGCGTACCTCGATACCCAGCCGCTCGGCCTCGCGCTGCACGGGGGACGGCGTCAACTCCAGCCCGCGCCGGCCTGCGGCGCGCGGCGGCTGCGTATAAACAGCTGCTATCTCATGTCCGGCTTCAGCGATGGCACGCAGCGTCGGCACCGAAAACTCCGGCGTGCCCATGAAGATGACGCGAAGGGGCATTTTTCTTTTGCGGCCTTGTTCCTGCCTTGCCGTGACCCGGCTCAGGTACTCGTTTCAAACGGGTTTACGAGCTTAAGGTCAAGCCCGTCGAAGTCGCGAACATTGCGGGTTGCCAACGTGGCGTCATGCGCGAGACAGATCGCGGCGATCATGGCATCAGCAAGGCTGATTGGGCGCCCGAGCCGTTCCCGCGTCGCTCGGAGCTTGCCGGCAAGGCGAGGGATAGAACCAGCAAATTCCACGACGCGACCGGAGAACTGCTTCGAGATCAGGTGATCGAGAGCACGGACATGGCGATCGGAGCCGGTCTTGTTCAGAAATCGTTCGGCACCGAAGGATTGCTCCATGACGACAGGGCCGCACAGGTACAGGTCGAGCAACTCCTGTTTGCGAAACCATTCGACCAGGTTCGCATCGGGTGCCGTCCTGCTCGTTTCGGAAATGACGTTGGTGTCGAGGACGATCACTCGAAATCCTCGGACGGGCGCCCAAAGTCGCGTTTTCTATCCGCTTCGATCTTGTCCATGATCTCGGCGAATTCGTCGTCGATCGCATTCTCCGTCGCGAATGCGGAGCGTATATTGTCCCATGCCGACAGACCGGGCTCTGGCTTGGCCTCCTTTTCGGCGACCATGCCTTTGCGTAACAGATCGATTGCTTTTCCCGATAGGCTCTGGCCGCCGCTTCGTGCGGCCTGTTCGATTTCTCGTTTCAACGGCTCGGGGACGTCCCTGATCAGCATATCGCCCATGCAATTCTCCAATGTTGATATCAATGATATCACAGCGAAGATTGTTGCTCAATGGATTCTGCGCTCGGTGCCCTATCCCGCCAGCTTGCCTGGCGCCTTGTCCCTGGCGAGCTTTTTGAACTTCTTCACCACCATGTCGCGCTTCAGCTTCGAGATGTGGTCGATGAACAGCACGCCGTTGAGATGGTCGATCTCGTGCTGCAGGCAGGTCGCCATCAGCCCTTCGGCCTCCATCTCCTGCGGCGTGCCGTCGCGGTCGAGATATTTGACCCGCACCGAGGCCGGGCGCTCGACCTCGGCATAGTAATCGGGGATCGACAGGCAGCCTTCCTCGTAGACGGACCGCGCCTCGGCGCTTTCGAGAATCTCCGGGTTGATGAAGACGTGCGGCGCCGGCGTTTCGTCTTCCTTGGCGAGGTCGATCACCAGCATGCGCAGCGGTTCGCCGATCTGGATAGCCGCCAGCCCGATGCCGGGCGCGTCATACATGGTCGCCAGCATGTCGTCGGCCAGTTTGCGCAAGGGCGCGTCGACGCGCTCCACCGGCTTGGAAACCTGGCGCAGGATGGGGTCGGGAAGGATGATGAGCGGCTTGATCGGCATGGGGTTTCACCTAAGACCTCAAAAGAAAGGCGTCAACCGGTAGGCCTGAGCCTCGTTCACGTTTTGATCTGTGCCAGCCTGCCGAATCGGCTATGCTGTCCATATGAATGATCTGAGCACCATCCTTTCGGAGCCTGTCGTACGGCTCGGCGCCTCGACAATCACGCTCGGCCACGCGCTGGCCTTCGGCGCATTGCTGTTTCTCGGTCTGTTCGTGGCGCTCGTCGCTGCGCTGTGGCGGTCGGCCAAGGCGCGCGCGGGCGCTGCCGCGGAAGCCGCCGACCATGCCCGCGACGCCGAGACACGCATGGCTGGTATTTTGCAGGCGCAGGCGGAAATGCAGGGCCGCATGGGGGCTATTGCCGAAGTGTTCGGCGCCCGGCAGGCCGAATTGACGCAATCGATCGGCCAGCGTCTCGACGCCATGACCGGCCGCATCGGCCAGACCATGACCGAGCAGACCAAATCCACGCATGAGAGCCTGGCGAAGCTGCAGGAGCGGCTGGCGGTCATCGACACCGCGCAAGGCAACATCCAGTCGCTGGCCGGCCAGGTCGTGCAGCTGCAGGCCATCCTCTCCAACAAGCAGACGCGCGGCGCCTTCGGCCAGTCACGCATGGAGGCGATCGTCGCCGACGGCCTGCCGCATGGCGCCTATGAATTCCAGGCGACGCTGTCGAACGGCAGCCGGCCGGACTGCCTGGTGAAAATGCCGAACGGCGCGCCGTCGCTTGCCATCGATGCCAAATTTCCGCTGGAAGCCTGGAACGCCATCCGCGCCGCCGACGGGGCCGACCTGCAGAAGGTCGCGGCCCAGGCCTTTCGCCGCGACATCGAGGTCCACGTCCGCGACATTTCGGAAAAATACCTGCTCCAGGGCGAGACGCAGGACACGGCCTTCATGTTCGTGCCGTCGGAATCGGTGTTCGCCGAAATCCATGAGAATTTCGAAGCGGTTGTCCAGAAGGCGCACCGCGCCCGGGTCATCATCGTCTCGCCTTCGCTGCTGATGCTGTCGATCCAGGTCATCCAGGCGATCCTCAAGGATGCCCGCATGCGCGAACAGGCGCATCTGATCCAGGGCGAAGTCATCAGGCTGATGGAAGACGTCCAGCGTGTCGACGAGCGGGTGCGCAAATTGCAGGGCCATTTCGGCCAGTCGGCCAAGGACATCGAAGACATCCTCGTCTCGACCTCGAAAGTGACCAGGCGCGGCCAGAAGATCGAGGCGCTGGAATTCGGGGAAGGCGAGCCCGACGCCCCACACGGCGGCGCCAAGGTTGAGGCCGCACCGCGCGTGGCCGATTCCAAGACGGGACAGCTGAGGCTGAGGGTCGTCGAAGGCGACGACTGAACGCTACTGCTCCTCCACTGTCGTCATGCCCTCGAATTCCGGAAGCCAATGCAGCGCCGAGCGGTGCCATTTCTGGTGTCTCGGAACCAGGTCCTGGCGCTGCCGCGCCGTACCGACGCGGATGCCGTAGACCTTCGGGCCGTCGCCAACCGACGTTGCGTAGAGATGCGAGCCGCACTCGCCGCAGAAACCTTGGGCGCGCTTGGCGCCGCTCGCCACGGTCTTGATATAGATTTTCGGCGCGCCCCTGGTGATCCGGTAGTGATCTTCCTGCGCGGGAACAGTGACGCGAAAGGCCGTACCGGTCAGCTGTTGGCAATCGGTGCAGTGGCAGATCGAGGTCTTTTCCGGATCGACCTCCGCCTCATAGGTGATGGCACCACAATGACAACCGCCGTCGATCTTCATCGTCATTCCTCCAACATCGATCAGGTAATCTTAGCGGCGCGGCGACGCGAAGCAACGGCGCGGCGCTGGTCCAGGGGCCAAGGCATGATCGGGAAGAGGGGATTTTCGGATCATGGCCAAACTCTATCCGGACGCGGATTCGATCAGCTTGCGCCGCTTTTCCCAGGTGCCTGACGTCTGCGGCTTGACGAACAGCCGCGTGATCTCAGGCATTTCCTTCCTTAGCCGGGCCTCGAGACGCTCGACGCAGGCCTCAATGTCCGGCGCCGCCAGATGGTCCTCGAATTCGATGCTCAGGGCGGCAACGATCTCTTCCGGTCCCAAATGCACGGTCAGCACACCGTTCGCCCGCTGCACCGCCGGATCCTGCTGGACGATCGCCAGCACCTTCCTCTGCACTTCGGGTGAGGCCGGCTCACCGATGAGCAGGCCCTTGCTTTCACGCGCCAGGAAGATCGCTGTCGCGCCGAGGATGAGCGCGATGCCGATCGAGGCGGCGCCGTCGAGTTCGGGCATCTCGAAAATCTCCGCCGCCAATATGCCGGCAAAGGCAACCGTCAGGCCGAGAAGGGCCGCGCTGTCTTCGAACAGCACCGTATAGACGCTCGGGTCCTTGCTCGATTGCACGGCTTCCAGCCAGCCTTGCTTGCCCTTTTGCTTGCGGAATTCCTTCAGCGCCACCAGCCAGGAACTGCCTTCGAACAGGAAGGACAGGCCGAGAACGACGTAGTTCACCTTGACGTTGGCGACCGGTTCCGGCGCCATGATGTGGATGATGCCCTCGTAGAACGACACGCCGGCGCCCAGCGCGAAGACCAGAAGGGCGACGATGAAGCTCCAGAAATAGAGTTCACGGCCGTGGCCGAGCGGATGGGTGGGGCTGGCCGGGCGTGCGGCCCGGTGCATGCCGTAAAGCAGCAGGCCGCCATTACCGGTATCGACCAGCGAATGCACGCCTTCCGACAGCATGGCCGAACTGCCGGTGAAAAAGGCCGCGGCGAACTTGGTCAGCGCTATGGCGAGATTGCCGGCGAGCGCCGCATAGATGACCGTTCTGGAGCCGCCATGCCCTGCCATGCAGGTCTATCCTCCTTGAGGTACAATGTAGCGGCCCTGCCGCGGAGCTGCACAGCCATCACAACGCGCCAATCGTCGGGTCGTTCAACGTCTTCGAAACCTGCTGGCAACAATGCCAGCTATTCCTGGATTTCGTCCGTCCATACCTTGAAGCCCGCAAGCGTGCCTGGCCCGAAAATATGGGTCAGCGGCACGTCCGCCGCGTCACGGCCCGAGGCGATCAGGATGCGGCCGATACGTGGCGCGTTGTTGCGCGGATCGAAAGCGTGCCAGCGGCCGCCGAGGTAGACCTCCATCCAGGCGCAGAAATCCATGCTCGCCCAGGGCTTCGGCATGCCGATGTCGCTGATGTAGCCTGTGCAGTAGCGCGTCGGGATATTGAGTGCCCGGCAGAATGTGACGGCGAGATGCGCGAAATCGCGGCACACGCCACTCCGTTCACGCCAGGCTTCCGCGGCGGTGCGCGTCACCCGTGCGTTGCCGTAGTCGAAGGCGATGTGGTTGTGGACGAAATCGCACACCGCCTGCACGCGCGGGATGCCGGGCGGCGTATGGCCGAACAGCCGCCATGCCTCGCTTGCCAGGAGGTCGCTTTCGCAAAACCGACTGGGCAGCAGGAACAGGAGCGTTTCCGCCGGCAGGTTGCGCACCTCGTGCTGCCACGCCATCAGCTCGCCCATCTCGAATGTGCCGGGGTCGCGGATCACCGCATCGGTACCGAAAGTGAAACGCCCGGGCGGAGCGACGAACCGGTTGCACCAGTTTCCGAAACTGTCGCGATAACTTTCAATCGGCACCGGCGGGCTGGAGGTCAGAAAATCCGGGCGCTCAAGATCGGAAGCGCGGGAATAATGGACATTGAGCATTGCGATGAGCGGCGTCTCCTGCGGAAAGTCGAAGCTCATCTCGCAGCCGATGTGGATCCGCATTGTCGTCCTGACCGGCCTGCCTGACGATCACCCGGCGGTGCACGGGTCGATGCTGCAGTGCGAAGACAACCATGGCATGGACCGCCCGGGTTTACGAGCAAATTAGAAACCGGTTGAAAGCGGCCTGCCGGCGTTGGCAGCAAGCACTAGCCTCTTGCAGTCCGGCGTTTGTCTTGTTTCACTCCGTCTCCCGCAACAGGAGGAACGAATCATGGCCAAAGGTGCGATGAAGGCAGGCAAGGAAGCCCGCAAACCAAAGAAAGACGCCAAGAAGCCTGTAGCCGCTCCGGCCCTGAAGGCGCCGCCGGTCAAGGCAATGAGGATCAAGGAAAAGTAAGTCTCGGCAACCCGACGGGGCGGGACTTCACCGGCGGCATTCGACAATGCCGCCGGCACGTGTTGATCGGGCGTTCGGACAGCCCTATGTCGACGACGCGGGGACGACCTCGCACTTTCCGAAAAATTCGGTCGGGACGACCCGCCATGTCGACTGAGCATCCGAGGCCGGAGAGGCTGGATGTTCCGGTGGAGCGTTGCGATGTCCTGGACGTTTCTGTTTTTCGCCGGCCTGTTCGAAATCGGCTGGGCGATCGGCCTCAAATATACCGACGGCTTCACCAGGCTTGTCCCGACCGTGCTCACGGTCGCGTCGATGATCGTCAGCCTCACCTTGCTCGGCCTGGCGCTGAAGGCGCTGCCTGTCGGCACCGCCTATGCGGTGTGGACCGGTATCGGCACCGTCGGCACGGCGCTGCTCGGCATCTGGCTGCTGGGTGAGCCCGCCACAGCGATCAGGCTCGGCTGCATCGCGTTGATCGTCTGCGGTATCATGGGGCTGAAATTCGCGGCTTGAACGGCCCGTCCGCCGGCAGACGGTTTCGATCACGCCGACATCTCTGGACGACAAACCGACATCCCTGGATGTCAAGCGACATCCCTGGACGTCAAGCCGACATCCAGGAATGCAGGGGCTTCCGGTGGGCAATATGGACAAACGCGAAAAGGGCCGCGCCTTGGCGCGTCCCTTGTTCATCATCCGTCGCGGCGAGTGCGCTCTTAGCGACCCGTAAAGCCGGGAGGTGTCCTGCCGGTGCGCTGCTTGCGTGCCGCATAGCGCGCGTCGCGCTTTGCCTTGCGCTCGGCTTCATCGGCAAGCAAACGAGCAATACGCTCGTTCTCTTCGGCTTCCCGAAGCTTGGCATCCGCTTGCGCTGCCTCTTCGGCGGCAATGCGCGCCGCTTCGGCTGCGGCCTCACGCTCGGCCTTCTCAATCGCCTCGCGTGCCAGCTTTTCCTGCTTCAGCTTGGCCTTCTCGGCCTCGCGGATCTCCCGAGCCGCAAGGATCGCCTTGCGTTCGGCCTGTCGTGCCAGCACCGCAGGATCGTCTGCTGCCGGCTTTGACTTGAAGCGCTCCAGAAGCGCCTTCTTTGCCTCGGTCGCGGCATTGCGCCGCTCGAAAATGTCTTTTTCCCTGTAGATAGCCAAGTCCACTTCCTTGAAGTCTATTCGCGACGCTTACATACGCGCGAAAACCGGGAGTTCAAGCGCCAAAACGGCATGCCAGCCATGAAATTCCGGGATGTTGCACCGGGGAGACGCATTTCACGCCGAAATCGACATGCACTGTTCACCAGCCGCCCTCTGGCGGCGTGGCGGACAGGTCGCTAGGTCTAGCGCGACAATCAACACACTGGGATGACATCCAAATGGAACTCGGCCTCTACACTTTTGCCGATGTGAGCCCTGTGCCGGGTCCCGGCGCCATCGGCCCGCATGAGCGGCTGCGCAACCTGATCGACGAGATCGAACTGGCCGACCAGGTCGGCCTCGATGTCTTTGGCCTCGGCGAACACCATCGGCCGGACTATGCCGCCTCGGCGCCGGTCGTGGCTTTGGCCGCGGCGGCGGAGCGGTCGAAGCGCATCAGACTGACCAGCGCGGTCACCGTCCTGTCCTCCGACGATCCGGTGCGCGTTTTTCAGCAGTTTTCCACGCTCGACCTGTTGTCGGGCGGCCGCGCCGAGATCATGGCCGGGCGCGGATCGTTCATCGAATCCTTCCCGCTGTTCGGCTACAATCTCGAAGACTATGACGAGCTGTTCGCCGAAAAGCTCGACTTGCTGCTCGCCATCCGCGATCAGGTGAAGGTGACCTGGTCAGGCAATCTGCGCGCGCCGATCAACGATCGCGGCATCTATCCCAGGCCCTTCCAGGACAGGCTGCCGGTCTGGATCGCCATTGGCGGAACGCCGCAATCGGCCGCCCGCGCCGGCGCGCTCGGCCTGCCGCTGGCACTTGCCATCATCGGCGGCGAGCCAGCGCGCTTCGCGCCGCTGTTCGACATCTACCGTGAGGCAGCCAAGCTGGCCGGCAGCGATCCGGCAGGGTTGGCCACCAGCATCAACGTGCATGGCTTCATCGCCGAGACGACCGAGCAGGCGGCGGACGACTTCTACGGCCCGCAGGCGGAAGTGATGAACCGTATCGGTCGAGAGCGCGGCTGGGGCCCGACATCGCGCGCGCATTTCGACCAGTCGCGTGGTCCCAATGGCGCCCTGTTCGTCGGCAGTCCGGAGCAGGCTGCGGAAAAGATCGTCGCCCAGCACAGGATCTTCGGCAACGACCGCTTCCTCTTGCAAATGTCGATCGGCGCCATGCCGCACGCCAAGATCATGAAAGCGATCGAGCTTTACGGCACCAAGGTGGCGCCGGTAGTGCGCAAGGAAACGGCGAAACCCGCGCCGGCCGTAGCGGCGCCTGTCGCGTGAACTTAATGGCTCCGCAAGGACAGGACCTTGTTCCATGGGCCCTCGGATAGGCCTGCTTATCGCATTGCCCGGTGCGAGGCCGTATCCATCATCGCGGCATGATGGATTTCGGTCGCCTCGTCGGCCGGGAACATGCACTCGATGCGCAGTTCCTGGGCGGCGACGGTTTGGGGGGTACCCACCGTGGTGACCATCGAAAAATAGTTCAGGCGGCGACCGTCCTTGATGAAGCCGAGCGGAATGACCGGCATGAAGCCGATCGCCACCGGATTTTTCCAATCACTGTTCACGTCCGGATAGGCGAGCAGCGCCGCCAGCAACTCCTTGGTCTTTTCGTCGACGACGCGGCCGATGGATTCGCGATAGACCCGCTCGAACAGGCTCCGCGCCACGTCAGGCCAATTGGCGACGAACGGGCGCATGCCTTCGGGATCGAACATGAGGTGGAGCATGTTGCGCGGCCCTTCACGAGCGGCCATGTCGAGAAAACAGCCGAAGAAGAGCGGCGCGGCTTCGTTGGTCATCAGCACATTCCAGTACCGGTCCATGACCAGCGCCGGATAGGGTTCATGCTGCCGCAAGATGCGCGTCAGGGCATCGGTCACGCTCTTCATTTCCACGGAATCCCAGGCGCCTTCGGAAAACATCGGCGCGTAGCCTGCCGCCAGAAGCAAGGCGTTGCGCTCGCGCAAAGGGACATCGAGCGCCCGGGCGATCGCCATCAAGGTCTCGCGGCCGGGAACGCTGCGTCCGCTTTCAATGAAACTGATCTGCCTTTGCGAAATGCCGGTATCGAGAGATAGATCAAGCTGACTTCTGCCACGCACATCGCGCCAGTAACGCAAGAGCGTGCCCAGGTCGGGTGTCATGGCCGTTCCGGGATTTGTCTTCATAGCCCGCTGTCCTCGCAGTCCCTCGAACGATACACGCCGATGCGATCAAGTATTGCTCGACGGCGCATGGCACCAGCCGGTCCATGCGCCGTCGATCGGGTCAGGCCGCCATCGCGGCGGCGGGAGACCATGCCTGCGGCTGGAAGCGTTCCTCGATCGGCGTGCCAGCCATGTTGGTGGTGGTCGCCGCCATGGTGGAGACGCCGACACCGGTTACCACTTCCAGGATCTGGGCCTTCGAATAGCCCGCCGAAGTAAACGCATCGATGTCCGCATCGCTCACGTTTCCCTTGTTTTCGATCAGCGTCCTCGTCAGCGCCGAGAGTGCCGCATATTTCGGGTCCGACGGCACCCTGCCATCCCGGATCGCCTTGACTTCGCTTTCGGCAATCCCGTCCTCGATGGCGAATGTCGAATGCGCGGCGACGGTCCAGGGGCATTTGATGGTGACCGCGTTGGTCAGCAGCAGCACCTGCTTCTCGATCTCGTCGAAGCTTCCGCCGTGAAAACTGCCGAAGCTGCTGACGAAACCGTTGAGCAGAACCGGATTGTTGGCCATCGTCGCCATGACGTTCGGAAGAAAGCCAAACCTCTCCTCAAGCGCCTTCAACGCTGGCCTGGATTTCTCCGGCGCCGACTCGGTTGTTTGAAGGGTAAATCTTTGCATCGTGGTGTCCTCTTTCAGGGTAGGGCGTGATCGCGCGGCGATATCCTCGCCGCGCCAGCCTTGCGATCCCACGGTGGCGAAGGCCTGCTCCCGTACTAGGCCCGCCACGTGCCCGGACTCAATTACACGGCATGTAATACGGAACACTCGCAGCCGAGCCGTCCGTTGAGCTATCGGCGGCAGGACCCCGCAACGACGGCCGTGCCATCGCTGCCGGCTAACGGAACCTTGAAGCCGTGCCGGCGTTTTCCGTGTGCGGATTGCATCAGTTGTGGTGTGCCGCCGAGGGACCACGATGAAAGCCGAATCCGCTGCTTTGGGCGCAGGCGTTGCCGAAGCTGACGAGCGTGTGGCGACGCGCTCCGATGCGCGGGCCGATACGCGCCTGATGCGCTCGCTGCTCATCGGCATCTTCCTGTTCATGACTGTCTATGCGCTCTATTTTGCGCGTGCCTTCTTCATGCCGGTCATGCTGGCCTTCCTGCTGACGCTGACATTGACGCCGATCGTGCGGCTGCTGCGCAAGCGCGGCATTCCCGAAGTGGTTTCGGCGACGCTTCTGGTGCTTGTGTCCATCATCGTCTTCGCGAGCGCCGGCTATGTGCTCAGTGGCCCCGTCATCGACCTCATCAACAACACCTCGTCCATCGGCCAGCAACTGACCGAACGGTTGGCGCAGTTGCGGCGGCCGGTCGAGAGGATCATGGACATCGCGCACCAGATCGAAGGGCTGACCGAGACATCGCAGGAACCGGGTGTGCAAAAGGTCGCGGTAGCGCAGTCGGGCTTCCTCTCATCGGCGGCGAGCAACATTCTGTCGGCCGGAACAACCCTGACCATCATCTTCGTGTTGTCGCTGTTCCTGCTCGCCTCGGGCACGATGTTCTACGAAAAGATCATCCAGTCCTTCGCCAGCCTCACCGAGAAGAAGCGGGCGCTGCGCGTCGTCTACGATGTCGAGCGGGAAATCTCGCACTACCTGCTCACCGTCACCATCATCAACACCGGCCTCGGCACGGTCATCGGCCTCGGCTTGTGGGCGCTCGGCATGCCCAATCCGCTGGTCTGGGGCGCGGCGGCCGCCCTGCTCAATTTCCTGCCCTATGTCGGGGCCATGATCACGCTTGTCCTGGTCACGGTCATCGCGCTGATCAGCTTCGACACGATCGCCTATGCGTTGTTGGCGCCTGCCTTCCTGGTGTTGTGTGACATCATCGAAGGCCAGTTCGTGACGCCGATGGTGGTCGGGCGGCGGCTTGAGATCAACGCCGTGGCGATCTTCATCGCCATCGCATTCTGGTCATGGCTGTGGGGCTTCGTCGGCGCGCTGATGGCGGTGCCACTGCTGGTCGTCGTCAAGGTGTTCTGCGACCATTTCGAGAGCCTTAGCCATGTCGGCAATTTTCTCGCCGCCCAACATACGGCGGTCATCGAGGAGGAAACCGACGAGCAGGACGGCACGGTCGCCGGCTAACCGGCGTACGGTTTGCTGCGGCGGGTTCGAATGCCTATATCCGCCCGATCAGTGCCCGGTGCCCCTTCCCGATGAACGACGCTCCCTTTGATCTCGACGCCTATTTCGCCCGGATCGGCCATGCCGGGTCCAGGGATGTTTCGCTCGACACGTTGAAGACGCTTCATTTCCTGCATCCGCAGGCGATCCCCTTCGAGAACATGGATCCGTTTCTGGGGCGCCCGGTCCGATTGGACGCCGCATCGCTGCAGGACAAGATCGTCCTCGCCGGGCGTGGTGGCTATTGCTTCGAGCACAATCTCCTCTTCATGCACGCGCTGAAGGCGCTTGGCTTCGAGGTCGGTGGCCTTGCCGCGCGTGTGCTCTGGGGTCAGAGCGAGGACGCGATCACTGCGCGCAGCCATATGCTTTTGCGCGTCGAGCTCGATGGCCGGACCTATATAGCCGATGTCGGCTTCGGCGGCCTGACCCTGACCGCCCCGCTGCTGTTCGAGCCTGGCCTCGAACAGACGACCCCGCATGAAACGTTCCGCATCGCCGAAACCGGCGATCACTTTCGCCTGCAGGCCGCCATCGGCGGCGACTGGCGCTCGCTGTATCGCTTCGACCTGCAGCCGCAATATGAGGTCGACTATTCCGTCGCCAATTATTTCCTGTCGACCAATCCGGCATCGCATTTCCTGACCTCGGTTTCGGCGGCGCGCGCCGCGCCCGACCGGCGCTATGGGCTGCGCGGCGATCGCCTGTCCATCCATCACATCGATGGCCGCACCGAGCAGAAGCATATCGCCACTGCCGCCGAGCTTGCCGACACGCTGGAAGGCCAGCTCGGCGTCACCATTCCCGACCGCACGGCCTTCGAGGTCCGGGTGCGCGAGAAGAAGATCGTGGAGACCAGCATATGACCGAACTTTCCGTTCTCGACCTGTCGCCGATCGTCGAAGGCAGCGATGCCTCGCACTCGCTTGCCAATTCGCTCGATCTCGCTCGCCACGCCGAGCGGCTCGGCTACAAGCGCTACTGGCTGGCCGAGCACCACAACATGCCAGGCATCGCCAGTGCGGCAACGGCTGTCGTCATCGCCCATGTCGCCGGCGGCACCAAGACCATTCGTGTCGGCGCCGGCGGCATCATGCTGCCCAATCATGCGCCGCTGGTGATCGCCGAGCAGTTCGGCACGCTGGCCGCCTTGTTTCCCGGCCGGATCGATCTTGGCCTCGGCCGGGCGCCCGGCACCGACATGAACACGGCGCGGGCGCTACGCCGCAACCTCGAGGCCGGCGTCGACAATTTCCCGCAGGATGTCGTCGAGCTGATGGGGTATTTCCTGCCCGCCGAGGAGGGCCAGCGCCTGCGCGCCGTGCCCGGCGAAGGCCAGACGGTGCCGATCTGGATTCTTGGGTCGAGCCTCTACGGCGCGCAGCTCGCCGCCATGCTCGGCCTGCCCTACGCCTTCGCCTCGCATTTCGCGCCGGCGGAACTGGACCACGCGCTGGACATCTACCGTTCGCGCTTCCAGCCGTCCGAGCAACTCGACAAGCCGCATGTCATGCTCGGCCTCAACGTCTTTGCAGCACCCACCGACGCCCAGGCACGGCTGCTGTTCTCCTCGCTGCAGCAGGCCTTCGTCAATCTGCGCACCGGCAGGCCCGGACGATTGCCGCCGCCCGTCGAGAATTATGATCGCGATCTCGACCCGATGGCCAAGACCATGCTCGGCCAGGCGCTGTCCTGCGCCGTCGTCGGCTCGCCGGAAACGGTCCGCCCGGGCATCGATGCCTTCGTGCGCCGTACCGGTGCCGACGAGCTGATGGTCACCGCGCAGATCTTCGATCATGCCGCCCGTGTGCGGTCGTTCGAGATTTTAGCCGAGGCTCACAAATCTCTGTCACAGGCCGCCTGAAGCGAATAAGCCGCCAGCCGCTTTTGCCGACGTCGATGCTCTGCTAAATGCGGGTATCCTTCGCAACAGCGAGCCTTGCCTTGCCCCATGATCTCGATAGACGCGAGCAGTTTGCCATTGATCTGGCGCGGCGTGCCGGCGAACTCGGCCTGAAATATTTCCGCGATCTCGACAGCCTGACCATCGAAAGCAAGGGCCATCAGGATTTGGTCTCGCAGGCGGACCGCGAGGTCGAGCTGTTCATCCGCGCGGCAATCGCCGCCGACTATCCGCAAGACGGCATCGTCGGCGAGGAGCACGCCTCGGTCGCCGGCTCGACAGGCCATGTCTGGGTGATCGACCCCATCGACGGCACCGCCAATTTCGTCCGCGGCATTCCGGCCTGGTGCGTGGTGATCGCCTGCGCCCGTGATGGAGAGACGATCGTCGGCGTCATCCACGAACCGTCGACCGGCGAGACCTTCCACGGAAGGCTGGGCGGCGGCGCCTTCGTCAACGGCAGGCCGGTCAAGACAAGTGCGGCGGCCAGCCTGGAAGAGGGCTCGGTGGGCACCGGCTTCTCAAACCGGGCGGAGGCCGAAAACATCGCCGTGCTGATCAAGAAAATCCTGGCCGAGGGCGGCGTCTTCTTCCGCAACGCGTCCGGCGCGCTGATGCTTGCCTATGTCGCCTCGGGGCGGCTGCTCGGCTATGTGGAAGAACACATGAACCCGTGGGACTGCGTGGCCGGCATGCTGCTGATCGAGGAAGCCGGCGGCACGATCCTGAAGGCGGATCCGAAGACGGTGCTGCAGAGCGGCACACAGGTCATCACGGGCGGCAGGGGCGTCTTTTCGAAACTGCAGGAACTGTGTTCTGGTGTTTTCACGTCCTGATCAATCTCAGGAAGCACGACGTTATCCGAAAACCGCTTCACGTTTTCGGCATTTAGGCACTCACGCTGTGCACCACCGCGCCCAGCGGCCGGCATGAGTTGCGGATCATCAGCCGGCCCTTGAGGACGAGCATGCGCGGTGGCGCATCCCGGTTGCCCGCGAGACGGTCGAGCAGCAGATTGGCCGCCTGTTCGCCGATCGCCTGCACAGGCTGCGCCACCGTGGTCAGTTGAGGCTGGAACACGTCGGACCAGGGAAAATCGTCGAAGCAGGCTACCGAAATATCCTCCGGACAGGACAGCCCGATGTCGCGGATCGCCTTCATGGTTCCGATCACCATCGGGTTGTTGGCCGAGAAGATCGCGCTTGGCCGGTCATGCAGCGACAGCAGCTGCATGGTTGCGTTGTAGCCGTCGATCTCGTGGAAATTGCCGGAGCGAACCAGCTCTTCGGCCACGGGCAAGCCGGCGGCCTGGAGCGCCTCGCGATATCCGGTCATGCGGTCATGCATGGGTGAAATGTCCGAGGTGCCGGTAATGTAACCGATGCGGCGGTGGCCGAGATTGATCAAATAGCTCATGGCGTCGAACACCGCGCGCTGGTTGTCGAGAACCACGGCGTCGGTGTCGACGCCCTCACACAGACGATCCATCAGCACGACCGGCACATTGGCGTCGGCGACGATCCGCTTGAGGATCGCGCCGTCCCCGACGCGCGCCACGATCAGCCCGTCGACCATGCGGTCGAGCAGCAGCCTGATCTGATCGTCCTGGGTGTTCAAATCCTCGTCGGTGCAGCACAGCATGACGGCGTAACCGGCGCGGTCGAAGGCCTGCTGGATGACCGAGACGACATCGGTGAAGAAGGGGTTGGTGATGTGCGGAACGGTCAGGCCGATGGTGCGCGTCGTGCCCATCTTCAGGCTGCGGGCGATGGCGTTCCGCTTGTAGCCGATATCGCGGATCGCCTGCTCGATGCGGGCGCTGAGCTCGGGGCTGACGGTCGCCGTGCCGTTGATCAGCGCCGACACGGTGGCGACCGAGACACGCGCCGCTTCAGCCACGTGAAGCATGGTGGGTGCGGTGGATTTGCGCTGTTTTTTTCGCCCTGCCGCTGTCATTTTCGAAACGTTTCGCCACCCCTTGCCGCCAATACCTACGGAATCTTGCCGTTTTAGGCAAGAATCGAAATGCATCAAAGTTGCGCCACCCCCATATCGGCTTGACATGATCGAAACGTTTAGATTAGCGTTCGCGTAGCTGACGAGGACGGAAGGGAGGCCGCTATTGTCATGGAACAGAACAATTCCCTTTCCTCGACGCGCAGTGCGGCGTGGGATCGCCCGGACATCGTTCTGAGTGCCGAGCATATTTCCAAGAGTTTTGGCGGCATCGCCGCCCTGGTCGACGTCGGCTTCGAATTGCGGCGCGGCGAAGTCCATGCCTTGATGGGCGAGAACGGCGCCGGCAAGTCGACGCTGATGAAGATCCTGTCCGGCGTCTATACCAGCTACGAAGGCACGGTCAGTATCGACGGCCGGCCGGTCAGCTTCGCCGGCGTGCGCGATGCCGAGGACGCGGGCATCGCCATCATCCACCAGGAACTCAACCTGGTGCCGGAACTGAGCGTAGCCGATAACATCTTTCTCGGCCGCGAGAAGCTGATCGCGGGACTGATCGTCGACCGCAAGGCGAGCAGCCGCGCGGCAAGCGCCCTCCTGCAGCGGCTCGGCATAGAACTCGATCCGGACGCACGCGTCGGTGCCTTGCGTGTCGGCGAACAGCAACTGGTCGAGATCGCCAAGGCGCTGTCGATGTCGGCGCGCATGCTGATCATGGACGAACCGACCTCGGCGCTGTCGCCGGCCGAATGCCAGCGGCTGTTCCGCATCATCGGCCAGCTTGCCGATAGCGGCGTCGCCATCGTCTACATCTCGCACCGCATCGACGAGGTCATGCATCTGGCCGGCCGCGTCACCGTTTTCCGCGATGGACGCCATGTGCTGACGCGGCCGATGGCCGAGCTTGACGAGAATGCCATCATTTCGGCGATGGTCGGACGGGACCTGCTCGCATCCTCCCACGACGAGCGGGATCCCGGCGGCAGGACCGTGCTTTCGGTCAGCGACCTGTCGCTGTCGAAACCCGACCGCCAGGGCTGGCGGCAGGTGATCGGCGGCGTCAGCTTCGATCTGGCCGCCGGAGAGATTCTGGGCATTGGCGGCCTGCTGGGCTCCGGCCGCACCGAGATCATGGAAGCGATCTTCGGCGCGAGCGATGGCCGTGCCGGCGGCGAGATCAGGCTCGACGGCCAGCCGGTGGATATCCGCTCACCACGCGACGCGCGGCGGCTGGGCATCGCGCTGGTCACCGAGGACCGCAAGACGCAAGGCCTGCATCTGCAGGCCTCGATATCGGACAATGTGGCGCTGCCGCTGGTCGGCGCGCTGGCCCGCTTCGGCATCCGTTCGCTGGCCGGCGAACAGGGGCTGGCGCGGCAGGCGGTCAAGGCGCTCGGCATCCGCTGCCGGGACATCGACCAGCCCGCCGGCACGCTGTCGGGCGGCAACCAGCAGAAGGTCGTCATCGGCAAGTGGCTGGCGACGGGACCGAGGGTGCTGTTGCTCGACGAGCCGACGCGCGGCATCGATGTCGGCGCCAAGCGCGAGATCTACGACCTCATCTTCCGGCTGGCGCGCGATGGCCTTGCCATCGCCGTCATCAGCTCCGAGCTGCCGGAATTGCTGCATCTTTCCGACCGCATCCTGGTGATGGCCGATGGCCGCCAGACAGGCATCCTTTCCCGCGACGCGGCGAGCGAGGAGGCCATCATGCGCCTCGCGGCGCCGCGCCGGACCCTATCGAGACCCGCCGCATGACCGCACTGAAACTCCTGTCCCGCACCAAGCTCTACTGGGGCCTGATCGCCATCTTCCTGATTGGCGTTCTCGGCTCGCCGGTGAGTTCCAAGGGCAACAACATCTTCCTGTCCTATGGCAATCTTCTCGACGTGCTGCGCCAGGTGTCGACCACCGGGCTGATCGCGACCGGCATGACGGCGGTGATCATCACCGGCGGCATCGACCTTTCCGTCGGTTCGCTGATGGCCATCTGCTCTGTGGTGTGCGCCATGCTGCTGACGGTTCCCGGCGTGACGCCCGGCGTCGTGCTGGGCGTGCCGACCGTTGCGCTGGTCGCGCTGTGCCTCGGCATCGTCGTCACGCGCTTCATGTTCCTCAATTTGGAGAAATCCCGCGCCGGCGCGGATGCCGCCGCGCGCGATGTCAGGCTGGACACCGCTCGTGGCCTGGTCACGCCCGCAATCGTCGGCGTCGTCCTGTGCTGCCTTTCGCTCTGGTACCTGCTGCCGCAGATCGAGCCCAAATTCGGTGTTCTCGGTGTGCTGCTGGTGGCGCCCTGCGTCGGCCTGCTGTTCGGCGCCATCAATGGCTTCATCATCGTCGGCGGACGGCTGCAACCCTTCATCGTCACGCTGGCGATGATGGTGACGGCGCTCGGCATCGCCCGGCTCACCGCCGGCCAGAACAATGCCGTGCTGCCGGTCTATACCGGTTCCAACGCCACCGCCGACTTCGAGCTGCTGCGCTCGCTGGTGTTCGGCGTCATCCCCATGCCCGGCCTGTTCTTCCTCGGCGCCATCGTCATCTATGGCGCGGTGCTGCGCTTCACGCCGTTCGGCCGCTATGTCTATGCCATCGGCGGCAATGAGGAGGCGGCCCGGCTTTCCGGCATCGCCGCCGGGCGCGTCAAGATCGCCACCTACGCCATATCAGGCCTGCTCGCCGGTATTGCCGCCGTGCTCTACGTGGCGCAGTACCGACAAGGCAAGCCCGACGCCGGCGCCGGGCTGGAGCTCGACGCCATCGCCGCCGTGGTCATTGGCGGCACCAGCCTGATGGGTGGACGCGGCAGCCTGATAGGCACCTTCTGCGGCGTGCTGATCTTCGGGCTGCTCTCCAACATATTGCAGCTCCACAACATCAATTCGAACCTTCAGCTGGTGCTGAAGGGGATGATCATCATCGGCACCGTGCTCGTGCAGGAGCGCAATGCCGGTGATCTGCTGGCCTATCTGCGCCTGCCTGGAGCGGCGCACAAGGAAACGGCCGCCGCAAAACGGCCGTCGCAAGAGACACCGTCTCTCAATCTCGGAGGAAACAAGAAATGAAACGACGTGACATGCTGAAGCTTGCCGCACTCGGCGCGGCATTGCTGACCACCACGGCACTGCTCTCCACCGGCCATGCCTTCGCCCAGGATAAGAAGTGGAAGATCGGCTTCTCGCAGGTGACCACCATCGAGCCCTGGCGCGCCCAGTTCAACAAGGACATCATTGCCGAGGCCGCCAAGCATCCGGAGGTCGAGCTGATCATCACCGATGGCGAGGACAAGACCGAGAAGCAGGTCGCCGACGTCGAAAACCTGATCCGCCAGGAGGTCGACGCGCTGCTGGTATCGCCGAAGGAATCGGCTGGCCTGACCGGCGTCGTGCAGCAGGCGATCGACGCCAAGATCCCGGTCTTCGTGCTCGATCGCAATGTCGACACCAAGGACTACACGCAGTTCGTCGGCGGTGACAACAAGCTGATCGGCCGTGCGGCCGGTGAATATGCCGTCGAACTGCTCGGCGGCAAGGGCAAGGCGGCAGGCAATGTCGTCGAGATCTGGGGCGGCATGGGCACCCAGCCGGCGCATGACCGTCATGACGGCTTCCATGAATTCACCGACAAGGAGCCGGGCATCAAATATCTGCTCGACCAGCAGTCGGGCGACTGGAAGCAGGACCAGGCCTACAATTTGATGGCCAACGCGCTGAAGACCAACGAGAAGATCGATCTCGTCTACGGCCATAACGACCCGATGGCCTACGGCGCCTATCTCGCCGCCAAGGATGTCGGCCGCGAGAAGGACATCAAGTTCATCGGCATCGACGGCCTGCCCAACGAAGGCGTGCAAATGGTGAACAAGGGTGAGCTGACGGCGACGTTCACCTATGTCACCCCAGGTGCGGAAGGCTTGCGCCAGGCGATCAAGTTCCTCAACGGCGAGAAGGTGGAAAAGACCATCACTCTGCCGACGCAGAAGATCACCAAGGAAAACGCCGCCCAAGTGCTGAAGGACAACGGTCTCTGAGGCGATGCTCTTCTGCCGGGCGCTGATGGCGCCCGGCAGAATCAATCTACGCCAGCTTCGCCAGCAGCTTCATGAAAGTGGCGGCCTCCTTGGCCGTGAGCGGCGCCAGCGTTTCCTGCGTGATCTCCCTTGCAAGCGGGATCAGGCGCTCGATCGCGTCGCGGCCCTCGGCCGTCAGGTTGACCAGCAGCCGCCTTTTGTCGACTTCATGCCTGGAAAGCTCGACAAAGCCACGCGCCTTCAGCCGGTCGATGACGCCCTTTACCGTCGCCGCATCCATGGCGATCAGCGTGCCGAGCTGGTTCTGCGAGGTCTCGCCAACGTCGCGCAGCTTGGCCAGGGCCGCGAATTGCGGCGGCGTCAGATCGGCGATACGGGCGGCGAAGATCGAGACATGGCGCTGGTGCGCCTTGCGCAGGATGAAGCCGACCTGTTCCTGCAGGAGGTAGTCGTGATCGTCGGCCTCTTCGGCCTCGACCAGCTTGAGCAGATTGTCCCCGCCGCTCACCGCAGCCCGTCCCAGGCTTTTATGTCGTCCGCCGCGAGGCCACCCATGCGGTTATGGACGCGAGGGCCGCAGGTCATGGCGAGGCAGAACAGGATCTCGTCAGGACGCGGGCCGTCGCTGATGCCCACTTCCATGGCGTCGAAATGGCTCCGCACATAGGCGGCATTGATATGGCCGAGCGGCACGTCGAGCTTTGAGCCGAAGGCGCCGACCTTCTTGGCCGAGGGCACGATCGCCTTGGCATCACCCAGCCGCTCGCGCATCGCGTAGCCGCCCGGCACGTGCCACAGCGCACCATGTTCCAGTTCGCCAGCCGTGCCGACGATGGCGCCCTTGCCGTAACCGTCAATCTGTTTGATGTCGCCGCCGAGTGCGGCGATCAGCCGGTCGGCGAGCAGCAGGCCGAGCGGCTTCAGATCGTCCATGGCGCTTTGCAGGTCCTCGACATAGCGCCCCGCGAACGGGTTCCTGACCACGGCCATGGCGGCGGCACGCCGGCGCGGCACTTCTGCGACTGGCCCGCCTTCGTGAAAGATCTCTTCGCTCAGCACCGCGATCTTGCGGATCGGAAATTCAGGCATGGGCAACTTCCTCCGGTTCATGCTTGTTGGACGCGGCCAGTGCAACGGAGCCGCTGATACGGGCTTCCCCGCCAAGAAACAGCGCCGATGCGGCAATCAGGCCGCGCCGACGAAAATCTTCGGCGACGGCAAGACCATTGTCCAGCGCCCGCACCACCTCATCAGGTGCAAGCGTGCCGACGCCTTGTGTCACCAGCCGCGCGCCAAGATCGCTGTCGGGCGACAGCTCGCGTGCGGGGATGCGCCTGATGGCGGGATTGCCGGGCAGGTCCACCGCGTTGGCGATGAGCGTCGCCGCCGCGTCGGCCTCGGCGCTGGTTCGCGCGAGCACGGTGACGGCATCGGCAATGCCAAGCGAGAAGGAGCGGCCACGCCAGCCGCTTGTTGCGACACCACGCACGCCATCTTCCGCGCGGATCGTGATCCGGTCGGCCATGCCGTTGCCGGTGCCGGCGACCGCCAATCCCATCGACCGGCCGTTGTCGAGATGGATGGCACTGTCGCCGCCATTGTTGACATAGGCGCGATCGAGCTTGCGGCCTGCAAGCAGCGTGGCGATCATTTCGTCGGCTACCGATCCGGCAACGGCCGCCATCGGGGTGATGAAGCATTCCGCCAGGGGCATGACGGCTGCTTCCATGCGACGCGCCGTCGGGCCGGCGAAGGCGCGCGGCGCCAGGAAGAATGCAGGAAGGCGCAGTTCGGGAAGCTCCTCGACCAACTCGATCAGGATCGTCTGGAAACGCGCGACGGCCTGGGCATAGGCGGCACGACACTCGTCGGCCTCGCCGAAGGCCTCGACGATCAGGTCGATCGGCCCATGGTTGAGATGCAGCCGCTTGCCGTCCTGCAGCCAATGCGCTTGCGGGCCTTCCATCATCCGGCTCCCCCCGCACGGCGCAACTGCGCCAGTGGCGGCCATGGATTTTGGGTTGCAGCACCCGTGCCGCGCCGGGGATTGAGATACTCGCCACCCTTGGCGACGATGTCCGCGACGCTGCGGATTTCGGCCTCGTAGCCGCCGAGCCTGACATAGTCGTCGCGACGCAGCGTGAATTCGATCGGCGCCACCAGCGCCGGCGTCGGCACATAGCCGAAGGCGCCTTCCGGAACTCTGGTGACATCGACCATCAATGTGATGCCGCCGCCCGGCCAGACATAGACCGGCGCGCCGCCCACGGTGACGTAGGTGGTCAGGCCTTGCACGGAGCGGGTGAGATTGACCGGGTTTTCGGTGACGCCGGCACGCAGCGAGCCACCGGCGCCGCCAATGAACAGCACGGTGCACAAGGCCGGCTCGCAATTCTCCTCGATCAGGTTGACGGATTTCCGCAGCCGCTCCGGAAACGGCTTCTGCACCGGCTTCAGCTCGTCGTCGAGCTCGTAATAGGCGAACTGCTCCCCGGTGGTCGAAACCATCAGCAGCGACAGGCCCGGGCGCGCGCCCTTCTTGGCATTCCACTCGCCGAGGATCGACAGCGGATCGGAAATGCTGGTGCCGCCCCAGCCTAGGCCTGGCTCCGAGACCTTGAAATAACGGCCCGGTGTCGACCGGCGGCCGATGATCTTGATGCCGGTATCCTGCCAGCCCAGCACCTTTCCCGCCTGGTGTTCGGAGACGACGCCGGTGATGTGGTCGTCGACCACCACGACCTCGTCGACCAGCCCGCGCCATTGCGTGGCGAACATGCCGATGGTCGCCGAGCCGCAGCCGACGCGCATGCGATGTTCCTGCTTGCCGTCGATGACGGGCGGTTTGCCGGCTTCGACAACGACCGTGGCGCCGCCGTCTATGCTGAGCTCCACCGGTTTGCGGTTGCACAGATTGAGCAGCGCGTCGCAGGTAGCGCGGCCTTCCCCCTTGGAGCCGCCGGTCAGATGATGCACGCCGCCCAGCGACAGCATCTGCGAGCCGTATTCTCCCGTCGTGACATGGCCGATCGCCTCACCCTCGGCCCGCACAATAGCCGTTTCGGGTCCGATATGGCGGTCGGTGTCGATCTTCACCTTGACGCCGCAATAGGAGAAGATGCCCTCGGTGACCACGGTGACGAGATCGACGCCCTCGACTTCCTGGCTGACGATGAAGGGAGCGGGCTTGTAGTCGGGATAGGTGGTGCCGGCGCCGATTGCCGTGACGAAGCGGCGGCCGGTGTTGATGAGTTCGCCGTCCCACTGCTCGCCCTCGGCGACAAAGGGCACCATGGCGGCGCCGGTCTCGGCCGCATGGTCCAGGATGGTCAGCGGGTCCATGCGCACGATCCGGCCCGCGACATTGCCATAGCGATCGCAGGCGCCGGTGCGGCCGGCAGCGATGTAGCACATGACGGGACAGGCATCGCAGCGGATCTTTTCCGCCACCAGCTTCTCGCCGGGATCATGGGTTTCGAAGCGTTCGGCAAGCTCGCTCATGTGCGTGCCTCCTTCTCGCGGATGGCCGCCAGGATGCGGCTTGGCGTTGCCGGCACCTTGGTGACGAGCACGCCGGTGGCGTGACGGATGGCGTTGAGGATCGCCGGCGCCGTCGGGATCAGCACGTGCTCGCCCAGGCCCTTGGCGCCGAATGGCCCTTCAGGATCGGGGACCTCGATAAGGATGGTCTCTATCGGCGGCACATCGCCAATGGTCGGGATGAGATAGTCGTGCAGGTTCTCGGTGCGGCCGGGTATGTATTCTTCCATCAGCGCCATGCCGATACCTTGCGCGATGCCGCCTTCGATCTGGCCCTCGACCAGCAGCGGATTGATCGCCTTGCCGACATCATGCGCGGCGATGATCCTGATCAGCTTGACCGTGCCGAGCTTGAGGTCGACCTCGAGTTCGGCGATCTGCGCGCCATAGCCATAGACCGCGTAGGGCTTGCCCTGGCCCTTGGCATCGAGGGGCAGCGTCGGCGGGTCATAGGTCTCCTCGGCGCGGAAGACGAAGTCGTCGGCGTCCATTTCGAGCGAGGCAAGATCGATACGGCGCGTCGCCTCGCCTTCACGGATGACGATCGCCGGGCCATCCAGTTGAAGGGAAGCCTTGTCCGAGACATTGGCAAAGCGCAGGATTGTTTGACGCAGGGCGCGGCCCGCCTTCTCGGCCGCCTTGCCGGTCACGAAAGTCTGTCGCGAGGCCGAAGTCTTGCCGGCGTCGGGGCTGATCGCGGTATCGGCACTCTTCAACTGGAATTTTTCCAGAGGCAGGCCGAGCGCGTCGGCGCAAATCTGCGTGATGACGGTGTTGGAGCCCTGGCCGATATCGACCGCGCCCTGGTGCAGGATGACCGCGCCGTCGGCCGCGATGCCGACCCGGATGGTCGACGGATTGGGCAGCGATGTGTTGCCGCAGCCATACCAGCACGAAGCGATGCCGACGCCACGCTTTCTATCGATACCGGCACTGTTGAAAGCATCCGCATCGGCCGTCGCCCGCGTCCAATGCGGCCGCAGCGCTTGAAGGCATTCGGCAATGCCGACGCCAGACTCCAGAAGCTGCCCGGTAACCGTTTCGGAGCCGTTCCGAAGACAGTTCTTCAGGCGAAAGTCGAGCCGGTCCATGCCGAGCTTGCCGGCGAGTTCGTCATACAGCGTCTCTTGCATGATCGTCGCCTGCGGCACGCCGAAGCCACGGAAGGCCCCGGCAATCGGGCCATGGGTGTGGATTGCGCGGCCCTCGGCGCGGTAGTTCGGCGTCGCATAGGGGCCGGAGGCGTGCACCGGCACGCGGTTGGCGACCGTTGGCCCCCAGCTGGCATAGGCACCGGTGTTGAAATCGCCTTCGAAGACCATGCCGGTGACGTAACCGTCGGCGTCGGCGCCGATGGTGGCCTTCATCCGCGCCGGATGGCGCTTGGTGGTCGACATCATGGATTCGTTGCGGGTGTAGGCGAGCGCCGCCGCCCGCCCGGTCTTCAGCGCCACAAGGCCGATGAGAGGTTGCAGGGAAACGTCGAGCTTGGAGCCAAAGCCGCCGCCGGTCGCGGTCGGCACGATGCGCACCTTGTCGACGGCAAGGCCAAGCACCTTCGCCGTCTGGTCGCGGTCCATATAGGGCGCCTGTGTGCAGCCGACGACGACCAGCGTGTCGCCGTCGAGATAGGCATAGCCGGCTTCCGGTTCGATATAGGCGTGCTCGACATAGGAGGTGTCGATCGTGCCGCTCGCGGTGAAGGCCGCACTGGCAAGTGCTAACTCAGGATCGCCGCGTTCGACGAAGCCCTTGGTCAACAAATTGGCCGGGCGGCTTTCGTGGATCAGCGCCGCACCTGCGGCCTGCGCGTCGCAAGGCTGGAGAACATGTGGCAGCTCGGTCCAGCGGACAGGGAAATCCGACAGATCGAGATCGAGCATCGCCTCGCGCTCGCCGGCGACCAGGGCGACCGCCTCGCCGCGAAGCCGGGCAACGCCCTCGGCCAGCGCCGGCTGGTCGGCGAACGGGCCGATAACGCCAAAGCAGTTCTTGCCCGGGATATCGGCGGCCGTAAAAACACCCGCAATACCGGGACGGCTGCTTGCCCAGCCATCGATGTCGCCGAAGGCGAAGCCGGCATGATAATGCGGCGAGCGGATCACCAGCACGGCAAGCGCATCGGCCGGGAAAGAATCGCCACCGAATTTCTCGGCCCCGGTCACTTTTGGTACACCGTCGAGCCTGACCGGTGACGCGCCGATGGCGTGACCGGACCGAGGCAGACGGAAATCCAGGCTCGCGGCCTGGTGGGAAGCCTCCATCACCGCCGCGATGATCTTCCGGTAGCCTGTGCAGCGGCAGAGGATCCCGCCCAGCGCATCCTGCACCTCGGTCTCGGTCGGCCTGGGTTTCGTGTCCAGCAGCGCGGTTGCCGCTACCAGCAGTGCCGGCGTGCAGATGCCACATTGCGCGGCGCCATGCGCCAGGAACGAGGCTTGCAGCGCCGACAGCCGGCCATTGGCGAGGCCCTCGACCGTCGTCACCGCGGTGCCGGCAGCGGAGGCCGCCGGCATCAGGCAGGCACAGACGGGGGCGCCGTCGACCAGCACCGTGCAGGCGCCGCAGTCGCCGGCGTCGCAGCCGACCTTTGTTCCCGTCAGCCGCAATTCATCGCGCAGCACCGAGGACAGCCGGCGCAGCGGCGGCACGTTGACCGAGACGGCGGCGCCATTGACCGTGAGGGCGATATCGGCGCGATCCATGCTCATGCGGCCACCTTGTCGCCTGCCGGCTTTCCAGCGGCCTCGAGCACGGCGCGGGCAACGATCTCGCGCACCGCGTCCAGCCTGTATTCGGCGCTGCCGCGCACATCGGCGATCGGCGACAGCTCAGCCATCGGCGCCGAACGGACCGCGGCAACAAGCCCGGCATCCAGGGGAAGCCCGCGCAACGCCGCCTCGATACCGGCAAGCCGCCTGGCAACGGCGGAACAGGAGCCGACGGCGACGGCCGCATCCGCGACAGTGGCATTCTCGACAACCAGACGCACCGCCACCATGGCGATGGAGATGACGAGATAGCGCCGGGCGCCAAGCTTGACGAAGGCCGATGTGCCGGTGGGTTTCGGCACGCGGATGGCCATCACCATCTCGCCAGGCTGCAAGGCCGTACGGCGGTTGCCCAGGATGAACTCCGACAAGGGCAGATGGCGTGTCGCCGCCGCCGAGCGCAGCTCGACCTCGGCGTCGAGCACGAGCAATCCCGGCACGCCGTCGGCGGCCGGCGAAGCATTGCAGAGGTTGCCAGCGACCGAGGCAACGTTCTGGATCTGCGCCGAGCCGACCTCGCGCGCGGCCTGTTTCAGCGCATCGAAGGCCGGGGGCAAGGGATGGCGGATGATGTCGGTCCAGGTCGCGCGCGCGCCGATGATCCAGTGACTGCCGGTCTCGGCGATGCCGCGCAGAGCTGTCAGGCCGTTGATATCGAGGACATTGTCGCGAAACGGCTTGCTGCCTTGCACCGGATAGAAATCCGTGCCGCCCGCAAGGATACGCCAGGCGCCCTCGCCAAGCAGCGCGAGCGCCTCGTCGACCGTGGTGGGTTTCGCGTAACGGATCACGCTTTGCCTTCCAACAAGATGGGCCTTCCCAATAAAATGGGCCTTTCCCGAAACCGGCCCTCCCAAGGAGCTTACCCCCGGGAATATCTTGCCGGTTTCAATCCGGCAAATTCATTCGTATGCAAATGATATCAAGACGGCGGAAATTGTCAAAGCCAGAGTTTACGCCGGTACTCATGTGGCTGGCATCGCCACGCATTTGTTATGCCGCTGGAGGTTGACGCGGCCCGCCATCTGGTCAAGTTTCTCCCTCCGGTCGCGCCAGCGGCTTTTTCTTTCGCCGAGCCCCTCGTTCGGAGCCCGAGCCCTAGCCTGACAGGAAGGAAACCCCATGGCCGACGAAGCGCTCGTTGTCATCGACCTGCAGAACGATTTTTGCCCGGGCGGCGCGCTGGCGGTGGCCGGCGGCGACGAGATCGTGCCGCTGGTCAATGACATGATCCGGCGAACCGACCATGTCGTGCTGACGCAGGACTGGCACCCTGCCGGCCATTCCAGCTTTGCCTCCAGCCATCCCGGCGCGCAGCCCTTTTCGACGATTGAGATGCCATACGGTCCACAGACGCTGTGGCCGGACCATTGCATTCAGGGCAGTCTCGGCTCGGATTTCCATTCCGGCCTTGCGTGGACAAAGGCCGAACTCGTCATCCGCAAGGGATTTCGTCCCGCCATCGACAGCTACTCCGCCTTTTTCGAGAACGATCACACGACGCCGACCGGGCTCGCCGGCTATCTCCGGGAGCGCGGCATCGACACGCTGACCCTGGTCGGCCTGGCGACCGATTTCTGTGTCGCCTTCTCGGCGCTGGATGCGGTCAAACAGGGTTTTAGAACCACGGTCAGGCTCGATGCCTGCCGTGGCATCGATCTCAATGGATCGCTCGAGACAATGCTGGCGAAAATGCGCGATGCCGGCGTGACGCTCGAAGATCACACGTCCGGCTGACCGCACCGTGGGGGGCAGAAGGGGATCTTTGCCGATGGCGATCGGGACGGCCGGTGCGATCGTCGTCGCGATGCTGTTTCCGGTATCGGCCTTCGCGGCCGAAGAACACGGCCTGCCTGGCGCCACGATGTCGCTCTGGTGGGCGCTGCCTTTTGCCGGGCTGCTCCTGTCGATCGCCACCGGGCCCCTGCTGTTCCACCATGTCTGGGAACACCACTACGGCAAGATCACCGCCTTGTGGGCGGCGCTGGTGATCGTGCCGCTCGCGGTCGCCTTCGGCGCCCCGGCGGCAACCGAGGCGGTGCTGCACGCGCTGCTCACCGAATACATGTCGTTCATTGTCCTGCTGTTTGCGCTCTACACGATTTCGGGCGGCATCCTGCTTGCCGGCAATATTCACGGCACACCGCTGGTCAATGCCGGACTGCTGATCGTCGGGGCGCTGCTTGCCTCGGTGATCGGCACGACCGGCGCCTCGATGATCCTGATCCGGCCGATCCTGCGCGCCAACGACAACAGGCGTTTCAATGCCCATGTCGTCATCTTCTTCATTTTCCTGGTGTCCAACATTGGCGGCTCGCTGACGCCGCTCGGCGACCCGCCGCTGTTCGTCGGCTTCCTGCGCGGCGTCGATTTCTTCTGGACGACCACCAACCTCTACCGGGAGACGCTGTTCGTCGGCGTCGTCGTGCTGGCGGCGTTCCTGGCGATCGACCTCATCCTGCATCGGCGCGAGGCCGGCGCGCCGAAGATCAAGGATCCGACCCCGGATACGAAGGTGCGCCTGCGCGGCCTGGCCAACCTTCCACTGTTGGCCGGTGTGATCGGCGCCATCCTGCTGTCGGCGGCCTGGAGACCGGGCGTGAGCTTTTTGGTGTTCGGCGTCGGTCTCGAGCTGCAGAACCTTATACGCGACGCGATCATCCTCGCGCTGGCCCTGCTATCGCTTCCCCTCTCCTATAAGAGCCACCGCGAAGCGAACGGCTTCAATTGGGGTCCGATCGCGGAAGTGGCCAAATTGTTCGCCGGCATCTTCACCTGCATCGTTCCGGTCGTCGCCATTTTGAGGGCCGGCCATGACGGCGCGCTGGCGCCGCTTGTCGCGCTCGTCACCTCGGCGCAAGGAACGCCAAACGACCTCGCCTATTTCTGGCTGACCGGGACGTTGTCGTCCTTCCTCGACAATGCGCCGACTTATCTGGTGTTCTTCGAGCTGGCGGGCGGCGACCCTCAGCACCTGATGACCGAGTTCGCCTCGACGCTTGCCGCGATCTCAGCGGGTGCCGTGTTCATGGGGGCCAACACCTATATCGGCAACGCACCCAATTTCATGGTCTATGCCATTGCCAGGCATCGCGGCGTCAAAATGCCGGGCTTCTTCGGGTACATGCTGTGGTCCGGGCTGGTGCTGATCCCGACCTTTTTGATCGCGGGTTTTTTGTTCTTCGGCTAGATATTCGACGCAATTCCCAAGGGAATGCGCTACGCGCTTTTTCCGGAAACTGCTGCACACCTTTCCTGGAATTGCTCCCGTCAGCCGACACCGACATAACGCCTGACCGCCGACGGGTCGGCGCGCAGGGTCTCGACTTCGACCGTCTCGCGGTTGCGGCCGTTCTCGATGAACGAGACTCGATCGGCGACCGACAGCACGGCGTCGACCCGCTGCTCGACCAGGATGGTGGAGACATCCATCTCGCGCAGCTTCGACACCGTCTCGCGGATCTTGGCGATCATCGACGGCATCAACCCTTCGGTCGGCTCGTCGAGCAAAAGCACCTGCGGCTCGAGGCAGAGCGCCCGCGCCATGGCCAGCATCTGCTGCTCGCCGCCGGACAAGGTGCCCGAGCGCTGCCGCAGCCGCTGGCGCAGCAGCGGGAAGAGATCGAGGACGTTCTCGCGCGTCGCCTTGCCCTTGCCGCGCGCCATCAGGCCGATCTCGATGTTCTCGGCCACCGTCATCTCGGCGAACAGCCGCCTTCCCTGCGGCACGTAGGCGATGCCGGCCTTCGGCACTTCATGCGCCGGCAGGCCGGTCAATTCTTGCCCGGCGAGCCTGATCGAGCCGGCACTCGCTGGAACCAGGCCCATGATCGCCTTCAGCGTCGTCGTCTTGCCGGCGCCGTTGCGGCCGAACAGGCACAGCACCTCGCCCTTGTTCAGCACGAGATCGAGCCCGTAGAGCACCTGGACCGCGCCATAGAAGCAGTCCAGCCCCGAGATCATCAGTGCATCGGTCTTGCTCGTCTCCCTCATGGGGCCGTCCCCAGATAGGCGTCCTGCACCGCGGCGTTGTCGCGGATCGCTTCCGGCGTGCCCTCGGCCAGGATCCTGCCGGCGTTGAAGACGGTGATGCGGTCGGCGAGTTGCATGACGACAGGCATGTTGTGCTCGATCAGCAGCACGGTGGCGTTCTTGGCGATGTCGCGCACCAGCTCGATGAAATTATCGATCTCGCTATCGGCCAGGCCTTGCGTCGGCTCGTCGAGGATCAGCAGGCGCGGCTTCAGCGCCAGGCCCATCGCCACTTCCAGCAATCGCTGATGGCCGTAGGACAATTGCCCGGCCGGCATATGGGCGCGGCCGGCCAGCCCGGTGCGTTCGAGCGCCGACATGACGCCGGCCCGTACCGCACCCTTCGAGCGGCCGTCGCTCAGCGTGCGCTGCACCGGCAGCGCGACATTGTCATAGGCGCTGAGGTTGGCGAAGACGCTGGTGATCTGGAATGTGTAGGCGATGCCCTGGCGGACCCTGACATAGGCCGGCAGGCCGGTGATGTCGGCGCCGTCGAAGAGGATCGCCCCCGAAGAGGGCTGGATGCGGCCGCTGACAAGGCTGACGAAGGTGGTCTTGCCCGCGCCGTTGGGGCCGATGACGGCGCGGATTTCTCCGGGCATCAGGGTGAAGTCGACGCTGTCGACGGCGCGCAGGCCGCCGAAATTGCGCGACAGACCCTTGGTGGTCAAAAGCGGCGTCATGGCAACCACCCGAGCCAGCGCTGGCGGATGCTGCCGAGAATGCCCTTCGGGAAGAACAGCACAAGCAGGATCAACGCGATGCCGACGATCAGCAGATAGGTCGATGTGTAGCCGCTGGTGACGTCGATGACATAGTACATGAACAGCGTGCCGATCAGCGGTCCAAGCGTTGTGGCAGCACCCCCGAGCAGGACCCACAGCAGCGGCAGGATCGAATACTGCACCGAGGCGAAGCTCGAGCCGACATAGCCGAACAGCAGCGCGTAGGCGGCGCCGGACGCCGCGCAGATCGTGCCGGAGACGACGACGGCTGCGAGCTTGTTGGAGAAGGTGTCGTAGCCCAGCATCTTCGTGCGCTCTTCGTTTTCACGGATGGCGACCAGCACGCGGCCAAAGCGGGAGCGGACGATGGCGAGCATCATCAGAAGCACGAGCGAGAACAGCGTCAGCGCGCTCATGTAGCGCACGGTCGGATCGGTGAGGTCGAGCGAGGTTCCGCCGAAAGTGAGGACACGCGCCGGCTGCGGCACGACCATGCCCTGGTCGCCCCCGGTCCAGGCCGCGAAATAGAGGATGGCGAGATAAAACACCTGGGCGAACATCATGGTGACGATCATGAAGGCGACGCCCGTGGTGCGCAGCGCCAAGAGGCCGATGATCAGGGAGAGAACGGCCCCACAGCCGAGACCCGCGGCGAATGCCGCCGGCACGCTCCAGCCGAGCTGGATGACCGCAAGGCCGGCACCATAAAGCCCGGCGCCAAAGAACATGGCATGGCCGAGGCTGAGCAGGCCGACATAGCCGAACAGCATGTTGTAGCCCATGGCGAAGACCGCCAGCACCATGATGCGGGCGAGCAGGCCGTGATAATACTCCGGCAGCAGGAAACTCAGCAGGAAGAGCAGGGCAATCGCGCCGAGGTGCAGCGCGTACGCCTTTGCCGGCGAAGCTTCGCTCATCGCGATGCCGTCCCAAACAGGCCTTGCGGCCGGAACACCAGCACCATGGCGACCAGCAGCGTGGCGATGATCTTGGCCAACGTCGGCGAGAAGAACATCGAGATGATGCCGTCGGACAGGCCGATCAGCACGGCGGCGACGACGGTGCCGCGCAGCGAGCCGAGACCGCCGATGATGACCACGATGAAGGACAGCAGCAGCGGGTCCTGCCCCATCAGGTAGTGCGCCTGGCTGATCGGCACGATCAGCACCGCGGCGATGGCCGCCAGCATGGCGCCGAGCGCGAAGACGCCGCCATAGACACGGCCGACAGGGATGCCGAAGGCCCGCGCCGTTTCGCTGTCATATTGCGTGGCACGCATGATCAGGCCGATTTTCGTGCGCGTCAGCACAAGCCATGTCGCTATCAACAAGAGAGCGGATGCGGCGACAACAGACAGCTTGTAGCCGGAATAGCCGAACCACGGCAAAAGGATGCGGTAGCTGAAAGGCGGCTCGACGGGTCGCGCCTCGGGACCATAGAAAGTCAGCGCCAGCTGCTGGATGATGTAGAGCATGCCGATGGTGGCGACGATGGTGGCTTCCGGATTGTAATTGAGCCGGCGCAGCACCAGCCGCTCGGCGACCAGCGCGATGGCGCCGACGATCAGCGGCGCAATCACCAGCGCCGCCAGGAAGCCGAGGGCCGGGTGGCCGCCGATTGCCGATGTGATCGCCCATGCAAGCACGGCGCCGAGCATGAAGAACTCGCCATGGGCGACGTTGACGACACGCATGACGCCGAACACCAGCGACAAGCCAAGCGCGGTCAGCGCCAGCACGGCCGAGGTGACGAGGCCTTCGAAGGCGGCGAGGAGGAGGTGGGGGCCGAAGTGCATTGGTTAGGCACCAGCGGATGCGCGAGGCACCCCCCTCTGCCCTGCCGGGCATCTCCCCCGCAAGGGGGGAAATCGGGTGTCACGATTGGTTTCGCCAATAGCCAGCGTCGGGAGATAAATGCCGGCGCACGAACTGCCAATCTCCCCCCTTGCGGGGGAGATGTCCGGCAGGACAGAGGAGGTTGGCTTGGCGCTCACGCCGCTAAAACAGCTTCGCTCACAGCGCCTGCGTCGTGTAATCCCCTTCGGCTTCGTAAAGCCCGTCCTCGATCTTGGTCTTGTGGACGACCTTCAGCTTGCCGCCCTCGATCTTGGAGATGTTCTGGATGCCAAAGCACTGGTGGATCTTGCCGTTGAAGGTTTTTGGTCCTTGCGGATGCTCCGGCCCTTCGGCGAATTCCTTCAGCGCTTCGGTCGCCTCGACCAGCTTGGCGCGATCTTCCGGTCCCTTGTAGCCGGCGCCTTCCATCGCCTTCTTGACGACGTACAGCGTTTCCCAGCAACCGAACATGTGCGCGGCGGTGGAGACGTCCTTGGGGTCGCCGACGGCGGCGCCATTGTCGTCGATGCCGACGGCGGCGCGATAGGCTTTCTGCGCTTCGGTGTCATCGGGCTGGGCGTAGCGCGGCGAGCCTTCCCAGAAATGGCTGCCGTCGAGGAATTCGAGGCCGGGGCTGTTGATGTCGACGGCTTCGAGCGAATCGATGAAGCCGAACAGCTGCGGCCGGTTCGAACCGTAGAACTCGCCGAGCTCCTTTACGAAGGTGAGCACCGCCGGACCGACCATGACGTGGTAAATCACCTCGGTCTCGGCCGGTATCTGCGGGAAGTATTTGGTGAAGGAACTCTCCGTCGGCGGAATGGCGATCTGCGCGATCACCTCGGCGCCTTGCGCCTTCAGCGCCGGCGGCAGGTAATCGCGATGGTCGTAGCCGAAGGCGAAATCGGGGAATATCTGCGTCACCTTCTTGCCGGCATTGGCCGCGATCCACGGCGCCATCGACTTGATCTGGCTCTTCACATCGGTGATGCCGGGCTGGAAGACGTAGCGGTTGAGCTTGGTCGAGGCGACGTGATGCCCTTCGCTGACGACGAAATAGGGCATCTTGGCTTCGCCGGCGGCCGGAGCCGAGCCGATGACGACGTGCGAGAACAGCGTGCCGAAGACGATGTCGGTCTTGTGCTGCGTGGCGAACTTGCCGACCACCTCGGCGCCGCGACCGGGATCCGTGCCGTCATCCTCGATGATCACCTCGACCTGGCGGCCGTTGATGCCGCCAGCGGCATTGATCGCCTTGATGGCGGCGGCGGTGGTCTTCTCGTACCAGCGGCCATAGGCGGCGCCGATACCGGTGCGGTGCGACTGGAAGCCAATCTTGATCGGCGCGGAGCTTTGCGCCTGGGAATAACGGACGAAACCGGGCGCCATGGCGAGGCCGGCGCCAGCGGCGATCCCCTTCAGCGCGGTGCGGCGGGTGAGTGTGGTTTTTGAGAGGTCGAAAAATCCGTTCTTGTCAGTCACGTTCGTTCCCCTGTTTTTGCGTTTTGACCAACGATAAGGCGGCTCGAACATCCTCGGCAAGAGGATGCAAAATTGCATGTGTACAAACTAAATCACCAAAGGCTTGGCCTGGCAAGCGAGCTTTCCGTCAGGGTATGACCCATAGGAAATGGCTTGTCTCATCCGACCGTCGGCGTGGCAAGCAGCCAGAGACCGAAAATGGTGTAGGCGATCATCAAGACGGTGAGCGGAAACTGGCTGAGCGCGGCGCGGGCAGGCTGTGGATGCAGGTGCCAGGCAAGGCCGTGGGCGACGAGTACCGCGAGCACATGGCCAAGGATGATGGCGCCGGCCTGGACATTCCACAGCCACCACGCGGAACCCGCGCCGGCTACGACGCCGGCTTCGACCTGCATGTCGGCGGCGCCGAACAGATTCCAGCCCAGCGCGAACGGATCGGACAGGGAGGCCAATGCATACTGGCCGTCGACCAGCAGCACCGTCAGATAGTGCGCGACATGGTAGGCGAGCGCGATCGGCACGATCGACCACACCAGCAGGCCCGCTGCCTGAGCCAGAGGCCGATCGCTGCCGGCAAGGCGCTGACCGAGGAGGACGGCGAGCAGAAACACTCCCGCGAGCAGCACGAATGCCAGGACGAGGCCAAGGCTGCCGCTGCCGATCACCGCCGTACGGCCGGGAAATTCCAGCGGATTGATGCCGAATAGGCCGAGCCAGAAAAAGGTCTTCGACAGGCCGTCGAAGGAGACCGAGGACAAAGCGAGCAGCAGGAAGGCGATGCCGCTGGCGGGCAATGGCTCGGCCGTGAGCAGCTTGGCGCCCGGCCAGCACAGCGCAAGACGGCCTTTGTCGCCGCGCTCGACCGGCGCGAAACGGGCAACTATCGAGAAGAAGATGCCGAGGAATTCACCGCTGCGGCTCCACTTGTCGTAGCCGAACACCCGCATGGCGATGAAGGTGAGCAGCCAATAGAGGCCGGCGGCAAAGGCTAGCCGCGCCGGGTCGTCGGGCGCCGGGTCGACGAGTTCGAACCAGGCAAAGGCGAAGAACAGAACGACGGCCGGCCAGCAGCCAAGCCACTGCGGAAGTTGCGCTTCATCGCTTCTGCCGCGCGACAGCAGCCGCCACGGGCCGTACCAGGGGTTGAGCCACGACCACAGATCGTCGAGCAGGCCTTGCAGCAGGGTCAGGCCGGCCCATAGCAGCGTCCAGATCACCAATGGCAGCGGGTTGGAGAGGGGGTCGCGGCTGCCGAGCAAGCCTGCGGCGATGAGAATTGCGAAGCCGGCAAAGGATATCAGGCTGATGGTGGCGCGGGCGCTGTCGCCGAAGGCGAATAGCGGCAGGCGCCGGCGCCAAACACGGTCGAGGGAGGCGGGTGGCAACAGCGCCAGCACGAGGAAACTGGCTGCTACAGCGAAGGCGCCGCCGATGAGGTAGTAGCCGGTGGGGAGAAGCAGGACGTGGCCGCGGTCGGAGGCGTGAGCGAAGGCGGGGGAGGGTGAGGCGCAGAAGGCTGCAAGGAATACGGCCAACGGCGGACGACGGAACTCTACGGCGACGGAACTCGACCTGTCCAAGAGTCCGCCCATCCCTCAAACCTTGACCAGTTGCTCCACGCGATCCTTCTGCCCAAAAATCCTCAAATACCGCTCGATCTCCTTGAGATCGCCGGTCGCCTTGGCTGGATTGTCGGAAAGCTTCACCGCCAGCCGGCCATTGGCCTCGGTGACCTTGCAGACCAGCGATATGGCGTCGAGGCTCTTGGTTTCGGTCGGCGCGCAGCCTTCGAAATCATTGGTCAGGTTGGTGCCCCAGCCAAAGGACATGCGCACCTTGCCCTTGAAGTGGCGGTAGGTCTCCTCGATGGTTTCGACCTCGAGCCCGTCGGAGAAGATCAGCAGCTTCTGCCTGGGGTCCTTGCCCTTTTCGCGCCACCAGGACAGGATCTTTTCGCCGCCCTCGATCGGCGGCGCGCTGTCGGGGCGAAAGCCCGTCCAGTCGGCGACCCAGTCCGGCGCGTCGCGCAGGAAGGAAGCGGTGCCGAAGGCGTCGGGCAGCACGATCAGCAGATTGCCGCCATAGTAGCGCTGCCAGTCCTGCAGCACCTTATAGGGCGACTGCTTCAGCTCTTTTTCCGAATTGGCGAGTGCCGCGAACACCATCGGCAGTTCATGCGCGTTGGTGCCGAGCGCTTCGAGGTCGTTGTCCATGGCCAGCAGCACGTTGGAGGTGCCGGTGAACGCTTCGCCGATGCCTTCCTTCAGCGCCTCCACGCACCAGCGTTGCCACAGGAAGGAATGGCGCCGGCGCGTGCCGAAGTCGGAAATGCGGATGCCGGGCAGCGCCTTCAGCCGTTCGGTCTTGGCCCACATCTTGGCCTTGGCGCGGGCGTAGAGCACGTCGAGCGCGAAGGGCCCATAGGCCCGCATGGCCGCGCGAGATCGGAGTTCGTTGATGATGGCGAGCGCCGGGATTTCCCACAGCGTCGTGTACATCCAGGGGCCGGAGAACGTTAGTTCGTATTGTCCGTCGTGCTTGGAAAGCTCATAGTCGGGCAGCCGAAAACCTTCCAGCCAGGCGAGGAATTCCGGATCGAAAATCTGCTTGCGGCCGTAGAAATTGTTGCCACCCAGCCAGATCATCTCCTTCTTGGAGAAGCGCAGCGTGCGGGCATGGTCGAGCTGTTCGCGCAGCTCGACCTCGTCGATCTCGTCGGCGAGCCGCACCGAGGTGGTGCGGTTGATCAGGGAGAAGGTGGCGTCGACCTTGGGATACATGCCCCAGATCATCTGCAGCATCAAAAGCTTGTAGAAGTCGGTGTCGAGCAGGCTGCGTACGATCGGGTCGAGCTTCCAGGTGTGGTTGTAGACGCGCCGCGCAATATCGGTCTTGGCCATGTCTCGTTACCGCCTTCGCTGCCTGCCACCACAATAGCGACAGGCCTCATAGCATCGAATTGGCCAAAACGCTGCCCGCTTTCAGGCTGGCCCGACAAAAAGAAAGTCCTGCGTGCGGCTACGAGGGTTTGCCACCCATCACCTTGAGCGCGGGACGTTTGCGGCGGGTGACGAGGCGGCCCGCCACCGGGGCGTCGGCGCGGCCGTCATCCCCGGCCTTCTCGGCGAACAGCCAGTCCATGAACACCTGCACGATCGGCGTCGCCCGCATCTCGTTGCGGCAAACGACATAGAAATCGTCGACCGCCGGCACTGACAGGCTGAACGGCGCGACCAGCATGCCCCTGGCCAGCAGCGCGCTTGCCGTCACAGAGTCACCCAGCGCCACGCCATGGCCGTGCACGGCGGCTTCCGCCGTCATGCGCGCATCGCCGAGATGATGGCGCCGGCCGCGCTCGAGGTCCAGCGCGTCGGCGGCGGCCAGCCAGGTGTGCCACTCGCGGCCGTCGTCGCCATGCAGCAAGACGTGGTCGGCGAGGTCGCGAACGTTACGGATCGGCCGGTTGTTGATCAGCGTCGGGCTGACCACGGGAAATAGTTCGAGGCCCGACCATTTGCGCATCCAGCAATCGGCCCAGCTGCCATCGCCATAGTGCACGCAGACATCGATATGCGGCGCCCGGATATCCCTGGGATCGTTGGAGGGAATGAGCGTCAGCTGGATGTCGGGGTATTGCGCGGTGAAGCTGCCCAGCCTCGGCGTCATCCACAAAAGCAGCAGCGCCGGCACGCAGGACACCGACAGCGCGCCACTGCTTGCCGGCCGGGTCAGCCGTTGCGTGGCGGCGGCGATGCCGTCGAATGCAACCGATACCGCAGGCAAGAGCTCGGCGCCGTGCGGGGTCAATTTGACCCGCTGGCCGACGCGTTCGAAAAGCTTGACGCCAAGCGATTGCTCCAGCGCCTTGATCTGGTGGCTGACGGCGCCATGGGTGACATTCAGTTCGCTCGCCGCCTTGGTCAACGAGGCATGGCGCGCCGTTGCCTCGAAGGCGCGCAGCGGGTTGAGAGGTGGCAAGCGCTTGGCCATGGATGCTCGGCTTCATTGTGAGATTTTCTCACAGAAAACACCTTAACAATATCAATTGCTTTTTCAAAGCGGCTGCCGGACACTTTGCCCCAAGACAACATCAAGACGTGAAATCTGCGGACAGCCAGCGGGACAGCGGCCCGGCCGGATGACGGTCGGTTCGCCCGAGGCCACCGACCGGCAACACTGCATCGGCTGAGGAGGAGCGGATATGGGATACGATCGCGGCAAGCTCGACGCGCTGCGTCGCAAATATGGCGAGAGCCATGGCGGCGAAATGTTCGACCCGAAATTCCGCAAGGTCGCGGACAAGATTTTTTCCAAGAGCGGCACTAGGCTGGCGCCCTATTCCGGCATCCCGACCTTCCTCACCGCGCCCTACCGCGAAGTCGCCGCCGAGAATCCGGACTTCGGCGATCTGCAGGTGGCGATAACAGGCGTGCCGATGGATCTTGGCGTCACCAACCGGCCGGGCTCGCGCTTCGGACCGCGCGCATTGCGGGCCATTGAGCGCATCGGCCCCTACAACCATGTGCTGGAATGCGCGCCGACGCATGAGCTCAGGGTGGCCGACATCGGCGACGTTCCGTTCCAGAGCCGCTACCGGCTGGAGACCAGCCATGAGGATATCGAGCGGCGCATCAACCAGATCGTCGACGCCGGTGTCATTCCGCTGTCGGTCGGCGGCGACCACTCGATCACGCACCCGATCCTGAAGGCGGTCGGCAAGAAGGCGCCGGTCGGCCTGATTCACATCGACGCCCATTGCGACACCAGCGGCCTGTTCGACCTGACCAAATTCCACCATGGCGGCCCGTTCCGCAACGCTGTGCTCGATGGCGTGCTCGATCCGACGCGCACCATCCAGATCGGCATCCGCGGCTCGGCCGAATATTTGTGGGAGTTCACCTACGAATCCGGCATGACCGTGGTGCATGCCGAGGAGGTGACCGGGCTCGGCATTCCCGCCATCATCGAGAAGGCGCGCAGAATAGTCGGCGATGGCCCGACCTATGTGTCTTTCGACATCGACAGCGTCGACCCGGCCTTCGCGCCGGGCACGGGCACGCCGGAAGTCGGCGGGCTGACGACGCGCGAAGTGCTTGAACTGCTGCGCGGCCTCAAGGGCCTGAACATCGTCGGCGGCGACGTCGTCGAGGTGGCGCCGCAATATGACGCGACCACCAACACCGCGCATGCCGGCGCCCAGGTGCTGTTCGAGATCCTGAGCCTGATGGTGTTCAGCCCGGCCGTCACAAGCAAGGGCGCCTGACGATCAAAGCCAAGGCGGCCGCCGCGCTGGAGCCGGCGGCCGATCCAAACAATCAAAAAGCCTCCAGAAGGGGAATGACAATGACAATCCGCTCGAGATTCAAATCATCCATCGCCGCCGTCCTGGTCCTGGGCGCGGCAGGTTTCGGCCTTGGCACACAGGCTGCCGATGCCGACGCGCTGGCCGATATCACCAAGGCCGGCACCATCAATGTCGGCGTCTTCGCCGATTTCCCGCCCTTCTCCTCGGCCAGCGCCGACATGAGCCTCAAGGGCTATGACATGGATGTCGCGCAGTACATCGCCGACACGCTCAAGGTGAAGCTCAATCCGATCGCCGTCACCGGCCAGAACCGCATCCCCTATTTGAACGATCATCGGGTCGATATCCTGATGAGCGTCGGCTACTCGAAGGAGCGCGAGCAGGTCATCGACTTCGCCGCCGCCTACGCGCCCTATTACATCGCGGTCATCGGCCCGGCGGCGATGTCGGTCAAAGGCAAGGAAGACCTCGCCGGCAAGTCGATCGCCGTCAATCGCGGCACGCTGGAAGATACCTCGCTCACCGAGGCAGCACCCGCATCGGCCGACATAAAGCGCTTCGACAACTACAATTCGGTGATCCAGGCCTTCATCTCCGGCCAGACCCAGTTGATGGTCGTCGGCAACGATGTCGGCGCGCAGGTGCTGGCCAAGCAGGACGTGCTCAAGCCCGAGCAGAAGTTCCAGCTTCTGACCTCGCCCTCGCATATCGGCCTCAACAAGAATGAGGACGGCCTCAAGAAGGCGGTCAACGACGCCGTCGCCAAGATGTTGGCCGACGGCAAGCTGGACGAAAGCTCGAAGGCCTGGCTGAAGACGCCGCTCAACCCCGACAACCTCAAGGATTGAGTTGCCGTGGCCTTCGGCTGGCTTCCAGGTGCCGTAGGCGACATCGCGCACGGCGCGGCGACGACGATCCTTTTGATCGCCGTCACCACGCTGGCGGGAACGCTGCTCAGCATCCTCGGTGCTGCCGGGCGGCGAAACGGCCCCGCGCTGCTGCGCCGGGCCATCGGCTGGTATGTCGAGGTGATGCGCAACACGCCGTTCCTTGTGCAGCTGTTCTTCATCTTCTTCGGCCTGCCGAGCCTCGGCATCAGGCTTGAGCCGATCCTGGCCGCCATGCTGGCGATGACGCTCAACATGGCGGCCTACACGATCGAGATCGTCGGCGCCGGGCTCGACGCGGTGCCGCACGGGCAGACGGAAGCGGCCCTGGCGCTCGGGCTGAGGCCGCGCCAGGTATTCATCAAGATCGTGCTGCCGCAGGCGCTCAAGATCATCTATCCCGCGCTGACCAGCCAGATCGTCATCATGATGCTGGAATCCGCCGTGGTGTCGCAGATCGCGGTGCGCGAGCTGACCTATGAGGCCGACATGCTGCAGGCGCGCACTTTTCGCTCGTTCGAGACCTATTTCGTCGTGACGCTGGTCTATCTCTTGATGTCAATGGCCTTGCGGCGGCTGCTGGTGTCAGGCGGACGCCGCGCGCTCGGAGCGGGCGTGTCATGATCGAGTTCACGCTCTGGGACATCGTACGCAACCTTCTGCTTGCGGCCCGCTGGACAGTGCTTTTGTCGCTGGCCGCCTTCGTCGGCGGCGCGCTGGTCGGAATGGCGGTGCTCTTCTTCAGGATCGCCAAGAATAAATGGAGCCGGCGCCTTGCCTCCGGCTATATCGCCCTGTTCCAGGGAACGCCGCTCCTGATGCAGCTCTTCCTGATGTTCTTCGGCCTGCCGATGCTCGGCCTGCGCATCGAGCCCTGGACCGCGGCGGTGCTCGGCCTGACCTTCTTCGCCAGCGCCTATCTCGCCGAAATCTGGCGCAGCGGTGTCGACGCGCTGCCGCTGGGTCAATGGGACGCCGGAGCCAGCCTCGGACTGCACTATCTGCAGGAACTCAGGCTGATCATCCTGCCGCAGGCGTTCTCGATCACACGCGCGCCGACGGTCGGCTTCCTGGTGCAGCTGATCAAATCGACCGCGCTGACCTCGATCATCGGCTTCGAGGAATTGGTGCGGACCTCGAATGCCATCAACAACGCCACCTTCGAACCGTTCAAGGTCTACGGGCTGGTGGCGCTGATCTTCTTCGTCATGTGCTTTCCGCTGACGCAATATGCGCGGTCGCTGGAGAAGCGGGCGGCGGCGCGCTGAACCGAAAGCATCTTGTGTTGACCAACATCGACGCGACCCGAAGCTGGGAAGCTGTGTGCTGTTGGAGCGTAAGTAGCCATCCTAATTTTCAGCATGGCTGAAGACGACAGTTCCATTGTCCTTGCGAACTTCAACGCAAATGATCCCCTCGTCACCCCTTCGGGTCTGAAACATGGAGATTGCGTGATCTTTTGCCACCTTTTCGGCGTCAAAGATCACCTTGTCGATGATGCCCTGTCTTCCATACCAAATAACGGTGAACGCCATTCGCTGCCTCCATTCGAGGCACCATAGGCGCTCTTACCGGTACCTTCAAACGGCGTCTGTGGCCAAAAGGCGGCGCGAAACGGCCGCCTTTCGCGCAAATTCAGCCACCCATCTTCTTGGCCATCGCGCAGAAATCCGCATGCGACTTGTTGATCGTGGTGTCGCCGCAGTCTTTCAACACCGCCTTCTGTTCATCTGGCTTCATGGACATCCATGAGGTCTTGAAATCCGCTTCCGACCTGAGTGTTTTCATGCCGGCATCGGTGAAGAACGGCGACATCTTTGCCGGATCGTCGAGCGCGGAGGTGCCGCCAGCAGATCCAGCCAGCGCCGAGCCAGTCATCATTGCGAGCGCCATCGCGCCCATAGTGAGCATTTTGAAGGTCACTTTCATCTCCTCACGATTTACGTCGATCGTATGCAACGATCATCTCTCGAAACGTCATCGTGCAGGAAAGGTTGCCCGCCTGCGTCGAAAGGCGGAATTCTATTCCGGAAATGCAGTTTGGACGCAAAGGGCGCGGAGACTCAGCCTGAACCGAAGTCCTGCCGTTGCTCGTCCAGCCGCCGACCTGACCTTGAGCAGCGCGAGGCTCAGGTGCCCTGCATTGGCGGCCAGGGTCCGGCAGCCTCCCGCCTCACCAAATGCTACCAACAACCATGCGATCCAGGCTTTTGCGCAGATAGATGCTGCCAGGCGTCGTTGTTCCCGGCGTGTCGGTCGCAGCAACAGCTCTTCCGCTTTCTAGTCCCGCCATCCCGAAAACAGACGGTCTGCTCACGGCCCCTATTGAGACGTTCCTCGGTTCTAAGCGTCGGCTCATCGTGCCCAGCGGTCGTTTCGCGGCAGCTCTGAAGGCGCCATTTGATGCGCCACAATGTTGGGACGAGCGACCGCCGAACCGACGGCCGTCTTGCGTTCAGTGCCCGAGCGCCAGCGACGGCGCGATGCGGTCGCGCCGCAGCCAGCGGGCCAGGAGCAGGGCCGCCACCACGGCCAGTCCCGACGACAGGCCGATCCAGATGCCGACGCCGTGGAAGCCGAAATGGAAGGCGAGCAGCACGCCAAGCGGCAGGCCGACGCCCCAGTAACCGATCGCGGCATAGATCATCGGCACCTTGGTGTCGTGCAGGCCGCGCAGCATGCCGGCGGCAACCGCCTGCGCGCCGTCGAAGACCTGGAACAGGGCAGCAAACACCAGGAACGACACGGCAAGCGCGATCACCCTGGCATTGGCCGGATTGCCGAGGTCGATGAAGGCGCTGATCAGGAGATGCGGCCAAAGCACCATCACCAGTCCCATCAGCGCCATGAACGAGACGCCGATGACGAAGGCGGTCCAGCCGGCGCGCGAGACGCCCTCGGGATTGCCGGCGCCATGCGCGAGCCCGACCCGCACCGTCACCGCCTGGTTGAGGCCGAGCGGGACCATGAAGGAGATCGAGGCGATCTGGATGGCGATCGCGTGCGCGGCCAGAGAATCCGCGTCGATCAGGCCCATCAGCAGGGCTGCCGCGTTGAAGATCGTCACTTCGAAGGCAAGGATGCCGGCGATCGGCAATCCGAGCCGCAGCAGGCCCTTGAAGCGCGGCCAGTCGGACCGCCAGAAACGGCCGAACAGATGGTAGCGCCGGAATTTCTTCTCCAGCATCACCACGACAGCCATGCCGACGAACATCAGCGTGCTGGACAGCGAGGTGGCAAGGCCGGAGCCGGCGATGCCCATGGCCGGCACACCGAGATTGCCGAACATGAACAGCCAGTTGAAGAAGGCGTTGCAGGCGACGGCGACGAAAACGATGATCAGCGCCCAGCCCGGCCGCTCCAGCGCCGAGATGAACGAACGCAGCACGATATAGCCGTAGAAAGGCAGCACCGCCCATTCCAGCCAGCGCAGGTAGATGCCGGCCTGATGCGCCAGCGCGGGCTCCTGCCCCATGGCCAGTAGAATGGCCTCGCCCTGCCAAAGCACGAGCCAGATCGGGATGGCGATCAGAATCGCCAGCCACAGGCCCTGGCGCACGGTGCGGCGCAGATCGCGCACGGAATGGCGGCGGCGGCCAAGCTCGGTGGCGATCATCGGCGAAGTCGCCAGCATCAGGCCGAGGCCGAAGATCAGCGGCATGAAATAGAGGTTGGCGCCAAGCGCGCCGCTGGCCAGCGTGTCCGCGCCGAGGCGTCCCATCATCATGACGTCGGTGGCGGTCATCGCCGTCTGGCCGAGATTGGTCAGCACCATCGGCCAGGCCAGCGCCAGCGTCGCCCTGATTTCCCGACGCCAAAGATTTTCCGGCGCGCGAGCGCCGGCTTCGATCGCAGACATTGTCCTGCTCTTTCAGAACACGGCGCGTCGGGCCACGCCCGGAAGCCGCACAGCAACGGCACGAAATGGCACCGTTTGCGCCGTCTATTGAACGAAATGCGACATGAAGGCAAGGGAGGAGGCGTCAGAACAGATTGAGCCAGCGCCTTGCCCGGGAACCGCCGCCTCGTTCCCTTGCCGGCCAGGGACTGCTACGGATCAGACATCGGCAACCGGCGAATTGTGGGAGGCAGGATGGCGTTCAGACGCAGAAAGAACACGGCAGCGATCCCGCGCACGGCGCCTTCCTTCGAGCATATCGTCACCGAGGCGAACGACAGTTTCCTGTGGCGACTGGACGACTATCCCTGGGAGCGCAATGTCTGGAACTTCCACCCGGAGTACGAGATCCATCTGCTGCGGAAATCCTCCGGCGTGGTCCTCGTCGGTGACCATATCGGCGAGTTCGGGCCGGGCTACCTCACCATCGTCGGCGGCGGCCTGCCGCATGACTGGGTCACCGCGGTGCAGCCGGGCGAATTGATCGATGGCCGCGACATCGTGCTGCAATTCGATCCCGAGCGGCTGCGCGGGTCGGCTGACATGCTACCCGAACTGCGCGAACTGGAGCCGTTCCTGGAACGGTCTCTGCGCGGCATCGTCTTCCACGGCGGAACCGCGCTTGAAGGCGCCGCGCTCATGGAGCGGATGGGCGCGGTGCAAGGGCTGACCCGGTTCTGCCTGTTCCTCGAACTGGTCGATCTGCTGGCCAGGACCGACGAGTATGAGCTGTTGTCATCGCCGGACTTCCAGCCGGTTCTCGACGCCGCCTCGCTAGACATCGTCCAGCGCACGCTGACCTATCTGTTCCAGCATTTCGCCGAAGATCTGAAGCTGCCTGAGGTGGCCGAGCTGGCCGGCATGAGCGAAAGCACCTTCTCGCGCTTCTTCCAGAAGAACACCGGCAACTCCTTCAGCGACCATCTTGCCAAGCTCAGGCTGTGGCAGGCGTGCAAGCTCCTAGCCGACACCGATATCCCGATCACCGACATCTGTTTCCAGGTCGGCTACATGAACATCTCCAACTTCAACCGCGCCTTCCTGCGCAAGCACAAGATGACGCCGTCATCCTATCGCAAGCTGTCGCGGCAGCGTCTGGCGATGCGCGCATAAGCGCATCCTGAATCATCGTTTTGGACCAGATCGATACTCATGTGACGCGCTCCATACGGGTGCGCCGGTTTTTGCGCTGCACAATGCATAAAAGTACAAGTCAGCTGCAACGGGGCTTCTAGCGTCGCCCAACGCAACTGCCCATTTTGGCGATGGGTGGCATGTCGTTCGGGCGATGGTGAGGATCGCGTAACCCGAGGACCTGCGCTTCCTGCGACGTATTCCTGGAGGAGAAAAGATCATGAAACCAGTTCGGCTCGCGGCCAGCCTTGGCGCAGCTTTCGTGCTTTCCACTACCGTTTCAACCCTAGCCCTGGCGCAGGCGCCGGTCTGCTCGGCACCGGTCAAGGTGCTGGCGCAGCCCCGCGATGGCCTGACGCTTCTGGAGGACTCCAAGGCCGAGTTCGAGAAGCTCTCCGGCGCGAGCTTCAAGATCGATTATCTGAACGAAAACGACCGCCGCGCCAAGTCGCGCGCCGACGCGTCCACCGTCGGCAATTACAACGTCTACTATGTCGATGAAGCCAATGTGGCGCTTTTCGCCTCGTCGAAGTGGATCGTGCCGCTGGCCGATTATTATCCGGCTGACTACGACTATGCCGACTTCGATCCGGGCCGCCAGAAGGTCGCCACCTATGACGGCAAGGTCTGGTTCGCGCCGCTGACCGGCGGCGGCGACCTGATGGTCTACCGCAAGGACGTGCTGGAAGCCGCCGGCATCCAGCCGCCCAAGACGCTGGACGAGCTGATCGCCGACGTGCCGAAGCTGACCAACGCCGACAAGGGCATGTATGGCATCGCGCTGCGCGGCGCACGCGGGTCGGGCGCCAATGTCTGGCGCTGGATGCCGTTCTTCAAGGCCTATGGCGGCAAGTGGTTCGACGGCGACAAGCCGGCCTTCAATTCGGACGCGGCCGTCAAGGCGACCGAGGCCTATCTGAAGCTTTTCAAGGATTCGGCACCGGGGACCCAGACCGGCAGCTGGGACGAATCGACCGGCGCCTTCCTATCGGGCCAGGTCGCGATCCTCGTCGAATCGACGCCGCTTTCGGGCATGGCGGTCGACCCGAAGACCTCGCAAGTGGTCGGCAAGATCGGCTTCCTGCCTCCGCCCTCGCCGCTTCCCGGCGGCGGTTACGGCCATGGCCTCGCCATCGCAGCGAAGGCCAATGCCGACGACGCTTCGAAGAAATGCGCCGGCCTGTTCATCGCCTGGGCAACCTCGAAGGAAAATGAGAAGCGCCGGCTCGACGCTCACCAGTTCGGTGAGCTGAACCGCACCAGCATCCTGTCCAGCAAGGAGTTCGCCGATATCTACGGCGCCGATCTCGGCCAGGCGCTTGCCGAAACCGGCAAGGTCACGGCGGTGAACTTCTGGCAGGATCCGCGCTGGCCGGATCTCGGCGACCGCTGGGGCATCATCCTCGAGGAATTGATTGCCGGCACGCGCACCGACGTCAAGGGCAGCCTCAACGAGCTCGAGGCCTACGCCAATGAGCTGGTGAAGAAATAGGCCCCTCCCTCTTGCGGCGCGCGGTTCGCGGCATTCCCTGGGAATGCCGCGACCTGTGTGTCGCAGGAGGGCCTGCCCTGTCCCGCGCGCGGGTTCCGCCATGTCCAGATATCAGAGACACAGCAAGGCCTGAGACCAATGCCTCGACGTTCATCCCTGCCGGTCACCTTTGTCGTGCCGACACTGGTCATTCTGCTGATCCTGTCGATGGTGCCGACGCTCTACGCGATCATCATCGCGCTGCAGAACCGCGAGCTGAGCTCGGCTGCCTATTCCTGGGTCTGGTTGTCGAATTTTGTCGACCTGTTCTCCGACCGCCGCTTCCTCAACGCCGTCTGGGTGTCGGTGAAGTGGGAGGTGGTCACCGTCGTCGCAACGATGGTCGTCGCGATCGGGCTCGGCGTGCTGATGTTCGAGGTCGCCTCGCCGCGCCTGCGCAACCTCTACTGTCTGCTGTTCATCATCCCGGTGCTGCTGCCGCGCGTCTCGGCGGCCTTCGTCTGGAAGTTCGCCTACCACCCGCTCTACGGCATCGCCACCTACCCCTACCGGCTGCTGACCGGCGGGCTGATCTTCGACCCGCTGTCCAAGCCGTCGACGGCGCTGTTCGCCGTCGCTTCGGTCGATGTCTGGCAGTGGGGCCTGTTCTTCGCGGTCATCGTGCTGAAGCTCTTGGAAACCTTGCCGCCGCAGCCGATCGAGGCGGCCCGGCTCGACCATGCCCGGCGCTGGCAGATCCATGCCTATGTCACCTTGCCGATGCTGAAGGCGCCGCTGATCAGCCTGATGTTCGTCAAGATGATCGAGTCGCTGCGCTCCTTCGAACTGATTTATGTGATGACCCGGGGCGGGCCGGGGGTCGCGACCGAAACGCTCGACATGTATGCCTTCTCGCAAGGCTTCATCGAATCCGGCAAGGTTTCCTATGCCTCGGCCATGGCCGTGCTGATGATGATCGCCACCGTCATCACCTTCACCATGCTGTGGAAACGGGTGCAGGCATGAGGCCCGGCCGCATCATCGCCAAGGCCGTCCTGGCCTTCGCCGGCTTCGTCGCGGTGTTTCCGCTGCTGTGGACAGCGCTCAATTCGCTGAAGAACAGCGTCGATATCATCACCCGCGTTCCGCGCCTGGTGTTCACGCCGACGCTTGCCAACATCAGCTACATCCTTGGCCGCGACAGCGTCATCACCGGCCTCTACAATTCGGTCGTCGCTTGCGGCACAGCCGTACTGATCGGCGTCGTGCTCGGTTTGCCCGCGGCTTACGCGGTGGCGCGTTATCCCAACCGCTGGGCCGGCGACATCCAGTTCTTCGTGCTGTCGCTGCGCTTCCTGCCGCCGGTGGCGGTGGCGATCCCGCTTATGGTGATCTGGCTGCAACTCGGTCTCTACGACACGCTGCCGGCGCTGATCGTCACCTATTCGCTGCTCACCATCTCGGTGATCATGTGGCTCGCGATCCCCGCTTTCCAGGGCGTGCCGAAGGAGATCGAGGAAGCTGCCTTCGTCGACGGCTACGGCGCCTATTCGGTGTTCTGGCGGATCGCGCTGCCGGTGGCTGCGCGCTCGCTGATCGGCGCGGTCGCCTTCAGCTTCGTGCTGGTCTGGAACGAATTCCTGATCGCGCTGATGCTGTCGAGTTCCAACGCCAAGACCTTGCCGATCGTCGCCTCCGAACTCTCCCAGCAAGGCATGAACGTGCCGTGGGGCATTCTCAACGCCTCGGTCGTGCTCCTGTCGCTGCCGCCGCTGCTGTTCCTCGGCGTGCTCAGCGGCTTCCTGAATTCTGTTTTCCGGCAAAAAAAGACTTGAAGTGAGGACTACCCGATGCGGGCTTTGGTGCTTGAGAAAAAAGGTGAATTGTCGCTGCGCGAGATCGCGTTGCCGCTCGATGTCGGACCCGACGATGTCAGGATAGCCATCCACACGGTCGGCGTCTGCGGCAGCGACGTGCACTATTACACGCATGGCGCCATCGGCAGCTATGTCGTGCGGGCGCCGATGGTGCTCGGCCACGAGGCTGCGGGCACAATCGTCGAGGTCGGCGCCAATGTCAGGAGTCTGAAGGTCGGCGACCGCGTCTGCATGGAGCCGGGCGTGCCGAACCTGTCGTCGCGCGCGACAAAGCTCGGCATCTACAATGTCGACCCCGACGTCACTTTCTGGGCGACCCCGCCGGTGCATGGCATCCTTGCTCCCTATGCCGTGCACCCGGCCGCTTTCACCTACAAGCTGCCGGACAATGTCTCCTTCGCCGAGGGCGCGATGGTCGAGCCCTTCGCCATCGGCATGCAGGCGGCTAGCCGCGCCCGCATCGTCCCGGGCGATGTCGCCGTCGTCGTCGGCTGCGGCCCGATCGGCATCATGATCGCCCTTGCCGCCCTTGCCGGCGGCTGTTCGAAAGTGCTGATTTCCGATTTTTCCGCGCCCAAGCTGAAGATCGCCGCGCAATATGCCGGCATCGTGCCGGTCAATGTCGGCGAGCAGTCGCTGGTCGATGCGGTCGCGGCAGCGACCGACAATTGGGGTGCCGACATCGTCTTCGAGGCGAGCGGCAGCCCCAAGGCTTTCGCCGATCTCTTCGACGTCGTGCGACCAGGTGGCGCGGTGGTGCTGGTCGGGCTGCCGGTGGAACCGGTGGCCCTCAACGTGCCGGCGGCGATCTCGAAGGAAGTCCGCATCGAGACGGTGTTCCGCTATGCCAACATCTTCGACCGCGCCCTGCAGCTCATCGCCTCCGGCAAGGTCGACCTCAAGCCGCTGATCACCGGAACCTATGATTTCGCCGACAGCATCGAGGCGTTCGAACGGGCGGCCGAAGGCAACCCGCAGGACGTCAAGCTGCAGATCCTGCTTACCGGAGAAAAGGGCTGACCAATGTCCGCGATCGTTTGCTCCCATGTCGACAAGGCCTATGGCGCCACCACGGTGATCCGCGATCTCAATCTCTCGATCGAGGAGCACGAATTCGTCGTGTTCCTCGGCCCGTCCGGCTGCGGCAAGTCCACCTTGCTCAGGATGCTGGCGGGGCTGGAGGACATCAGCGGCGGCGAGGTCTCGATCGGCGGCAAGGTGGTCAACGACCTCGATCCGGGCGACCGCGGCATCGCCATGGTGTTCCAGAACTACGCGCTCTATCCGCACATGAGCATTTTCGACAACATCGCCTTCGGGCTGCGGCGCCAGAAGGTTCCGGCGCCCGAGATCCGCAAGCGGGTCGAAGCGGTGTCGAGGACGCTTGGGCTCGACCCCTATCTCGCCCGTAAGCCAGCCGAACTCTCCGGCGGCCAGCAGCAGCGCGTGGCGATCGCGCGGGCCATGATCAAGACGCCCAAGGTGTTCCTGTTCGACGAGCCGTTGTCCAATCTCGACGCCAAATTGCGCAACCATATGCGCGTCGAGATCGCGCGGCTGCACCAGTCGCTGAAGACCACCACCGTCTATGTCACGCACGACCAGCTGGAGGCGATGACGCTCGCAGACCGTATCGTGCTGCTCAAGGATGGCATCATCGAGCAGATCGGCTCGCCGGCGGAAATCTACGGGCGGCCGGGCAATATTTTCGTGGCCGGTTTCATCGGCACGCCGAACATGAATTTTGTCGAGGTGACGGTCGGCCGGGCCGGGAACGGCTGGACGCTGACCGGCGCCGGGACGGTGCTTTCGATAGACGGGGCGGGCTTTCATCTCCAGCCGGGCGATCGCGCCGTGCTGGGCATCCGGCCCCCGGACCTGAAGACGGCCGGTGCCGGCGCCACCGGCCTATTGCAAGGCACTGCCGATCTCATCGAATTCCACGGCAATGACGCGCTGGTGACATTCGGCTCCGGCGGCAAGGAGATCAGCGCGCTCGTTCCGGCACGCGACTGCCCGGTAGTGCGTGCTCCCGTCCGCTATACATTCGAGGAGAATGACATTCACCTGTTCGACGCGACATCGGGCGCGTCCCTGCGCAAGCAATAGCGCAAAAGCCTACCGGATCGCGTCAAGCATCTGCCGCTGCCGGTGCATTTCCAGGAAAATCCGGTAGTCGCGATCGAAGCGGACGCCGGCCGCCGGGTTGGCGGCGCGTGTCTTGCCGCCCTGCTGCATGGCAAGGCAGGCGGCGTTGAGATCGGGGAAAAGCCCGGCGGCGGTCGCCGCCACCATGCCGGTGCCGAGCAGCACCGCCTCGTCGGCCAGCGGCTCTACGACCGTGCAGCCGGTGGCGTCGGCATAGAGCTCCATCAAAAGCGGGTTCTTGGTATGGCCGCCGGTGACATGCAGCGTGTCGATCAGATAGCCGTTCTCGTTCAGCGCCTCCAGCACATGGCGCACGCCGAGCGCGATGCCGACGGCGGTGCGCCAGTAAAGCTTGCACAGGCTGTCGAAGGACGAATCCAGCGTCAGCCCGCTGACGACGCCAACGGCATGTGGGTCGGCAAGCGGCGAGCGGTTGCCGTGGAAATCCGGCAGCACATGCAGCCGGTCGGCAAGGCTCTCGCCCTCGGCGGCGCGCAGTTCGGCGACGCGCGCGGCGATCCTGGCATGCATGGCCGCATTCGGCTCGCCGCCGGCGCCGTGCCAGCGGATGATATGGTCGAGCAGCGCCCCGGTCGCCGACTGACCGCCTTCCGACAGCCACAGCTTCGGCAGTGCGGCGCCGTAATAGGGGCCCCAGACACCGGCGAAAGGCTGCGGGTCGGGCGACATTGCCATGACGCAGGATGAGGTGCCGGCGATCAGCGCCAGATGGCGACCGATATTCTGGTCGTCGCCGGCAAAGCCACCGAGCACGCCAAGCGCCCCGGCATAGGCATCGATGACGCCCGCGCCGACGCGGCAGTTTTCGGTCAGCCCGAGTTCTGCCGCTGCCTGCGCCGTCAACGGACCGATATCGGCGCCGACCGGACTGGCCCGCTCCGGCAGATTGCCGTGCTCAAAAAGATCGTCGAGGCCGACGAGTTCGAAGAAATCGCGCTGCCACGCGGTGTCCTGGTGCGCCAGATAAGTCCACTTCGCCGTCAGCGTGCATTGCGAGCGGGCCAGCGAGCCCGTCGCCTGCCAGGTCAGGAAATCGGTCAGGTCGAATAAATAGCCGGCTTCGTTCCACGTCTTCGGCAGATTGCGCTTCAACCACATCAGCTTCGGCGTCGCCATCTCGGGCGACATAACGCCGCCGATGTAGTTCAGCACCTCGTGGCCGCTCGCGGTGCATTCGTCGGCTTCGGCGATGGCACGGTGGTCGAGCCAGACAATGGTGTCCCAGCGCCTGTCGCCGCTGGTCGACACACTGAGCTGGCCGCCCTGCCTGTCACGCACGACCAGCGAACAGGTGGCATCGAAGGAGATACCGGCAATATGCTCGGCGGCGACGCCGGCCTTTTCCCGCGCGGCACGCACGGCGGTGCAGACGGCGGCCCAGATATCGCGTGAATCATGCTCGGCATGATCTGGCTTTGGCTGGTTCATGGCGATCGGCCGCTCGGCGCGGCCAAGCAAGGTACCACTGGCGTCGAGAATGCCCGCGCGAGCGCTCCCGGTGCCGACATCGACCGCGCAGACAAACTGTTTCGTCAAGATGCTCTAACTCTCGCTCCCAGGCCTGCAATCAAATCGGGCAATTGCAGCATGTCAGCGAATATAAAGTCCGGTTCGGTCGACGCAAGCCGCGCTTTCAATCCCGGATTGCTGGCGTGTGCGCCACCGGTGAAGGCGAAGACGCGCATATCCGCCGCGAGCGCGGCCGCGACGCCGGCCGGGCTGTCCTCGATGACCAGGCAATTTCGCGGTTGCGCCCGCATGGCGGCGGCCGCGTGGAGGAAAAGGTCCGGTGCCGGCTTGCCCCTGGCAACCATGGCAGCGCTGAACAGATGCGGCTCCATCAGCGTGAGCAGGCCGGTGACGTCGAGCGCGTAACGAATACGTTCCAGCGTGCCGGAAGAAGCGACGCAGTACGGCAGGCCGAGCTTCGGCAGCATCGCCTTGACGCCGGCGATCGGCTTCAGCTCCTCACGGAACTTTCGCATGAGGTCGACGCGCATGGCGGTGAGATGCTGATCGGTGATCTCCAGGCCGAAGTCGCGGCCAAGGATTTCGCGCACGCTCTTCATGCTCTTGCCGAGGAAATGCTCGTAGGCGGCGTCTTCGCCGACGCTGCCGCCGGCAAGTTCGATCATGCCGAGCAGCGCCGAGACGGAGAGCGCCTCGCTGTCGACCAGCACGCCGTCGCAGTCGAAGATGACCAGTTCAGGCGTCATGATGCCGGCTGGCTCTCAGAGCTTGCCGGCGAGGTAGCGCATCAGCGTGGCGCGCGTGCCATTGGCCCAGAGCACGTTGAGCACGTGGACGAAGGCCTCGACGAAGGCCGTGGCGCGGCCGACATCGCCATAGATATCGTCCATGGCAAGCCAGGCGGCGGGCGCGTCCTTTGCCGCCTTTGCCGTTGCCTGCAGCCGGTCCCAGCTCGGGTCGTTGGGCTCGATGACCGCCCCGCTGTCTGTCGTGCCGAAGCAGTAGCGGCACCACAGCGCCGATTCCAGCGCCAGACCGGCAACGCCTTTGCCGGCCTTCAGCCGGTCGGCGATGGTAGGGATGATGAATTTCGGCTGGCGGTTGGAGCCGTCGAGGCAGAGGCGGCGCACCGTGTCGCCGATCTTGGGATTGGAGAAGCGCTTCTCGATGAGCTGGTAATAATCTTCCAGCACCGTGTCCGGCACCGGCGGCACTGTCGGGATGATCTCGTCATGCTCGAGCTTGTCGAGGAAACCGCGCACCAGCGGCTCCTGCATCGCCTCATGGACGAAGTGGATGTCCATCAACCCGGCCGGATAGGCGATGGTGGCGTGGCCGCCATTGAGGATGCGGATCTTCATCAGCTCGTAAGGGGCGACGTCCCTGACGAACTGCACGCCGACCTTTTCCAGCGGCGGGCGGCCATCGGTGAAATGGTCTTCCAGCACCCATTGCCGGAACGGCTCGCAGAACACCGGCCAATTGTCCTCGAGGCCGAAATCATCGGCAAGGATCTTGCGCTCACGGTCGCTGGTCGCCGGTGTGATGCGGTCGACCATGGCGTTCGGGAAGGCGACGTGTTCGCTGACCCAGCTCGCCAAATCCTCGTCGATCAGGCGGGCGAGACCGATCACCCCATCCGACGTGACATGACCGTTGTGGGGAATGTTGTCGCAGGACATGACGGTGAACGGCACGATGCCATCCTGGCGGCGTCGCGCCAGCCCGGCCAGGATGATGCCGAATACGGTTTTCGGTGTGGCGCCCGGCTGTGCGTCAGCGACGATATCGGGATGGGTCGGATTGAACACGCCGGAAGCCGGATCGATGAAATAGCCGCCTTCGGTGATGGTCAGCGATACGATTTTGATTGCCGGGTCGGCAAGCCGGTCGATGATGCCGGCGGCGTCGCCCGGCATCAGGAAATCGATCATCGCGCCGGTGACGCGGGCACTCATGTGGCCTTCGTCCTGCTCGACAACAGTGGTCAGCCAGTCCTGCTCTTCGAGCTTGCCGCGGCCGATCTTCTCGCCGTCGAACACGCCAGCGCCGACCAGCGCCCAATCATGACCGACGCCTTGACCGAACAGGTCGTCGAGATAGACGGCCTGATGCGAGCGGTGAAAATTGCCGACGCCGAAATGCACGATGCCGGCTTTCAACGCCGACCGGTCATAGTTCGGACCTGCGACCTTGGACGGAAGCGCGGCGAGGCTCGAGGAAGAGAGTTTCACGGTCATCTGCTTTACCCTTTGGCCGATTTGCAGCCCGACTGTTTCGCCTCCTTCGGGAGGGCGAGGATGAGGGGCCGCACCTGGTTTTCCAGTATGCTGCCCCTCATCCGCCCCCGTGGCGTCTCTCCGGAGGAAATGAGAGAAGCGCCTTCCCCCTCAACTCGTCCTTTTCAACTCATCCATTGGCCGCCATCGACATTGTAGGTCTGGGCGACGATGTATTCGGCCTCGTCACTGGCGAGAAACACGGCCATGCCTGCGAGGTCTTCCGGCTTGCCCATGCGGCCATACGGCACGCCCTCGCCGACCAGCCGTTTCTTTTCGCCTTTCGGCCGGTTCTCGTATTTGGCGAACAGGGCATCGACCTCGTCCCACATGTCGCTGTCGACGACGCCGGGCGCGATGCCGTTGACATTGATGCGGTGCTTGATCAGGTCGAGCCCGGCCGACTGCGTCAGCGAGATGACCGCGGCCTTGGTGGCGCAGTAGACCGCGACCAGCGGCTCGCCGCGACGCCCGGCCTGGCTCGCCATGTTGATGATCCTGCCGCCCTTCCCCCGCGCGATCATCGAGCGGGCGGCTGCCTGCAGCATGAACAGCGTGCCGGCGACATTGACGGAGAAAAGCTTTTCGTAGCTCGCCCGAGAGATCTCCACGATCGGCGCCAGGTCGAACAGAGCGGCGTTGTTGATCAGGATGTCGAGGCCGCCGGTCTTGTCCTCCACCGCTTTGACCGCGGCATCGATGGATGCCTGGTCGGTGACGTCGAGTTTTAGCGCATAGGCATGGTCGCCGATTTCAGCCGCGGTCTTGCGCGCCGCCTCCAGGTTGATATCGGCGATCGCCACCGTGGCGCCTTCGCGCACATAGGCTTCGGCGAAGGCTTTGCCGATGCCGCGTGCCGACCCGGTGATCAGCGCCGATTTGCCTTTCAGCCTCACTACCCCACCCTCACTGGGCCATCGCCTTGCCGTCAGCGCCGAAGCGATGCAGCTTGGCTTTGTCGGGTGTAAGGTAGATCGTGTCGCCATGATGCACGGCCAGTTCGCCGTCGGCGCGCACCGTCAGCGGTCCGACGCCATCGGCCTGGACATGCAAGAACGTGTCGGAGCCCAGATGCTCGGCAACGCCGACGGTCGCCTTCCAGTCGCCCGCCGTGGTCGAGATCTGCATATGTTCGGGCCGGATGCCGATCGTCTTGGCGCGGTATTTGTCTGCCGGCGCACCCTCGATCAGGTTCATCTTCGGCGAGCCGATGAAGCCGGCGACGAACAGGTTGCGCGGCGTCTTGTAGAGCTCCATCGGCGAGCCGACCTGCTCGATGTTGCCGGCGTTCAAGACGACAATCTTGTCGGCCATGGTCATGGCCTCGACCTGGTCGTGGGTGACGTAGATCATTGTCGTCTTGAGCTGGTGGTGCAGCTCGCTGATCTCGAGCCGCATGGTGCCGCGCAGTGCCGCGTCGAGATTGGACAGCGGTTCGTCGAACAGGAAGGCCGAGGGCTGGCGCACGATGGCGCGGCCGATGGCGACACGCTGGCGCTGGCCGCCGGAGAGCTGGCCGGGACGGCGTTCGAGATAGTTGGTGAGGTTCAGCACGCGCGCCGCGTCCTTCACCTTCCTGTCGATGGTCGCCTGGTCCTCGCCCGCCATCTTCAGCGGAAAGGCGATGTTCTTGGCGACCGTCATGTGCGGATAAAGCGCATAGGACTGGAACACCATGGCGAGCTTGCGCTTGGCCGGCGCCTCGCCGGTGACGTCACGGCCATCGATGTTGATGGTGCCACCGCTGGTGTCCTCGAGGCCGGCGATCAGCCGCAGCAATGTCGACTTGCCGCAGCCCGACGGGCCGACGAAGACGACGAACTCGCCATTCTCGATCACCAGGTCGAGACCGGGGATGATGGACGTCGATCCAAACGATTTGGAGACGTTCTTGAGCGTGATGTTTCCCATGGTTTCCTCCCCGAGAGCTATTTTTCGCCGATTGCTTCAGGCAATTTCCGTTACTTCACCGCACCAAAGGTCAGGCCGCGCACCAGCTGCTTCTGGCTGAACCAGCCCATGATCAGGATCGGCGCGATGGCCAGTGTCGAGGCCGCCGAAAGCTTGGCCCAGAACAGGCCTTGCGGGCTGGAGAAGGAGCTGATGAAGGCGGTCAGCGGAGCCGCGTCCGTGGTGGTCAGCCGGATGGTCCAGAATGCCTCGTTCCAGGCCAGGATGATGTTGAGCAGCATGGTCGAGGCGATGCCCGGCACCGCCATCGGCGTCAGCACGTAGATGATCTCGTTCCACAGCGATGCCCCGTCCATGCGGGCCGCTTCCAGGATCTCGCCGGGGATCTCGCGGAAGTAGGTGTAGAGCATCCACACCACGATCGGCAGGTTGATCAGCATCAGCATGACCATCAGGCCGATGCGCGAGTCCAGCAGGCCGAGATTGCGGAAGATCAGGTAGATCGGAAACAGCACGGCGACCGCCGGCATCATCTTGGTGGACAGCATCCACATCAGGATGTCCTTGGTCCGTTTGGTCGGCGAAAACGCCATCGACCAAGCCGCCGGAATGGCGACCAGCAGCGCCAGGATGGTCGAGCCGACGGAGAGCAGCACCGAGTTCAGGAAGAACTTGAAATAGCCGCTCTGCGCCTGGACTTCGGCATAGCTTTCGAAGGTCCCCGATGGGATCAGGTTGAAGCCCTGGATCGCCTCCTGTTCCGACTTGAACGAGGTGATGATCGTATAGAGGATCGGGAAGAAGATCAGCAGGGCGACGATCCAGGCGGCGACGGTCGCGATTGTCTTGTGCTGGGTAGTGACTGCGCGTGCCATCTTGACCTCCCTTACTTGTCCAGGTTCTTGCCGACGGCGCGCATGGCGAAGAAGGCGACGATGTTGGCGAGAATGACGGCGATCACACCGCCCGCGGATGCCTGGCCGATTTTGAACTCCAGCAACGCCTTCTGGTAGACAAGGAACGGCAGGTTGGTGGAGGCATAGCCCGGGCCGCCATTGGTGGTGACCAGGATCTCGGCATAGACGGAGAGCAGGAAGATCGTCTGGATCAGGATGACCACGGTAATCGCCCGCGACATGTGCGGCAGCGTCAGATAGATGAAGCGGCTGATGAAGCCGGCGCCATCCATCTCGGCGGCCTCCTTCTGCTCGCCGTCGAGCGACTGCAGCGAGGTCAGGAGGATCAATGTCGCGAAAGGCAGCCACTGCCAGGCGACGATGATGATGATCGCCGTCATCGGATGCTGCCCGAACCAGTCGATCGGTTGCGCCCCGAAGAAGCGGGCTATGTCGGCGAAGACGCCATATTGCGGGTGCATGATCATGTTCTTCCACACCAGCGCTGCCACCGGCGGCATGACGAAGAACGGCGAAATGACGAGAATGCGCACGATCCCCTGGCCCCACATCGGCTGATCGATGAGCAGCGCCAGCAGTATGCCGCCGATCACCGTGATCAGCAGCACGCTGACCACCAGGACAAGCGTGTTGAGGATCGACTGCAGGAAAGCCGGGTTGGAATAGAACAGCGCGTAGTTCGAGAGGCCGACGAAGCCATCGCGCATCGGATTAAGCGGATTGTACTGCTGGAAGGAGAACCACAGCGTGAGAGCGAGCGGAACAACCATCCAGACCAGCAGCAGCACCACGGATGGCGCCATCATAAATCGGGCAAGCGAACGGGTCTGCTGAGTAGCCATGACGGTCACCCTTCAAGGATCAAACTGAATTATCAGAGGCGTTGAAGGCGGCCGCCCGAACTGGGTTTCGGGCGGCCGTTGCCGGTCATGATCGTCGGCCGGCTTTCGGCACCGGGAGGAGCCTTACTTGATATAACCGCCCTCGGTCATCGCCGCGGTCGCGGCGTCCTGGGCCTGCTTCAGTGCATCGTCGACGCTCGACTGACCGGCAAGAGCCGCCGAGAAGAGCTGGCCGACGGTGGTGCCGAGGCCCTGGAACTCGGGGATGGCGACGAACTGCACGCCGACATAGGGCACCGGCTTGACGGTCGGATGCGTCGGGTCGGCGGCGTTGATGGAGTCCAGCGTCATCTTGGCGAACGGAGCCGCCTTCTGGTACTCGGGATTGGCATAGAGCGAGGAGCGCGTGCCCGGAGGTACGTTGGCCCAGCCTTCCTTCGACGCGACGAGCTCGGCATAGTGCTTGCTGGTCGCCCAGGAGACGAACTTCTCGGCGGCGTCGGCCTTCTGCGTGCCGGCCGGGATCGCGAGCGACCACGCCCACAGCCAGTTGCCGCGCTTGCCGAGGCCGTTATCGGGCGCCAGGGCGTAGCCGACCTTGTCGGCGACGGTCGAGTTCTTCGGGTCTGAGACGAAGGACGCCGCCACGGTGGCGTCGATCCACATGCCGCACTTGCCCTGCTGGAAGAGCGCCAGGTTCTCGTTGAAGCCATTGGACGAGGCGCCCTCGGGACCGTCGGCCTTCATCAGGTCGACATAGAACTGCAGCGTCTTCTTCCACTCGGGCTGATCGAACTGCGGCTTCCAGTTCTCGTCGAACCAGCGGGCGCCGAATGAGTTCGACATGGCGGTCAGGAAGGCCATGTTCTCGCCCCAGCCGGCCTTGCCGCGCAGGCAGACGCCGTTCACGCCACTGGCGCGATCGGTCATCTTGTCGGCGGCCTGCTTGATGAAGTCCCAGGTCGGCGCGTCGGGCATCTTGAGGCCGGCCTTCTCCATCAGGTCCTTGCGGTACATGACGAAGGAGCTTTCGCCGTAGAAGGGCGCGGCATAGAGCTTGCCGTCGACCGAGAGGCCGCCGGCGATGGCCGGGATGATATCCTTGGCGTCGTAGTCGTCGCCGAGCTTGTCGAGCGGCAAGAGCCAGCTCTGCTTGGCCCAGATCGGAACCTCGTAGGTGCCGATGGTCATCACGTCATACTGGCCGCCCTTGGTGGCAATGTCGGTGGTGACGCGCTCGCGCAGCACGTTCTCTTCGAGCGTGACCCAGTTGAGCTGAATGTCGGGGTTGGCCTTGGTGAAGTCGTCGGTCAGCTTCTGCATGCGGACCATATCGCCATTGTTGACAGTGGCGATGGTGATGGATTCGGCGTGTGCGGCGAACGCAAGCGCGCTGGCGGACAACAAGCCCAGGGTGAGCGTGCGAAGTTTCATCAAATTCCTCCCATAAACCAAGATGAGCATTTGCCTTGGCTGTGAGCAATTATTCATTTGGTGTGAATTATGTCAAGCCGGATTCGATGCTGCAGCGCAGCACGCGACCCGGCGAATGGCGACGGAGGGTTGGCGACAGGGCTCGAATTGTCGCCGCCTGGAGTGCGGGCGACGGGCCAAAAGCCTCTCGAACGAGATGTGGTTTTCTTGTCCGGTCTGCGGTCAGCAGGCGATCTCGGCCAGCAGCCAGTCACGGAAGGCGCGGATCTTGGGCACGTTGCGGCGCGCCTCGGGGTAGACCAGCCAGTAGGCGTGCCCGTCGTCGCCAACCAGGTCGAACGGCTGGATGAGCCGGCCGTCGGCGAGTTCGGCCTTGAACAGCGCCCTGGTCAGGATCGCCACCCCATGGCCCGATATGGCCGCGTTGGCTTCATAGGCCTGCGCGCCCATGCTGCTGCCGGGACGCTTGGCAAGGTCATGGCTGTGCACGCCGGCGGCCTCGAACCATTGTGTCCACCAGATATCGCTGGGATCGAGGATCGGCAGCTTGAGCAGATCGGCCGGTTCGTTGATGCCGCCGATGCTCGCCGCGAGCTTCGGGCTCAGCATCGGCGTGAAATCGGCATCGAGCAGCTTGTGGGCTTCCAGCCCCGGCCATTTGCCACCGCCCGAACGGATGGCAAGGTCGACATCCTCGCGGGCGAAATCCGTCAGCCGGCTCGACGTCTCGAGCCGCACGGCAAGCGACGGGTGCGCGATCTGGAACGCGCCGAGGTGGTGCGCCAGCCAGTTGGAGGCAAAGGTCAGCACCGTGGTGACACATAGCAGCCCGTCCGCGCCGCCGCGCGCCGCAGCATAGGCCTGGCTAAGAATGGCAAAGGCCTCGCTGACGGCCGGCGCCAGGCGTTGGCCGGCTTCCGTGAGTTCGATCTGTCGCGGCCGGCGCAGGAACAGCGGCGCGCCGACGCGCTCTTCCAGCACCTTGATTTGATAGCTGACCGCCGCTTGCGTCATGGCGAGTTCACCAGCGGCCTTGGTGAAGGAAAGATGCCGCGCCACCGCCTCGAACACCCGGATCGCCTGCAGCGGCGGGAGTTGCGAAAGCTGTGGCGCGCCGAGGTCAGGCATAAGGCGTCCTTATGGGTCGTTATCGACGTTCGATTGGCAAAGGCGGCCGGCAAGGCCGACATTGATGCTTAACCCGTCATTCGGGTTCAGGATAACGAAGGTTGACGATCATGACCATGGCGCAGCAAAAATGCACTCCCGCTCCCGATCATCGCTGGATTTCGTGGCTTGTGGACGGGTTCGGCTGGTTCGCGACCAGAAAAAAGGCACATCTTGATATCAGGGACCTGTCGCCGCATCTGCTGCGCGACCTCGGTTTTCTCGACGGCAACGACCCTTTCGGCCGGCACCAATAGCCTTGTTGGCTTTATCGCAGGAGTCAGATGCCGGCCAGCAGGGCGGCCGCCGTCCGCTCGTCGGTGATGAGGCCATTGACCAGTCGGCGATTCACGGCCGCCATGATACCCGGCAGCTTGCGCTCGCCCATGGCAAGCGCAATGACCAGCGACTTCTCACGCGACGGCAGCGCCGCCGACGACACCCGGTCATTGGTGATGCCCTCGATCATGCGGCCCTCGCGATCGAACACCCAGCCGACGATTTCGGCGACGCCGCCGGCCTTCTGCAGGGCTTTCAGTTCGCTTTCGGAAATGAAGCCATCCTCGTAGAGCGGCGCCTTCGGCCCAAGGTCGCCAATGCCGATGAAGGTGACATCGGCCTCGGCGGCTAGTGCCAGCGTCGGCTGGATCATCGGTTGGTTGAGCAGCATCTCGCGCTCCTGCGGCGAGGACGCGATGACCGGCAGCGGCATCGGGAAGGACCGCGCCTTGACCCTGTCGGCCATGGTGAAGATGACGTTGTAGAAGGCGGCCGAACCATCCGGCGAGATGTTGCCGGTCAAGGACACCACCTTGTGCTGCGGGCATTCCATCGGCGGCAATTGTTCGATCGCCGCCTTCAGCGTGCGTCCGGTGCCGATGCCCATGACGATCGGTGTCGGCGACCGAAGCCGCCGCTCGATCTCGGCGGCCGCCGCTTCGGCGATGCCGATGGTCGTGGAGGATGAACTGGGGTCACTCGGCACCACCTCGACAAGGTCGAGCGCGAAGCGCGATTTCAGCCGCGCGGCAAGGTCCAGGCAGTTGGCGATCGGATGATCGACGCGGACCTTGATCAGGCCTTCCGACACCGCCAGCGACACCAGCCGCTGCGCCGTCTGCCTCGATATGCCGAGCGTGGCGGCGATCTGGTCCTGTGTGTTGCCGGCAACATAGTATAGCCAGCCGGCGCGCGCCGCGTCGTCCAGCCTGTTGGTGCCGCCATCCTGCCGGGTATTCACGTCCTGCCTCCCGAAACCGCCGATCATCAGGCGGTCATATCAGTTTCGCAGGGAATGACCGCCTGCGCAATTGTCAATCTCAAGAGCAAATGCTTACATCGATACAGCGGAGTTTTCTTCACTATCATCCGGCTGGAGAAAGCCCGGCGGGTTCCGTTTTCATCGGAAGGCATGTTCTGCGGCCGCTAAAAGTTTATCTCCCGTCGCAAACCCTTTAAGGGATCGCAAAAAGGAGCGCTGCATGACACCGAAGGCGGTTTTCTGGGACATGGACGGCACGCTGGTCGACAGCGAACCGCTGCACGAGGCAGCCCTCATTGCAGCGATGCGCAATGTCGGCCTCACGCCGCCTGACGATCTGCATGAGCGCGTGCTCGGCGTCGCCGCCTGGCCGGTCTACGAAATGATGCGCGACGAGTTCGCGCTGCAACTGCCCTTCGACGAATGGATCGTTCACAAATATGAGCATTACCTGCCGCTGGTCGAGGGGCTGAAGCCGCGCCCAGGCGCGATCGAGGTCTTCAACGAACTGCGCGCGCTCGGTGTGCAGCAGGCGGTGGTCTCCAATTCGGACCGGATGATCGTCGACGCCAACCTGCACATGGTGGGGCTGACTTACCCCGGCATGAAGACGATCAGCCGCAACGACGTGCGCGAAGGCAAGCCGCACGCCGAGCCTTTCCTGCGCGCCGCCTATCTGGCGGAGGTCGATCCTGCGCACGCCGTCGCGGTCGACGACAGCTGGCCGGGCGCCATGGCGGGCCTGGCGGCGGGAATGAAGACCATCTTCTGGCCTGAAAAGCCGATGGAAGGACCGCCCGGCGCGGTCGTTATCAACAGCGCCGCGGAATTGCGGGCTCAGCTCGGACTGTAGCCCTCAGTTCCGGTACGCCGGCTCCTGTTCGTCGAGGATCGCCTTCAACTCGGCGAGATGGCGTTCGGCCTGGCCTGGATAGTCGTCCATCTCGCTCGCCGCCTTCTCGGCGATCGCGTCGGAGAGCGTGCGCAGCGGCCGGCCGGTCCACAGCGCCTTGATGTAGGTCTCGGCGGCGCGCTCGAAATAGAACATGCGGTTGAAAGCATCGGCGACGGTGTCGCCGATGACCAGCACGCCATGGTTGCCCATCACCATCACCTTGACCTTGGGGTCGGCGAGAAGCTGCGAGCAGCGTTCGCCCTCTTCCTCGAAGGCCAGCCCGCCATAATGCGCGTCGACGACGTGACGGTTGAAGAACATCGCCGAATTCTGGTCGATCGGCGGCATCGTCGAGTCGGCAAGCGAGGCCAGCACGGTGGCGTGGATCGAATGGACATGCATGACGCAGCGCGCGTGCGGCACGTTGCGATGGACGGCTCCGTGCAGCCCCCATGCCGTCGGGTCGGGTGCATTCGGCCCTGAAAGCGTGTCGGGGTCGTTGGCGTCGATTTCGATCAGGTCACTCGCCTTGACGCGCGAGAAATGCACCTGGTTCGGGTTCATCAGGAACCTGGTGCCGTCGTTGTTGACGGCCAGCGAGAAATGGTTGGCCACCGCTTCGTGCATGTTGAGCCGCGCCGTCCAACGGAAGGCGCATGCGAGATCGACGCGCTCTTCGTAGAAGGGCAGATTGGTCAGCGTTTCCTTCTGCAGGCGGGCAATGCTCATCCTAGAAATCCTCCGGTTTCGGCAAGAATGCCGCGCTCCGCTGGTGCCCGCAACCGCTTTCGCTTGGTGCAGACCGCCAGCTATGCCGCCGTGCTTGCGGCGCCAACAGTCCGCAGTCCGCCGTGCTCGACGATGAAATCGATCACCTCCTGCAGGCCCTTGCCGCGCGAAAGATCGGTGAAGCCGAACGGCCGCTTGCCGCGCATGCGGCCGGCGTCGCTCTCCATGACATCGAGATTGACGTTCACATAGGGCGCCAGGTCGCTCTTGTTGATGATGAGGAAATCGGAACGCGTGATCGCCGGGCCGCCCTTTCTCGGGATCTCTTCGCCCTGGCAGACCGAGATGACATAGAGCGTCAGGTCGGCAAGGTCCGGCGAGAAGGTGGCGGCCAGGTTGTCGCCGCCGGATTCGATGAAGATGATGTCGAGATCGGGAAATTTGCGGTTCAGCTCGGCGATAGCCTGCAAATTGATCGAGGCGTCCTCGCGGATGGCGGTGTGCGGGCAGCCGCCGGTCTCGACGCCGACGATGCGGTCCTCCGGCAGCGCCTGCAGCCGGGCCAACATCATGGCGTCTTCCCGGGTGTAGATGTCGTTGGTGACGACGGCGATGGAAAACTCGTCGCGCAGTGCCTTGCAGAGTTTTTCGGTGAGCGTCGTCTTGCCGGAACCGACAGGGCCGCCGATGCCGATACGAAGAGGACCGTTCGCTTGTGTCATGTCGGAAACTCCATAATGGCAAGAACCGCGAAGCCGAGCCCGATCAGCAGGCACAGCGGCGAATAGAGATTGGTATCGAGCCGCGCAAAAGGCTGTTCGGGTGCCAGCCGGCGCCACCAGGGCGTGAAACCGGCGATACCGCGCCCCAGGAACACCAGACCGATCAGCATCGACGTGGCGGCAAGCCCCTCCCTTGGAAACGGCGAGGCAAAGAAACCGATGAGCGCCAGCGGCCACAGCGTTGCCAGGCCAAGGCAAGCGGCAACGGCGAAACTGGCGAATGGCGTCGGCATTTCGTCGACGCCGCGAAAACCGACGACGGCGTGGGCGCAGGACGCCGCATCCCTGCCCGGCCAGATGCCGCCTATGCCCCAATAGACGTGCAGGGCCGTGATCAGCAGCAGGACGAATGAGAGGACGAAGGCGAGGAGGATCATGAGCGGAACAGTCGTGAGTACTGGGTTTCGTGCTTCATCGCCACGATGTCGGAGATGAAGGCGCAGCCGCCGAGATCGTCCGGTATCGAGCGGGACGCGCGGGCAGCGGTCGAGAGCGCCAGCGACTCGAACCTTGCCAGCAGCGTCGTGGCCTCGTTCTGGCCGATGACGCCAAGCCGGATCGCGGCCTGGACGAGATTGGAGAAGAAGGCTTGCAGGAAGGCGGACAGCGCGTCCTGCAGCGCAATGCCGTTGCCGCCGGCGACAGTGCCGACAGCGACGCAATAGGCGCATTCGGCCGGCAAGCGCTCCAGCACTGGATTGGGCCAGGCGGCGGCGGCCTTAAGAAAGGCCGCACCTTGTAGCATGGTCTCGGTGTGGCGCTCGCGCGAGCCGGCCAACGCCTCGGCCAGTGCTGCGACTTCGGCCAGATCGCCGCCTTCGCGGGCGCGGCGCCAGCTCTCGGCGAACAGCACGGCATCGTTCCAGCCCGAACCCATCTCGATCAGCGTCTCCAGCCAGCCGGCAAGGCCAGCGGCATCGGTCACCAACCCATCATGCACCGCCCGCTCAAGGCCATGGCTATAGGCAAAGCCGCCGACCGGAAAAGCCGGCGACAGCCATGCCATCAGCCGCAGCAGGGCGATGCCGGAGGGCTGGTCAGTCATGATGATGATCGTGATGCGAATGCGCGTGGCTGTGCGAATGGGATTCGCCGCGGCCATGGCTGTGCGCCTCGGCGTGGGCGTGGCCATGCCCACCGGAGTAGGCGCCGCGGACCGGCTTGAACGGTTCCGAGACGTCGCGCACCGTGGCGCCGAGCCCCTCCAGCATCGCCTTGATGACGTGGTCGCGAAGGATGAGGATACGGTTCGCCTCGATGCCGGCGGCGAGATGGCGGTTGCCAATATGCCAGGCGAGTTCGGTCAGATGCACGGCATCGCGGGCGCGGATGTCATAAACCGCTTCGGGCGCCGCGACGATCTCGATATGGCCGCCATCCTCCAGCACGAGCCGGTCGCCATCGTTGAGGGCAACAGGCTCGCGCAAGTCGACCAGCACCTTGCTGCCGTCGGCAAGTTCGATGGCGCGGCGGCGCAGATGCCGCTCGTCATGGGAGAGAACCGCACGGCCGGATGGCGCGGTGACTCCAACACTGCCCGCAGGCAGCACCGAGACGGCGCGCGGAAATTTGGTGAAGTCGGTGTTGAGGTTGAGCTTCATTTCATGGAGCCTCCGTTAGCTTGCGCCCGCGCACGGGCAGGCCGCGACAACACGCGGTCGAAATAGGCGTTGACGCGGTCGGAGTCGATCGGGAACCGGCCGGCACGCGCCCAGCCGCCCATGTCGCCGAGCAGCACGTCGACAGCCGAGAACCGGTCGCCCAGCGCGAACAGCCTGTCGCCGAGCCGGCGGTCCAGCGCCTTGACCTCGGTGGCGAAGTCATAGGCCGCGGCAGGACCGACATCGACCCGAACTTCCCTGGGTAGGAGGAAGCGGTGGCGCAATTTGTTCCACAGCGGCGCTTCGAACTCCGACTGGGCGAAGTGCATCCAGGAATCGATTTCGGCACGGCCGGCGAGACCGGGATTGGCGCCCATCCCCTTGTCGGCGTGCTTCTCCGCCAGATAGACGCAGATCGCCGCCGAATCCGTCACCGTCAGCTCGCCATCGATGAGGATCGGAACCTTGCCCGACGGGTTGAGCGCATAGGCTTCCGGCGAGCGGAGCTTGACCTCGATGAATTCATAGGGCTCCCCGAGTTCCTCGAGCATCCAGAGGACGCGGCTGACCCGGGATCCGCGCGATCCGACGGCCTTGTACATCGTTGAACCTGCCTTTCCCCGGAACACTAGATCATCGGGAGGTGTCATACGATCGTGTCGAAGAGCCGCAGGATGAACGATATCTGGTAGATGAGCGCGGCCGCGACGAAGGCGATGTGGAAGCGGCGGTCGCGCACCAGGATCGCGGCGATGCAGAGCGCGACGAAGACCGGCGTGCGGAACAGATATTCGTTGCCGAAGCGGGCGAAATGCTCCGGACCTTTCAACAGGGTGTCGATGACGTCGAGCAGGTAGCTCCCCGCCAGCAGTCCAAAGAACCAGGCGCGGCGCGAATAGAAGAAATCCTCGTAGCTGGTGTAGTCCATCATCGAATCCGGAAACAGCAGCGCGCACAGCAGGAACAGCGTGATGGCGTAGAAAATGATGAAAAGGTATTTGCCAAAGGTCCACGTTTCGATGGCGTAGAGGTCGAACTCCCACCACCAGAAATGCACCAGCATCAACAGCACCGAGGCGACCCAGGCCAGATGCACGGGATAGAGCCGATATTGGCCAGGATGCTGGACGATGCGCGCTACCCCCGACAGCAGGCGGGCGACGCCCAGCCCGATCACCATGCCCATGACGATGCGGATATGCGGGAAGATGTCGTGGGCGGAGGCTATTTCGGTGGCCATGGATCTTGGAAGAAACGCTGGTGGGGAAAAAGAGGCTGCTAGTCTCGCAGGAAATCATCCATCGAAAGGGGGCCGCCAGGCCAAAATCTCCCATCGAGCGCCTGCTTGGCATTGAACGGTGGCTCACTGGGAAATTGCGATTTCCGCAGGCCGGTTTCCTGAATGGCAATGGGCAACGCGTCTTTGTAGGACTGATCGAAGATTTGAGCGGGATAGCGACGAAGACTCGGACTATCCTTGAGGATACCTTCGACCCAGACACGCTGCTCGGAAATCGACGATTGCCAGCTGTGGCATCTGTGGCCAGGTTGGAATTCCCATTTCAGGAGGTGTGCAATCAGCACCCGCATCCGGCTGCGAATTTCTCTCCGGTCACTTCTCCCCAAGCTTTCTATCTCCTCGGCAAGGTTCTCGCGGTCGAGATCGGAGAGACGACCCTCGCGCAGCAACGCACCCTGCTCGGCGCACCACTGGGCGTAGTCTGTTTCATAGGGTGTCATGGCCCTGAGACGGTCAATCCTATTCATATGCGCATAATGCCCTAAAGCGCGCCGCGTTTAAACGGCTTGTTGGCGCGGGCACCGGTGAGGCTCAAAACAGAAAATAGCGCTGCGCCATCGGCAGCACGGTCGCCGGCTCGCAGGTCAGCAACTCGCCGTCGGCGCGAACTTCGTAGGTTTCCGGATCGACCTCGATATGGGGCGTGGCGTCGTTGAGCACCATCGAGTGCTTGCCGATGCCGCCGCGCGTGTTCTCGACGGCGACGAACTGCTTGTCGACGCCAAGCCTGCCGTGCAAACCTGATTCGAGCGCGGCCTTCGAAACGAAGGTCACCGACGAATTGGTCCGGGCTTTGCCATAGGCGCCGAACATCGACCGGTAGTGCATCGGCTGCGGCGTCGGGATCGAGGCGTTGGGGTCGCCCATCGGGGCGGCGGCGATCATGCCGCCGATCAGCACCATGTCCGGCTTGACGCCGAAGAAGGCCGGGTTCCACAGCACCAGGTCGGCGCGTTTGCCGACCGCGATCGAGCCGATCTCCTTCGAGAGGCCGTGGGCGATGGCCGGATTGATCGTGTATTTGGCGATATAGCGGCGGACGCGGAAATTGTCGTTGTCGCCGGTCTCCTGCGGCAACGACCCGCGCTGGCGTTTCATCTTGTCGGCGGTCTGCCAGGTGCGGATCGCCACCTCGCCGACGCGGCCCATGGCCTGGCTGTCGGACGAGATGATCGAGAAGGCGCCGATGTCGTGCAGGATGTCCTCCGCCGCGATGGTTTCCTTGCGGATGCGGCTTTCAGCAAAGGCGATGTCCTCGGGGATCGACGGCGACAGATGATGGCAGACCATCAGCATGTCGAGATGCTCGGCCAGCGTGTTGACGGTGTAGGGCCGCGTCGGGTTGGTCGAGGACGGAATGACGTTGGGAAGGCCGCAGACCTTGATGATGTCAGGCGCATGGCCACCACCCGCACCTTCGGTGTGGAAGGCATGGATGGTGCGGCCCTTGATCGCCGCCACCGTGTTCTCGACAAAGCCGCTCTCGTTGAGCGTGTCGGTGTGGATCATCACCTGCACGTCGTAGTCGTCGGCGACCGACAGGCAGCAGTCGATCGCGGCCGGCGTCGTGCCCCAGTCCTCGTGCAGTTTGAGCGAGCAAGCGCCGCCCAGCACCATTTCCTCGAGTGCGGCGGGCAGCGAGGCGTTGCCTTTACCCGACAGGCCGATATTCATCGGGAAAGCGTCGAAGGACTGGATCATGCGCGCCATGTGCCATGGCCCCGGCGTGCAGGTGGTCGCCAGCGTGCCATGCGCCGGGCCGGTGCCGCCGCCGAGCATGGTGGTGATGCCCGACATCAGCGCTTCCTCGATCTGCTGTGGGCAGATGAAGTGGATATGCGCGTCGAAGCCGCCGGCGGTGAGTATCTTGCCCTCGCCGGCGATGATTTCGGTGCCGGGACCGATGACGATAGTGACGCCATCCTGCGTATCAGGATTGCCGGCCTTGCCTATTGCGGTGATTCGGCCATCCCTGAGGCCGATATCGGCCTTGAAGATGCCGGCACTTGCATCGATCACCAGCGCGTTGGTGATGACGGTGTCGACCGCGCCCTGGGCACGGGAAACCTGGCTCTGGCCCATGCCGTCGCGAATGACCTTGCCGCCGCCGAATTTCACCTCCTCGCCATGAATGGTGAAGTCCTTCTCGACCTCGATGATCAGCTCGGTATCGGCAAGCCGCACTCTGTCGCCAACGGTCGGGCCGTACATCTGGGCGTAGGCGGCACGGGTTAGTCTGGCCATCAGCGATTGCTCCCGAAATGCGGTATAGTCGAAGCCCGTCTGCACATTGTCGCCTTCCAATGGTCACGCAATGACCCGCTGGGCGACACCTTCTGATCCCATTTGGCGGTTGAGGTTGGGACGCCACCCCAAAGCGACCGTTTGCCAAATCGATGGAAGGAAAATCCATGCGCAAAACGATAGTTCTTGCAACCGCCGCCAGCCTGATGCTGGCGGGTGCCGCCAGTGCCCAGCAGCAGCCCGCGCAACAGCCCGCTCCGACCACGCCGGCTCCAGCCGCCCCTGGCGGTCAGCAGGCCGCGCCAGCAATCCAGAGCGTCAACGTCATCGACATCAGCGAGTTGCCGAAGGACACGCAGACGCAGGTCAACCAGGTGATCGCGCAGCGTGGTGACGCCGGCCTGCAGAAACTGCGCAGTTCGATCGACGCCACCCCCAAGGTGAAATCCGCGCTCCAGGCCAAGGGAATGACCTCGGCTCAGGTGGTCGCGGCCAGCATGGAGCCGAATGGCGCGCTGACCCTGATCACCAAGAAAGCGAGTTAAGGACCCGGCGTGGCGGGCCGGTATCCGGTCCGCCCGCCGAATCATGACGGGAACCGTGGCAGGGCCGGAGTCGTTTCGTTTCCTGAGCGTCGAAACAAACCGCGAAAGTGGACGATGACCGACACCACCTTGCCCGATGCCCGTTGGCTGCACGCCGTTGCCGCGGCTGCGTTTGTCGCGGCGAGCGTTCCCCAGGCAGCGCTGAACGCGCAGGGCCTTCAAAGCCCGGAGACTGTCGACCGGATTGTCGGCTCGCAGGTCAACCAGGAAGAGGCCAAGACGACCGCTGAGATCGGAAAGGTCAATTCGGCGATCGACCGCACGCGCGAAAACATCAGCACGGTGCGTAAGACGTCCAAGCTCGACAAGGTCGATATCGTGTTCCTGACCGACGCGGCGCGCAGCGAGGGCGGCCCGCCGCCGGCCATCGAGAACAAGGTTAGGCAGCATCAGGACGATGTCGCGGAACTGCGCAAGGAGATCGAGGCCAACGCCCTGCTCTACAATGCCATCGAGTCGCGGCGCGTGCTTGCCGATGATGTGCTCGCCGTGGAGTTCGATGATCCCGGAAAGATCGTGATCTATGCGGCCGCCAAGCCGTCGGGCTGAGCCGAAGGCATCGCCTGTGTGCAGGCTTGCCCCGAAGCCATTCGCCGGCCTTGCGCACCACACATGAGACACCCTCACAGCTTGCCCATCACCTTCTGCTGGAATCCATAGACCTCGCGCTTGCCGCCGAGCGGCACCAGCGTGACGTCGCGTTCCTGCCCCGGTTCGAAGCGCGTGGCGGTGCCGGCGGCGATGTCGAGACGCATGCCGCGCGCGCGCTCGCGGTCGAATTTCAGCGCCTCATTGGTTTCGTAGAAATGGTAGTGGCTGCCGACCTGGACCGGCCGGTCGCCGCTATTGGCGACTTTCAGGATGACGGTCGGCAGACCCTTGTTGAGTTCGATGTCGCCTTGGGCGGGAATGATTTCGCCGGGGATCATGGGATCTCACACGACGCCGAAGGCGAGGCCGACGCCGATCGCCGCGCAGGCGGCACCCGCGATACGGGCCACACCGCGGAACCTGAGGCCGAGGCTCATACCAGCGGCGATGCCGATTGCATGAAGCAGCACGGTGGCAACGGCAAAGCCGGCCATATATTCGAGGCCGCCGGCATTTTCCGGCACTTCCGTGCCATGGGCATGGCCGTGAAACAGAGCGAACAGGCCGATGATGGCCACACCGGCCGAAACGGGGAGATCGATCGCCAGCGCCACCAGCAGCCCAAGCGCCACGACGGAGGCCAGTATGCCCGGCTCAACGAAGGGCAGCGGCACGTGCAGCATGCCAAATGCACCGCCGGCCAGCATGACGCCGACGAACGCCGCCGGCCAAACCCAGATCGCCTTGCCGCCCTTGAGGGCTGCCCAAAGGCCAACAGCGAGCATCACTGTCATATGGTCGAGACCCGACAGCGGATGCGTGAAGCCGGCCATGAAGGAGGAGGTCGTGCCGATGCCGACATGGGCGTAGGCAGGCATGGCTGCCGCGACGAGCAGGATCACCGAGAGGCACAGGCGTTTGACAGGGACCATTTTATTTTGCCTTTCGTTATGCGGTGTCAGGCGGCCTTGCGGGAGCCGCAGCCCTCGGCCTTGAGCACGCGTTTGGTCGAAGCCGGATATTTCTTCAGCATCGCGGCGGGACGGATCGGCCGGGCGGTAAAATCGCCGCCGCAGTTCGGGCAGACGCCGCCAAGCACGTTTTCGACACAGCCCGCGCAGAAGGTGCACTCGAAGGTGCAGATCAACGCATCCTTCGCTTCGGGCGGCAAATCCTTGTCGCAGCATTCGCAGTTCGGGCGCAGCTCCAGCATTTCTCTCTCCTCACCGGATCGGTTCGTGCACGGTCACCAGCTTGGTGCCGTCGGGGAATGTCGCTTCCACCTGCACGTCATGGATCATCTCGGCAATGCCTTCCATCACCTGCGCGCGGCTGACGACATGGGCGCCGGCCTCCATCAGCTCGGCCACCGGGCGGCCATCGCGGGCGCCTTCGACGACGAAATCGGTGATCAGCGCGATGGCCTCCGGATGGTTGAGCTTGACGCCGCGCTCGAGCCGCTTGCGCGCCACGATCGCCGCCATGGCGATCAGCAGCTTGTCCTTTTCCCTTGGCGTCAGGTTCATGCGTCTTCCTGAAATGATGCGGACACAGTCACAGTGACCATAATTTGGGCAACCCCGCCCTTCCGTTGAGCAATTCGACGAGCGGGACCAGCCGCTGGCGCAGGTGGTAGCCGTCCCCGGCGTAAAGCCTCGCAAGAAGCTTGCCAGATGTCTTCACGGTCCAGACACTGGCGCCACCCCGGTCGCCAATGATCTCCCGGACCGGGTCGAGCAAGGCTTCCGCGCGCGGCGACACCAGCAGCAGCGTAGCCACGGCGATCGCGCCACCCGATATCGCCGGACGGGCCAGGGTGTCGGCGATGGCAGGTCCGATGCGGAAATCCTCGGCATGGATGAGGGTTCCTTCCCTGCGAACACGCCAGCGGTCGCGAAAAGTGCCCTGTGCGGCACGTTCGCCCATGGCCAGGCGGCCGAAGACAGTGGCTTCCAGCACCAGCGCCTCGGCTCCAGCCGCGAGTTCGACATCCAATGTGCGGGCGAAGGCGGCGCGGTCGAAGACGATGGTTTCCTGCGGCAGCCAGGCGATGCTGCCGTTCGCACCCACGGTCAGCTTGACCCGCACTTCGGCATGGTCCGACGCGGCGCGATAGACTTTTTCGCAGGCCTGGGTCGTTATCGCGGCGCTGGCATCCACGCCGATATCGACATCCCAACCGAGACGGTCGCCGCCGGTCAGCCCGCCGGCGGTGTTGATCAGGACGGCCTCCAGCGGGCCGGCTGGAACGGCCGGCAGCCTTATCTTGGCGGAGCCGTCCTGATAGAGGCGCCGCAGCCGCGTGCGTCCGCCGATGCTGGCGCAACCAAGCTGCGCCTTGCCCGCCGCGCGCTGGGCCGGTTGACCTGAGAACTTCGTATTTTTGATCGTATCCACGCCATCAGGTTAAGCACTGTGGCGCTTTTGTCGACATATAGCTTGTTGCTTGATGACGTTTCCGTTTCTATAGAGGGAACCACCTTGGTACGGTCAGGCAACGCTTGGCGGGGGTAGAAGGCGAAGATCGCGACCTGATATCGAGGACAAGAAGGCGCTGTTCAGCGTCGGAAACGACAAGTGGGGAAGAAACCGAATGGCTGACCAGCTGGCAACGGACATCATCGAGAAGATCAAGGCCCATGCCGAGCCGGGCGGCGAGGAAATCACCACCACGACCGAATTGACGGCGCTCGGCATCCATTCGCTGGAGCTGACCGAGATCATCTTCGACCTCGAGGAGCAATATGGCATCGAGATCGAGATGAACACGGTCGATGCCTGGAGCAATCTGAAGAATGTCGGCGACATGGTCGAGGCCGTTCGCGCGCTGATCGCGAAAAAAGCCTGACCGAATGCTGAAGCGCGTCGTCATTACCGGCATCGGCGGGTTGTGCGGATTGGGCACCAATGCGCAGGCAATCTGGGCCGAGATGCGGGCCGGCCGGTCAGCGATCGGCCCGATCGACAATCCCTTCCTGCACGACCTGAAGGTCAAGACCGGCTGCGAGATCAAAGCGCTGCCGGATCACGGCATCGAGCGCAAGCAACTGGTGTCGATGGATCGCTTCAGCCTCTTGGCGGTGATCGCGGCGAAAGAAGCCATGCGGCAGTCCGGATTGATCCCGCATGCGGACAATACTTATCGGATGGGCACCATCGTCGGTGTTGGCGTCTGCGGGTTCGAGACAGTCGAGGAGAACTATCGCGCCATCCTGATCGAGGGCAAGAATCGCGCCGGCATCTTCACCGTTCCCAGGGTCATGCCGGGCGCAGCCGCCGGCCAGGTCAGCATGCATCTGGGTTTGCGCGGACCGGTGTTCGGCGTCACTTCGGCCTGCTCGTCGGCCAATCATGCCATCGCCTCGGCGGTCGACCAGATCAGGCTCGGCCGCGCCGACGTCATGGTGGCCGGCGGCACCGATGCGCCGCTGGTGTGGGGCGTGCTGAAGGGCTGGGAGGCGCTGCGCGTGCTTTCGCCCGACACGTGCAGGCCGTTCTCGGCCGACCGCCAGGGGCTGGTGCTGGGCGAAGGCGCCGGCATGGCGGTTCTGGAAAGCTACGAACACGCGATGGCGCGCGGCGCCACCATTTTGGCCGAGATCGCCGGCGCGGGCCTTTCGGCCGATGCCTCCGATATCGTCGCGCCGACCGTCGAGGGCCCGGAAGCCGCGATGCGTTTCTGCCTGGCCGATGCCGGACTCAATCCCGAGGATGTCGATTACCTCAACGCGCACGGCACCGGCACCAAGGCCAACGACCAGATCGAAACCCTCGCGATCAAGCGCGTCTTCGGCGATCATGCGCGGGCGCTCTCCGTGTCCTCGACCAAGTCGATGCACGCGCATTGCCTCGGCGCCTCGGGCGGGCTGGAGATGATCGCCTGCGTCATGGCGATCCGCGAAGGCGTCGTGCCGCCGACGGCGAATTACCGCGAGGCCGATCCCGACTGCGATCTCGACGTGACGCCGAATGTCGCGCGCGAGCGCAAGGTGCGCGCCGCCATCAGCAACGGCTTTGCCTTCGGCGGCACCAATGCGGTGCTGGCCTTCAAGGCCATCTAATCCGGGCCGTTACTACGTGCCCCGGGGCGGTTCACTACCTGCCCAGGGCGGTCACTACCTGCCCGGGCGGTAACTACCTGCCCAGGGCGGTTCGGATCGATTGACTGTCCGTGCATGGTGAAGCGTCGCCGCATATTGATCCGGCGCGCCGCAGCCCTAATTCTTGGCCGACCCCGCCGACACCGCGCCGCTTCGCGCAAATCCCCCTCAGGAGTTCTCGATGGCCGACTTGTCCGCCTTTCCGATCGCAACCCGTTGGCCGGCCAAGCATCCGGACCAGATCCAGCTCTATTCGGCAACGACGCCGAACGGAGTGAAGATATCGATCGCGCTGGAGGAACTCGGCCTGCCCTATGAGCCGCATCTGATCAACATCGGCAAGAACGAGAGCTGGACGCCTGAATTCCTGTCGCTCAATCCCAATGGCAAGATTCCGGCGATCATCGATCCCAATGGCCCGGACGGCAAGCCGATCGGCCTATTCGAATCCGGTGCGATCCTGCTCTACCTCGCTGAAAAGACCGGCCTGCTCATCCCAGTGGATGCAGCGCGGCGCTACGAGACGATCCAATGGGTCTTCTTCCAGATGGCGGCCATCGGGCCGATGTTCGGCCAGGTCGGTTTCTTCCACAAATTCGCCGGCCGAGAAATCTCCGACAAGCGGCCGCTGGAGCGTTACCGCGACGAATCGCGCCGCCTGCTCGGCGTTCTCGACGTCAGGCTGAAGGGCCGCAAGTGGATCATGGGCAATGACTACACCATCGCCGACATCTCGCTGCTCGGCTGGGTGCGCAACCTGATCGGCTTTTACGAGGCGCGCGATCTGGTCGGGTTCGATGATTTCGCCAATCTGGCAGCGTGGCTCGAGCGCGGCCTGGCGCGGCCAGCGGTACAGAAGGGCCTGACCATTCCGGCGCGGAGCTGAACCTCCGGCCCTTGGGGAAGCGCGTCCCTACTTGGCTTTCGCCTTGGGTCCGCCCCTGCCGACCACGGAGGCGGCAAGAGACGCCACACCCCGCGCCGTGGCCACCACCGCTCCGGCTGCGACATCGGCTGCGGCGCGAACCTTCGAGCCGCCGCTGGCGGCCGGCTTCTTGGGGTGGGCGGACTTGGCGGCCGCTTTCGACGCGCTACCTGGCACGACTTTTTTCGGCGGCGCCTTGCCGAAGGCCTTTGTATCCTTGGAGCGCTGGGCGACCGCCGGGCCGGCCCCGGCCGTGGATTGCGGCGCCTTCGGTTGGGCTGACTTGCCCCTGGGCTTTTTTGCCTTGGTTGCCATCGGACCGAATCCCTCTTCTGGCATGATTGCCTGATCGGGAGTCTTGTAAGTCTTAAGGTTCCCGCCGAAAAATACTGAAAATTAAACAGGTTAATCGAGATTAACCCGGGTTAACCAATGACCAGGTCGGCCGCGCGGCGCCGTGCCAGCACACGTTCGATGTTAGGCATGTCGTTGGAAGCGATCCAGGCGCGCGCATCCGCCTCGGAATGGCCATGCTCGTGCCAGCGTTCCATCAGGCGGCGTTCGAGCTCATTGCGCGGCACGTCGACGAAGATCGAGAAATCGAACAGCGGTGCCAGGCGCGACCACGGCTCCTCGTCGAGCAGCAGGTAATTGCCTTCGACCAGGATGAACTTGGTCTCGGCACCGACGATCGCCGCGGCGGCGCGCGACAATTCCATGCCGCGGTCGAAGACGGGAATGGCGATCTCGGCCTCGCCGGCGCGGATGCGCTTCAAAAGCGCCTCGAAGCCGTCGAAGTCGAACGTCTCGGGCGCGCCCTTTCGCGCGCGCAGGCCGCGCGCGTTGAGCACGATGTCGTCATAGTGGAAGCCGTCCATGGGCACGACTTCCACCGCGCCTTCCGGCAAAAGGTCATGCAGGCTTGCCGATAGTGTCGACTTGCCGGCGCCCGGCGGTCCGGCAATGGCGACGATGAAGCGCTTCGCCTTGCCGGCGCGCTTGAAGATGGTGGCGGCGAGGTGGGCGATTTCGGACATTTTTTTGGCTCCTTCCGCAGGATTTGGACGCATCTTGTCGGCAGTCGCAGGAGATTTCAAATCGCGATTTGCACGATGTAGAGCGAACAATTGTGGAAGTCAGCGCTGGCGAGTGCGATTAATCCCTTACGGCTTTGCCCTTCAGCTTGCCGGTGGCAGGCCGATACGCAGGAATTCGCTGTCGAACGGGACCTCCGATGCCGCGGCGCCAGCCAGCCGCAGGCGGCCATCCGCCGTGGTGATCTCCCGCGGGGGCTCGCCGCCCGACAGCGGCAACGCACCGATGACATGGCGGAACGAGACGCCGCGGCGCTCGCCGAGCGCGAATGCCGTCGCCGCGCCCTCGCGCTTCAGCCAGTTGTCGCCGAGCGAGGCGGCGTGGCCAATCGCGGTGCGCCCATCCTCGATGCCGAGCACGCCGAGATGGCGGCCGCTCCACGGCGCGTAGTCGCGCCCGCCATTGCTGAACCACAGCATGGTGACCGGCAGTTCGGCCGGGTTCTTGAGCACCAGCACCAGATCGTCTTCGGCGTGGCGCGCAAGTGCTGTCCAGCCCGGGCCGCCATGGTCGGCCTCGACCAGGGTGAGGAAGTCCTCGCGCCGATCCTCCATGCGGTAGTCCGTGAGATCGAGCGTACCGCCGCCGGCAGCAGGAAAATGGTCGAGATCGGACGACCGCGCCGGATACGCGAGCATAAAGCGGCCGCGCGCGGGGTCCGGCTCCAGCGGATCGGCTGGCGTGGCGGCAAACCGCTTCGGCGAGAAAGCCAGCCTGCCGCCGCCTTTCATCGCCGTCATCGGGTGATGGGCGACCGAGATCGCGCCGGATCCGCCGGAAAATACATGTTCCTGATAGAGGAAAGGATGGTCGTCGCGCAGCGTGAGAATCTTGTCGACGCTGGCGCCCATCACCTTGTGCCGCAGGCGGAAGATGGCGCGCCAGCCGCCAGCCGTGGCGCCGCTGTCCACCACATCCCAGGCGCTGTTGGCCGGCCAGCCATGCAGCGGCGCCTCCTCGACATCGCTGCGCGAAAACGGCGCGCAGAGAAAGTCGCCAGAGAGCCGGACGGTGCCCTGCGGCAGGTCTGGAGGCAGCGTCTCGTTTGCGTCGACCCAGGGTGCGCGGTGCAGTGGCCGCAATTGGCGCCCGCCGCTCTCGATTGTCATGCCGGCGATGTGGCCGACCATGAGGTCGAGCGAAACCGAAATGCCCCTGGCGTTGATCGTGACTGTATCCATGGCGCTCTCACCCTAATCTGACGGGTGCCAAGAAGAACCCGTTCGGCGCACCGCGCAAGCGCACGGGCTCGCATTTTGCATCAGATTTATGTCCCCTTCCTACATGCCGAAGGTGCCGGCCCTATTGCCGCTTGTAGTCCCGTACCGGCGATTTTGTCCCGTCGGTATAGGTCACCTGCACCGACATCGACTTCACGCTGTCGGCGACCTTGAAATAGGGCTGGAAATCACCGGGGATAGCGTAGGGATCCCTGGCATTGCAAGGCGGCATGGGAAGCGCCTTGTCGAGCGCGGCGCCGTTCAGGCTGTAGCGGACCTCCTTGATGGCGCAGCGGTAGGACAGCATCTGCGTGAAATAGACCAGCCCATGATTGCCGCTGGCGTCGAAGGCGATCCACGACGTCCAGAACTGGTCGAGGATCTGCTTGTTGCCCTGTTGCAGGGCGGCATCCGGATCGAAGCGGATGTCGAACGGGCCGGTCTCGCGTCCCCTGATGTCGAGATATTTGATCCCGATCGTGGTCGCCGCCGTGCTGTCGGGCAATTCAAAACTCGGATTGGGCATCGGCTTGCCGGTGCGCTGGTCGTTGAGCGCCAGCAGGCCGGTGTCGGTGAACGGGCCGGTGCCGCCAAGACGCCAGGATATCGCGGTCGCCGGCTCGGGCAGCGAAATGGTCATCGACCAGCCCTGGTTGGAGCGCATCGGCGTCAGCGAAGGCGCGAAGCGGGCAGGGTTGAGCACGTCGCCAAGGGCCGCCAACCGGCTGCGGCTGCGGTCCAGCCAGTCAGCAAGCTGGGTCTGGTCGACGAAATATTTGAGCAGCCCGCCTTCTTTTTCGTAGGAGACGAATTTGGTCAGCGCCTGGGCTTCGCTGCGCTTGTCGGCCAGCGTCTGGCTGCCGAGACGATCTTCCGAAAACTCCTGCGCCTGGAGGTAATAGGCCGGCGCGAAGTCCGGATTGGCCGATATGAAGGCGCTGAGCTTGTCGAGCCGCTGCGCATCGTCGAACTGCATGACATGCACCAGCTTGATCGACAGCGCCTTGCCCTTGTCGGCCAATTGACCGAACACTTCGCGGGCCCCGGCCTTGCCGTCCTGGACCCTGAGCAGCGTGGCAAAGCGCGTGTAGGGATCGATGGCATCGACATTGAAGCCGGCAAAAGCGAGGTAGGAGCGCCGCGCGTTGAGCATGTCGCCCGACAACTCGTAGACGCGGGCATTGTGGTAGAACTCGTCCGGCCGCTTCGGCTCGGCGATGGCGCCGCCTTGCGCGGCCAAGGTCGCAAACCCCTTGGCTATCGTGTCGATCGAGGCGGCGATCTGCTCGGTCGTCGCCTGCAGCTTTTCGGACTGGGCCACTTGCTGTTTTTGGCCGGCTGCGATCGTTTCCGTGGTCTGCTTGACCGCTTCAACGGTCTGTTGCGTCTCGACCCCTTGTGCCGCTTGCTGCTGCTCGGCGGACGCGATCTGATCGGTTTTCCGGGCAACCGTGTCGGTCGATTTCTTGACCTCTTCCACGGTCTTCTGCGTTTGCGTGACCGTCTGCTCGATCTTGGCCACCTTTTCGGCGACGATGCCCATCGACTGCTGCAGTTGCGCGATCGCCGGCACCAGGCCGGCGATGATGCCGTTCTGCGATTTGGTCTCCTTCTGCACGGCGTAGACGCCGCCGGCAACCGCCGCCGCACTTGTGGCGAACACCAGCGCCGGCAGAGCCTTGGCCGCCAGCACGAGCCTGAGCACGATGGCAATGGCGATGATTATCGCCGCGATCGAGGCAACCAGCGCGATATAGGCGGCGAACGGCGCCAGCGGATTGAGGATGTCGGAAACGGCGCCGCCGATGAAGGCGATACTGCCGGCCCATTTGCCGGTGCGGCTGAGCGATGCCCTGATCAATGACGGCGCGGCGCCAACCCCAATGTCAGCCATTTTGCAAGCCCCCAAGCCCCAGATGCCACGCTCCTTCCCACGGGAAACGCGGCTTTGGCAAGGAAAGACAGAAAACGGGGCGATTTCGGGGCGGCGAAAGAAGAGCTCGAGTTCCTCGCCTTCGGCAGGGGCGAGGAAATCAGGCCCCGCCGGCACTCGACATTACCAGGGCTAACCGCCATTAACCAAATGGACGCATCCGCCGCGTTACGTTAGCTTCGCCTTATCTCAGCAACAGCATCGCCAGAACAGTTCAGCCCTTGTCCTTCCCGCGTCTCTTTCCGCTCCTCCAGAAAATCCTGGCTGTCCTCACCCTGGCGGCCATGGCTGCCGGCTGCTCGACCATAACCCCGCCGGACTCCGTGCTGGCCGTGCCGGCGCCGCCGCAGAAATACGCGGCCATCGTCGTCGATGGACGGACCGGCAAGCAGCTGTTCGAGGTTAACTCGACGGCGCAGCGCTATCCGGCCTCGCTGACCAAGATGATGACGCTCTATCTGCTGTTCGAGGCGATGGAGACCGGCCGCGTCACCAAGGAGACGCAGATCCCGGTTTCCGACCACGCAGCCTCGCAGCCGCCGACCAAGATGCGTTTCCGGCGCGGCGAGACGATCGACGTCGATTCCGCCATCCGCGCCATCGTCGTCAAATCCGCCAATGACGTGGCGGTGGCGGTGGGCGAATATCTTGGCGGCTCGGAAGACCAGTTCGCCGCCATGATGACATCCAAGGCGCGCCAACTCGGCATGAGCAGCACCACCTTCCGCAACGCATCCGGCCTGCCCGACGACGGCCAGATGACGACCGCGCACGACATGGCGGTGCTCGGCATGTCGTTGCAGCGGCGCTTCCCGCAGCATTTCCACTATTTCTCCGAAAGCGACTTCATGTTCCGCGGCAGGCTGGTGCGCGGCCACAACGACATGCTCGGCCGCGTGCGCGGCGTCAACGGCATCAAGACCGGCTACATCAGGGCTTCCGGCTTCAACATCGTCACCTCCTACGATGCCGACGGCCGCCAGCTGATCGTGGTGGTGATGGGCGCCGACAGCGCCCGCCAGCGCAACGACCATGTCGAAGCGCTGATCCAGCGCAGCCTGTCGCCTACCATGGCCGACACCAAGACCAGGCTGATGTTCGCCGAACAGCAGTGAGGTGAGGGGCCTCCCCATCTCTTCCTCATCCAAAAGACCCGGAGCCGGCTATCGTCTTGCGACTGTCACGCAATCGTGCGGAAGACGTGGCATAGGCTGAGAAATCCGACAGTGGATATGCCCCGACGCCATGGCGTATTCTAAACCAAGCACGACAGCAGGAGCCCATCATGAGCACCGTTCCCAAGGCATCCGAGCAGAAGTCGGCCGACAATGAGAACGACAGCGGCGGCGAGTATTTCGAGGCGCCGACCACGCAGGAGGATTTGCACGAGGTTTCCGACGAGCATTTCGACACGCCAGAAGTGCCGGACTCCGAACCATCAGGCCCCGGCGCATCGCGGCTGAAGCCGAAGAAAAAGCCATCGGCGATCTCAGGCCGCAAGTTCCGCAAGCGCGACCTTGTGCGCATCGACACGCTGCGCCCGAGTCTCGCCGACCGCATCCATGCAGACCACCCGGACCTGCCCAAGGGCGCGCGCATCAGCCGCGAGGAGCTCGGCCGCTATCGCATGCGCTACATGGAGGAGCTGCTGCAGCAGGAGCACGGCGAATTCTCCGAGCTCGACCGCCAGGTGGTGGAATCGATCGCCCGGCAAGACACGATTTCGGAAAACAGTGAAGAAGAATTCGAGGAGCACCGGACGTTCGCCGACCGCGTGTCCGACGGCATGGCCGCCTTTGGCGGCAGCTGGTGGTTCTTGATCTCGTTCGGCAGCGTGCTTCTGGTGTGGATCGGCATCAACCTGTTCGAGGGCACGACCGGCGCCTTCGATCCCTACCCCTTCATCCTGCTCAACCTGCTGCTCTCCTGCATCGCCGCCATCCAGGCGCCGATCATCATGATGAGCCAGAAGCGCCAGGAGGTGAAGGACCGCCTGCGCTCCTTCAACGACTACCGCGTCAACCTCAAGGCCGAGCTCGAAGTGCGCCACCTGCACGAAAAGCTCGACTACCTCATCTCGCGCCAATGGACGCGGCTGGCCGAGATGCAGCAGATGCAGCTCGATGCGATGCATGAGCTGGCGAGTGCGAAGAAGGCGAAGCGGGCGACGCGCGCACGGCGGCCGGTGAAGAGCCCGGCGGGAGCGTGAGGGTGGTGGCGCAGCGCACTTTTCCTGGAATTGCCTTAGTACTCAATCGAGCTCGATCCAAGCTGGCGCATGGTCGCTTGGCTTCTCCCAGCCGCGCAACTCGACGTCCACGCCGGCATTGCGGAGTTTGTCCGAAAGGGAAGGGCTCACGAGCAGATGGTCCATTCGGAGACCGGAGCTTCGATCGTAGCCGCCCCGGTATGAGAAGTTCCAGTAGGTGTAGATGCCCTTCTCGGGATGGATGCGGCGGACGGCATCGATCCAACCATTCCCGAGCATTTGGGCGTAGGCTTGCCGGCTCTCCGGGAAGTACACCGCGTCCCCTAGCCATCGTTGGGGCACGACGGCGTCGATTGCGGTTGGAACGACGTTATAGTCGCCGCAGAGAATGCTCATGGCGCCGTCTCCAAGCAACAGCTGGCCGTAGCTGATCAGGCGATCGAACCACCGGAGCTTGTAGTCGAATTTTGGACCTGGCGCCGGGTTGCCGTTGGGCAAATAGAGACAACCCACAACAAGCCCATTCACCTCGGCCTCGATGTAGCGGCTGTGCGTGTCGTCCGGATCCCCGGGCAGCCCGCGCCGACGTTCTAGTGGTTCTGTCCCTCGAGCGAGGATAGCGACCCCGTTGTAAGACTTCTGGCCGTGCCAGATTGCGCCGTAACCGACGCCCCTGATCGCGTCGGCAGGAAACTTGTCGTCGGATGTCTTGAGCTCCTGAAGGCAAACGATGTCGTACTCGGTTTCACCCAGCCACTTGAGCAGCACGGGCAGGCGGCCGTTGACGCCGTTCACGTTGAAGGTTGCGATGCGAGTCATTTGGACTTTCCGTGGGCTAGGCCGCGCCTCTCAACGCCGGACGGTTCGCTACGATCCAGGTCTAAGTGCAAAATCGGGAGGTTCAACGGAACCGGATGCAGTTGTTTCTTGGCCTATGACGATCCAATGCCCTAGAGCCAGTCAAATCGGCCCAGGAAGCGCCGTGAGCAACTCGCAAAGGGCGTCCACCGGAGCAGCCGGAGAGCCAATGGGCCGCTCCGCGTCGGCCACCATGGAAAAGGCCGCCCCAACCGAATGCAAATGGAACAGCCTTCTCATGGCATGGCGGTGTTAATAGGCTTTTTTGGACGCCGCGGTCTTCGCGGTGTGCTTCTTGTGCTTCACCGGGCACTTGTGCTTCTTGGTCGGCTTGCAAGCCTTCCTGGCCACAGCGCTGTTCTGGTGCGGCTTCGCAGCCGTTGCCGTCTTGGTCATCGTGGTCGTTGCGGTCGCAGCTGGAGCGGTCGTCTTGGTGGCGGCGGCGGTGCCGGGAACCGGCATCGACAAGGCCAGAGCAACAGCGAGACCGAGGGCGGAGAGAAGGGACTTCTTCATGGTTTTTTCTCCTTGCTATGCAGGTCGGTTTTCACTGCATCGGGATCGATCGGCGTCACGCCAAGCAGCTTCACAGCGTTTGCGAGCATTCGGATTCCCTGTGCCTGCTTCTTGTTGGCGCAGAACCGGTTTCCCTTTCTTTGCAGTGCCTTCGCCGCGGTGACCTGCCTTGACGCGGCATGGGTTTCGAGAGCTTCGTCAACTTGGCGGCTGAGATTGGTGCAGCGCTCGGTTCGGGTCGCCGCAACCTTTGCCTCGCCAGCTTCGACCGGACCGGTGGCGAGCGAAATGCCGAGCAACGCACTCATCAAGCTGATCGAGAACCTTTGCATCGCTTGTCGCCAATCCGAACAAGTGCCGCGGTGCGGCGGTCGATGAAACCCTCTCCGGCTAATTCTACGCCCGAACGATTTCTGGAATTTTTCTGGTTTATTTCTGAATTGTGTCTGAGGCCGCGCGCGCTTCGTCCCGCGTAAAAACGGTACATTGGGGGGCATAGGGGAGTTGCGAACGGATCCGCCCTGATCGCCTCGGGTGCGGCAACTTTCGCATGACTCTGGCATGAATTCGCCCCGGCTCGGCAAGCATCACCCGCCTCCGAGTCCAGCAAAGGCTCAGGCATCCCAGTTCCGCCGGCGCCGCCCCCTACTGCTTGGCGGCGGCTTCCAGGTAGGCGATCACATTGGCGATGTCGGCATCGTTCGGGAGCCCGGCGAAGGGCATCTTGTTGCCGGGCACCTTTGTCTTCGGCGACTTGATGTATTCAGCGATATTGGCCTCGTCCCAGACCAGGCCGCCTGCACCCGCCTTCTTCATCGCGTCGGAATATTTGGCCTGGAAGCTCGGCAGCGAACCTGCCTTCCGGCCGATGACGCCGTGCAAGGAGGGACCGATCTTGTCCTTGTCGGTCGCCGCTTCATGGCAGACCATGCATTTGGTGAAGATCTTCTTGCCGGCATCGGCATCGCCCGCTGCAAAGGCCGGAATGGTCGCGATAAATGAAATTGCAAGAAGGGCCGCGGTCAGTCTCATGGCATTCTCCTCCCTCAAATCGGCGCTGTCGGCGTCGTGGATGCTATCGCATGTCGCCCGAGTGTAACCTCGGTTTTGGGACAGCGACATGCATAAGGCTAAAATCAGCGGGTTGCATGGCTCCTTTTCGACGCCACGCGCTTCAATGCCGCGCACGGTAACGCATCACGCGGTATTTAGGTTGCAGACGGGGCCGCCGAACGCGACAAGGCCTGGGAACAATGCTATGATCCCGGCGGTGCAGGTCGCGGTTTCGCGTGGCCGGTCACGCAGACGGCAGCACCGAAAGCCGCGACCGAACCGGGCCCGATCCTGGAGGAATGGTCATGGCAAATTTCCATGTCTACGCAGCAGGCACCGGCAGCAAGCTCGAACATCCCGCTATCCGCCGGATAGGGGTTGCGGATGTTTTTGACGCGCTTCGCCGGGGATTTGACGATTTTTGGGAAAAACCCTCGCACTACGTCTTTTTATGCCTGATCTATCCGGTTGCCGGTATCGTGCTGATCACCTGGAGCTCCGGCGGCAACGCGCTTCAGCTCGTCTACCCACTGATGACCGGCTTCGCGCTTCTGGGCCCCTTCGCCGCGCTTGGCCTCTACGAGATCAGCCGCCGGCGCGAACAGCAACTCGACGCGTCGTGGCGACATGCCTTCGACGTCCGAAAATCGCCCGCCATGCCGGCTATCGCCGCACTCGGGGTCATGCTGGTGGTGCTGTTCATCGCCTGGCTGGTAACCGCGCGCGCGCTCTATGGGTACCTCTATGGCGACGCCGCGCCGGCATCGTTCTTCGGCTTTATCGCAGATGTGCTGACCACGCAGCGCGGCTGGACGCTGATCATTCTGGGCAACCTCATCGGCTTTCTGTTTGCCCTTGTCGTGCTCAGCACCACGGTCGTCGCCTTCCCGCTGCTGCTCGACCGCGACATCGGCGCCTACGCGGCTGTCGAGACTTCGGCGCGAGCGGTCATGACGAACCCCGTGCCGCTGCTGCTGTGGGGTCTCATCGTCGCGGTTGCGCTGGGTCTCGGCTCGCTGCCGCTGCTCGTCGGGCTGGCCGTGGTCCTGCCCGTGCTCGGCCATTCGACCTGGCACCTTTACCGCAAGCTGATCGAACCGGCGCCAGCCCCTGCTCCTGCTCCTGCCTCAGCCAAGACAAAAACACGCAAAGGGAGCTGATCCGACTTGCCCAATGCATGCGCGCAAGGGTGACGCGGCAACGACATGCACAAAATAGAGGCGGCGTCGCCTTGCCGCCGATTGCTCGACGAAGGAGGGCGCCCACCCTGTAAAGAGGCGGGCGCTTCTGGTTCACGCCGGATGGCTGAAGCGAGCGACCCGCGCATCCCTCAGCAGATTGCGGAAGTCGCCGCCCGTGACATGCACCAGCGTCTTGTGATCGCCGGCTTCGAAATAGACGTCGTCTTCCGCGCTAAAGCTTTCGTCGAGAATGACCGGCACGCCATAGGCGGCGCCCAAGGGCGGCACGGCGCCAATGTCGCAGTCGCTGAACACCTCGCCGATTTCATCTTCGGAAGCGAGGCCAAGCCGCCTGTCGACCACGTCCTGCAACGTATTGAACTCGACCCGGTGGCTGCTCGGAACCACCGCCAGCGCATAGCCCATCTCGTGATGGACCAGCACCGATTTGGCGAGTCGTCGGCCCGGAACATGCGCTGCCTGCGCCGTCTGGCTGCTGGTCGAGGTTCGGTGGTGGGCAACGGTATCGTAGGCGATGCCCTTGCCGGCCATATAGTCCTGGAGTTTCCTTGCGATCGTCATCGTAGGCGCCTTTCTGTTGGAGGTGGGGACGCGTCAGAGAACGTGGCAACCATTGTCCTCCCGTCATTTTTCCTGTCAACGAAGAAACGCGATCCGGCGAGCCGTCTATGGCCCCATGCCGAATGACAGGACACGGGTCAGCTCGGTGTAGTCGGACTCGAGCACCATGATCCACACGAACACCAGGATCAGCAGCGGCGGCACCAGGATCGCATAGGCAAGCGCCAGCCGCTCCCAGGCCATGTGCATGAACACGGCGACGATCAGCCCTGCCTTGAGCATCATGAAGGTGAGGATCAGCCCCCATCTGAGATAGCCCTGGAGGCCGAAATAGTCGATGCTGTAGGAGCCGGCGCTGAGGACGAACAGCCAGCCCCAGACGACGAGATAAAGCCTGATCGGGTGCTGCTGGCCTTCCGCGTGCCCCACCGCCTGGGCGGGAGCGGCGTGTCCATGCAGCCCATGTTCGCGCGCTTCTGCCTGTGCCATCGCTCCACCTCACCAAAGATAGAAGAATGCGAAGATGAACACCCATACCAGGTCCACGAAGTGCCAGTAGAGCCCCATGATCTCGACGCTCTCGTACTGGCCGCGCCGGCTGGTGAAGAACCCACGCGCGCCGGCTTCGAAGTCGCCGCGCCACACCTTGCGCGCGGTGATCAAAAGGAAGATCACGCCGATGGTGACATGGGTGCCGTGGAACCCGGTGATCATGAAGAAGGATGAACCGAATTGCACGGCACCCCAGGGATTTCCCCAGGGCCGCACGCCCTCGGTGATGAGCTTCGTCCATTCGAACGCCTGCATGCCGACGAACGTCGCGCCGAGCGCGGCGGTGACGAGCATCAGCACCGCCGTCTTCCTGCGGTCGTGCCGGTAGCCGAAATTGACCGCCATGGCCATCGTGCCGCTCGACGAGATCAGTACGAAGGTCATGATCGCGATCAGGATCAGCGGAATGTCGCTGCCGAACAGATGCAGCGCGAAAACCTCGCTCGGGTTGGGCCAGGGCACCGTCGTCGACATGCGCGCGGTCATGTAGGACAACAGGAAGCAGCCAAAGATGAAAGTGTCGCTGAGCAGGAAGATCCACATCATGGCCTTGCCCCAGGAGACGTTCTTGAACGCCCTCTGGTCGGACGACCAGTCGGCCGCGATGCCGCGCAGGCCTGGCGGCCGCGGAGCGACCGGTGCGGCGTGTTCCAGCGTGGTCTCGGCCATGAGCATTTCCTCCTTCGGTACCGCCCGCCGCGCGGCGTTCTAGGTCAAGAGCCCCCGGCAGATGTCGATCACGTTATCCGCCCAGCCCATGAGCACGCAGAAAAGCACCAGCCAGACGGCAAGCAGGATGTGCCAGTATATCGCGCAGAGCTCGGTCGACAGAACGAGGCTTCCGGACCGGGCGCCTTGCCATGCGCGCACATTGACCCGGCCGAGCGCCACCAATCCGCCGATGATGTGAAGGCCGTGCATAGCGGTCAGCAGATAGAAGAAGCTGGCGGCCGGGTTCTCTGTCGCGAAATAGCCTTCGGCGGCGAAATCGCGCCAGGCGAGCAATTGCCCAGCCAGGAAAGCCACCGATGCCAGGGCGCCGGCGAGAAGGGCGAGCCGGAGATTGTCCAGTCGGGCTTTGTGCGCGGCAGACACCGCGCCTTGCAGCGCCAAGCTCGCCAGCACCAGCATGGCGGTGTTGAGCCACAGCAGCCTCGGGGCCGGAGCGGCCTGCCAGTCGGCATAGTCCATGCGCATGACATAGGCGCTGATCATGAGCGCGAACAGCGCGCCGACCACGGCAAGGAACACGCCGAGCCCGATCTTGGCCGGATGCATGAGCGACGCTTCCGTCTGCGGAAACGCCGTGACCGGCCCGGTCTCGAGCCACGGCTTGGACATCAGCCGCTGGCGCGACAGCCACCAGCCGACAACGCCGGTTACGGCGGCCAGCAAGATCAAGATCACGATCATGCGGGGCCGCCTTGCGTCAATGGGCGCGGATCGTTCTGTGCAATGAAGTCTTCGGGCGCGCCGGGCACGCTATAGTCATAGGCCCAGCGGTAGACCACCGGCAGCTCCTTGCCGAAATTGCCGTGCGGCGGCGGCGTGCCGGCCGTCTGCCACTCGAGCGTCGTCGCCCGCCATGGATTGTCGCCGGCCGGCCGCCCACGACGAATGCTCCACAGCAGATTGAACAGGAACACCATCTGGGCGAAGCCGACGACCAGCGCGGCCACGGTGATGAACGCGTTCAGCGTATGCACCGAAGGCGGGACGAAGGCCGTATCGCCGAGTTCGGGATAGCGGCGCGGCACGCCGACCAGCCCGACATAGTGCATCGGGAAGAAGATCAGGTAGGTGCCGATGAAGGTCACCCAGAAGTGGAAGCGGCCCATCGCCTCGTTGAGCATCCGGCCGGTGATCTTGGGGTACCAATGATAGATCGCACCGAATACCACCATGATGGGCGCCACGCCCATCACCATGTGAAAATGCGCGACGACGAACATCGTATCCGACAGCGGCACGTCGACCACCACATTGCCGAGGAACAGCCCGGTCAGCCCGCCATTGACGAAGGTGACGATGAAGGAGAGCGCAAACAGCATCGGGATGGTCAGGTGGATGTCGCCGCGCCACAATGTCAGCACCCAATTGTAGACCTTGATGGCGGTGGGGATGGCGATGATCAGCGTGGTGGTGGCGAAGAAGAAGCCGAAATAGGGATGCATGCCCGAGACATACATGTGGTGCGCCCAGACGACGAAGGAGAGCGCGCCGATGCTGACGATCGCCCACACCATCATGCGATAGCCGAAGATGTTCTTGCGCGCATGCGTGCTGATGAGGTCGGAGACGATGCCGAAGGCGGGCAGCGCCACGATGTAGACTTCAGGATGGCCGAAGAACCAGAACAGGTGCTGGAACATGATCGGGCTGCCGCCATCGTGCGGCAGTGGATTGGCGCCCATTTCCACGATCGCCGGCATGAAGAAACTCGAGCCGATCGCGCGGTCGAACAGCATCATGACGCAGGCGACGAAGAGCGCCGGGAAGGCCAGCAGCGCCATGACCGTGGCGGTGAAAATACCCCAGACGGTCAGCGGCAGTCGCATCAGCGTCATGCCGCGCGTGCGACCCTGAAGCACGGTCACCACATAGTTGAGGCCGCCCATGGTGAAACCGATGATGAACAGGATCAGCGACACGAGCATCAGGATGATGCCCCAATCCTGTCCGCCGGGCGTGCCCGAGGTAATGGCCTGCGGCGGATAGAGCGTCCAACCAGCGCCTGTCGGCCCCCCCGGCGCGAAGAAGCTGCCGACGAGCACCAGAACGGCAAGCAGGTAGATCCAGTAGCTCAGCATGTTGACATAGGGGAACACCATGTCGCGTGCGCCGACCATTAACGGAATGAGGTAATTGCCGAAGCCGCCAAGGAACAGCGCGGTCAAGAGGTAGATCACCATGATCATGCCGTGCATGGTCATGAATTGATAATACATGTCCGGCGAGATGGAGGCGAAAGTGTCGGGAAAACCAAGCTTCAGGCGCATCAGCCAGGACAGCACCAGCGCGACGAGCCCGATGGACAGCGCGGTGCCGGCATATTGGATGGCGATGACCTTGGCATCTTGTGAAAAGACGTATCTCGTCCACCAGCTGTGCGGGTGATAGAGTTCCACCTCCGCCACTTCCGCGGCCGGAATGAAGTCTGCTCCATGAGGCGTGACGTCAACCATCCCTGAACCTCTCCGCTCTTTCCGGTCCTCCTCGGGGCCGGTTTCATCAATGCCTTACTCCGCCTTCGCCTGTGCCATTGCCGGTGCGGCAAGCACGCCCACCTTGGCGGGTGCCGACATCTGGGCAAAGGTCGACTGCTGCTGCAGCCAGGCCAGATAATCCTCCGGGGTGTCGACCTTCACGACGCCACGCATGAAGGCGTGACCGACGCCGCAAAGCTCGGCGCAAAGAACCTCGAAACTCCCTGTCTTGGTGGGGGTGAACCAGAAATAGGTGACGGTGCCCGGAACCATGTCCATCTTGGCGCGGAACTCCGGCACGTAAAAATCGTGCAGCACGTCGATCGAGCGCAGCAACACCTTGACCGGCTTGCCGATCGGCAGATGCAGATCGGTCGCCACGACGACGACATCGTCCTGACCGTTCGGGTCCTGTGGGTTGATGCCAAGCGGGTTCTCGGAACCGATGAGCCGGGCGTTCGAGGTGCCAAGCTTGCCGTCCGCGCCAGGCAGGCGGAAGCTCCATTGCCATTGCTGCGCAACGACCTCGATCTCGGTCGCGTCCTTGGGAACGGTGACGAACTGGCTCCACACGAACAGCCCAGGCGCCAGCAATGCCGCGACGCCGACAGCGGTGACCACGGTCAGCCAGGATTCGAGCCTCCTGCTTTCGGGCTCGTAGTGCGCCTTCTGCCCTTCCTTGTGCCGGAAGCGGTACACGCAATAGGCCATGAACAGCACGACAGCGGAGAAGACCGTCCCGGTGATCCAGAACGTGATGACAAGAGTGCTGTCGATATAGCCCCAGTTGGAGGCTATCGGCGTCCACCACCAAGGGCTCAGCACATGGAACAGCACCGAGCCGACGACAATCAGAACGAGCACGAGCACAACGGCCATCCTCGGTTCCTCCCGGCGTTCCGAGGGACTCTGTCCCGCAGGAAGGCCGCGCCCATTATGCGCGACTTACTTCGGAAATACTAGGGGAGGTGACTGGCGGGAGGAACGTCATACTTTGCCGGAGCGACGCACGCGCGGCGGATGGTGAAGAGCGAGGCGGGGCAGCGAGGGACAGCGCGGATTGACCGCAAGAAGCGGGCTACGGCGCCGCCGGAAAGGCTCGGGTTCCTCGCGCCCGCGGAGTGGGGGTTCCGAAGGACGGGCGCGACCCGTGGCTCGCCGGCAGGTGGCTCGGCGAAGCGGACACGGAGAGGCGAGCGCCATACGCGACAGTGCCTCGGCTTACGAGGGGAAATCTCCAATCCTCAATTGCCCGTTGAAGCCCGCCTCCGCTTCCGCTAAGAAGCCGTGACTTGCCGGTTCACCGGCTGGTTCGTTTTCCGGACCTTCGTCCTGAAAGCACCCGTAGCTCAGCTGGATAGAGCGCTGCCCTCCGAAGGCAGAGGTCACAGGTTCGAATCCTGTCGGGTGCGCCAGTTTCTTCCCCTTCGCTATTCACATAAGCAACTGAAATTAAACGATTAATCGGCGTTTGCCGCTCAATCTCAACGCTCAAAATCCCTGATTTGCTGCACATCATGCTGCACATATTGCTATACATTGGCGCATCGGGCATGCACGTCGCGAGGGGGACCACGCCATGAACATCCAGCGCCGGAACAAGACCTTCCACCTGATCAAGCGCGTTCCGAAACGCTATGAGGCAATCGAGCCTCGTAAGACGGTTTGGATCAGCCTGCACACTGATTCCGAAACGGTCGCCCGGCAGAAGACGCCGACGGCTTGGGCTCACATGGTCGAAGCTTGGGAAGCCCGCCTTGCGGGCGACAGCGCCGACGCGGAAAGCCGCTTTGAAGCGGCGCGGGAACTCGCCCGCGTCCGGGGCTATCGCTACATCGCGGCGGATCGTGTCGCCAAGCTGCCCCGCGAAGAGTTCCTTGAACGAGTCCGCGCGGTCGTGAAGCCCGACGGCGAGCCGGATCGGATCGAGGCGGCGGCCATCCTTGGCGGCGCGGTCGAACCGGGAATCACCGTCGAACGAGCGCTTGAACTTTTCTGGACGCTGGCGAGGGACCGAACGCTTGGCAAAAGCGAAGACCAGCTTCGCCGATGGAAGAATCCACGCATCAAGGCCATTCGCAATTTCGTTGATATCGTCGGCAGCAAGGACATCGCCGCGATCACGCCCGACGACATGCTCGACTTCCGCGACTGGTGGGTTGACCGGCTGGCGTCCGAAGGGCTCGCACCGAACAGCGCGAACAAAGACCTGATCCACGTCGCCGACACTCTGAAGACCGTCAACAAGATGAAGCGGCTGGGGCTGGTGCTGCCCTTGGGCAATCTGTCGTTCAAGGACGGCAAGAAGCACAAACGCGAGCGGCCGCCGTTCTCTGGCGAGTGGATCAAGACGACGACGCTCGGCGCGGATTGGAACGGCCTGTGAACCGCGTTACTGTGGGTTGAGGGGGAGTCGGGCAAATGAAGCAAGTCGAAGCGGGTCTACACCAGATCAACGAAATTTGCGAAGAATGTCTAGGCCAACCGCTTTCAGTGTCCGAACAAGCGGAAGCAGAAAACGAAATTCGCACGATCGTCGGGAACATATTCGAGGCGCTGGACGATGCCGGGCAATCTGGAATCTCCGACTACATCCAAGAGAAGCTGACCGGACTCACGACATTCGCTCTCATGGCCGTGGGAAGCGCCGACCGAGACAGCTACTCCGACGACAAGATATTGGAGAACATTTCCCACTTTGCATATTTGGTCAGAACAAGAACATAGAAGAAGATTCAGAAATGGAGAGTTTCCAGCAGTTCAACAATGCGCTCAATGATAATCAGGGAACACTATCATTATTTCTTTTTGTCGTAACGATATTCTTCGGCTGGATAACTGGCATATTTTCCGCCATCCGAGGAAGGCCCAAACTAAGAATTAAAACCTTACCGGGACCTACATTTTACAGCGTAGGCGGCACAGAGGCAAAACATGAAGGCTATGATGTTCATCGGTCAATTTTTGCTATATACCTAAGTATAGCAAATGTCGGCAAGTCGCCTGCCTCGATTGATAATGTAGAGATCGGCTATCATTGGCCAATTTCATTTTTCAGGAACCCAACATTGTGGTTCAATAATCGATTCCTTCGTCATTGGATTACATACCAAACCGTATCGGTAAGCGATTTTTATCATAGAATAGACGACGATAATTACAAAGGATACCCATTTCTAACTCAAAGAAGCGTTCTCACTGGGGAAACGGCCGACACGTATTTGAATGTCGGTCAATCAACGAACGGCGTCGTTTATTTCGAGCAAAATGATAGCTTCGGGGCTTGTTTTCCCCTCGCAAAAAATGGTTATGCTAAGATCAAGATACGTGTTGTGGACTCGTTCGGCCAAAGGCACAGCAAGGTTGTGTCGTTGCAGCGCGTCTCTCTCGAAGAAGCGCGTAAATATAACCCAAAGTTTGGCATGACGTTTAGCGGAATGCGTTCCGAGGGCAGCCTTATCGATCTTCCGATTGACCGGAATGGTAATCTGCTTCCGCCGCAACCAGAAGAAAACAACAATAAGAAACCAAAATAATCGTTCAACGATTCAGCCAAGCGGACTTTGCCACAGAAGGCGCTTTCTTGGGCATGGTCGCGCTCGCGACTTCCTCTTCCCGCCGGTCCAGATTGGGACCAGGGCATCGAGACCAGCCTGAAGACCGCGTTTCTCGTCACCAGGGCGTTTCTGCCGGCGATGGTCGAAGCGGGCTATGGGCGCATCGTCAATGTCGCATCGGTGACCGGGCCGCTGGTCTCCTACCAGGGCACCGCCGCCTATTCCGCGGCGAAGGCCGGCATGGTCGGCCTGACCCGTACATTGGCGCTGGAAGTGGCGCGCCAAGGCGTCACCGCCAATGCCGTGGCGCCTGGCTGGATCGAGACAGGCGCGTCGAGCGACGCGGAGCGGGTAGCGGCCCTGCATGCGCCGCCGGGCCGCGCCGGCCGGCCCGATGAGGTCGCGGCGGCGGTCGTGTTCCTGGCCTCCGAAAGCGCCAGCTACATCAACGGCGCCTTGCTGGTGGTCGACGGCGGCAACAGCCTTGAAGAACGCAAGGGATAGCCGCGCGGCCAGCCTTATGCCCGGGTGGATTTCGACCTTCGTAATTCCTTCCACCCGGACTGACCCGTGATCTCTCTCGGGAGAAAGTTCCTCGCCGCCAGACTGGACCCAGCTGGCACCCCTCGCTTGACTCAATCATCAGTCCGCACTAATCATAAGTCATGACTGTTGACAGCGCACAGCTTGCCGCCCTGGGCGATCCGACCCGACGGCAGATTTTCGAGCTGATCGCGGAGCGGCCGCGCTCGGTGGCGGAGGTCACGCGGCAGGTCAGCGTGTCGCAGTCCGCGGTGTCGCAGCATCTCAAGGTGCTTCGGGATTCGCGGCTGGTGCGCGCGGAGCCGAAGGGCGCCAGCAACGTCTACCACATCGATCCGCACGGGCTTGGCCAGATGCGCGCCTGGCTCGACCGGTTCTGGAGCAAGACGCTCGCGGCCTACAAGCTGGCCGTCGAGACCCCACCAGAGGAGTGACCATGAACACCCAGATCCCCATCGCGTCGGTAAAACAGTCCGTGATGGTCGAGGCGCCGATCGAGCGCGCCTTCAAGGTCTTCACCGAGGATTTCGGCAGTTTCAAACCACCCGAGCACAATCTGCTTGCAGCCCAAATCGCCGAGACGGTGTTCGAGCCCCGCGTCGGCGGCCACGTCTATGACCGCGGCGTCGATGGCAGCGAGTGCCGCTGGGCACGCGTGCTGGCCTACGAGCCGCCCAACCGCGTGCTCCTGAGCTGGGACATCAGCCCGCAATGGCGCATCGAGACCGATCCGGCCAAAACCAGCGAATGGGAGGTGCGGTTCACCGCCGAAACGGCTGAGCGCACCCGCGTCGAAATCGAGCACCGCAACCTGGAGCGCCATGGCCAGGGCTGGGAAGGCGTCCGCGACGGCGTCGCCGGCGATCAGGGCTGGCCGCTCTACCTGCAGCGCTATGCCGAGCTGGTCGCTCGGCAGGCCTGACCGCGGCTTTTATAGGCGCTTCGCCGCAGGGGCGGTCAGGGCACCACGCCCCTGCACGCCCAGGCGACATTGGCGAACGACCTCGGCCCGTCCGGTCGCCCGGCCTGATAGGCATCGCGAACGGCAGCCTCGGTGCGCTCGCGCTCGGCCGCCTCCAGCGTGGTCATGTATTTGCCGAGCGGGCCCTCGCCGGCCGATATCGGCGCCCAATAGTCGGCGAAGTCCTGGTAATCCATGCGGATCATCAGCTCGGTTTCGGTCACGTCGGCCAGTCCCTGCTCGATGAAGGTCCGTTTCATTTCACCGGGCTGCATCATCGGCTGGAAGCAATAGCGGCTGCGCAGCTGGCGGCCGCCTTCGCTGAGCGCGGCCACCGTGTCGATCATCATGCGCATGCCCGCCATGCCGCCGAGATGGTCCCACACCACGGCCGCGACCACGCCGCCCGGCCGCGTTACCCGGTGCATTTCGGCCACCGCCTTGCCGGCTTCCGGCACGAAGTGAAGCACCAGCAGCGCCAGCGCGCGGTCGAACGCATTGTCGGCGAACGGCAAGGCGGTGGCGTCCGCCTGCTTGATTTCGATGCGCGGATCGGTGTTGCGCCGCCTTGCCGCCTCGACGAAAACAGGCGAAAAGTCGATCGCCGTGATCGCCGCCAGCTCGGCGGATTTCGCCAGCTCGAAGGTCAGGCTGCCGGTGCCGCAGCCGACGTCGAGGATCTGTTCGCCGGGGGCAAGCCCGGCGAAGCCGATGAAGCCGGGTGCGAGCTTTCGGCTCCAGCGGCCCATGAGCTGCTCATAGCCGGATGCGTCATGAACGGTGAAACTCGATGTCATATGCCCCTCTCCTGGCTGTGGGCGCAGGCTAGACTGCAATCAGGTTGAAGCCAAGACGCGGGAGCACGGTGGGACGGAGAAAAGGCCGGCGTTTATGGGGCGCCCTTGAACGTCGCCACGCTCTCCCGCTCCACCAGCGGGCATTCCAGCTTGGTGATGGGATAGCGCCCCCTGCCCACCTGCGCCGGCGCTTCCAGCTGCTCGATCGCCCATTGCCCCATCGCCATATGCGGCAGGATCGAGGTGGTCAGCGGCGGAAACAAATGCCGGGCGATTTCCTCGTCGTCGTAGCCGACGACCGAAATGTCGGCGGGAATGTGCAGGCCAGCTTCCTTCAGCGCTTCGTAGCAGCCGATCGCGGTGCGGTCGTTCTGACAGAAGATGGCGGTCGGGCGGTCCTTCAGGGTCAGCAGCTTCACGGTCGCGGCGTAGCCGGCGCTGGCCGACCAGTCGCCCTCGACCACAAGTTCGGGGTCGAAGGGGATGTCGGCGGTGGCGAGCGCGCGGCGGTAGCCTTTCAGGCGGTCCTGCGCAGCCTGCATCCAGGGTTCGCCCGTGATGGTGGCGATGCGGCGGTGGCCGTGGCCGATCAGGTACCGCGTCGAGCTCTGGCCGCCGGCGATCTCGGAGGGCACCACGGCCGGGAAGGCATAGTCCGACGTGTAGCAGTTGAGCAGGATGACCGGGATGTCGAGGCCGTAGAGGAAGTCCGGCGCCGTGATCTCGCGGGTGAAGATGGTCATGTAGATCAGCGCCGAAATGCCCCGCCTGGTCAGCGCCGAAATGGCGCGCGGCTCCATCACGGCGTCGCCCATGGTCTGCGCCACCAAAAGCACGTTGCCGGCATTCCACGAGGCCTGCCGCGCGCCCTCGATGGCCACGACCGCCTCCGGGCTGGTGGCGAGCTGGTCGACGGCAAAGCCGATCACGCCGTCGAGCCCATCAAAGGCGGGTCCGTCAAAGGCGGCGCCCTCGAAAGCTGCAACCGGCTGCTTCAGCGCCGAAAAGGCGGGGGCGCTGTAGCCGAGCGCCCGCGCCGCCTCGATCACCCGCTCCCGGGTCTGCTGCGACAGGCGAATGCCCGGCGAATTGTTGAGCACGAAGGAGACCGTCGCCTGCGAGCAGCCGGCGGCGCGCGCAATGTCGGTCATGGTGACGCGGCCCTTGGGCTTTGCCGCCGCCTTGCGGCGCTTCCCAATGGCCCGGTCCATCGTCTCGCTCATGCCGCCCCCAAATCCCCGGCCTGTCCAGCCGCGGCCCGCCGAGCCGACAAGATGACGTGATGCTTCCAGTCCAAGGGGACATCGACCGAACTAATAACTATTATCATCCTCGCGGCCCATCCCGTCTGCAAGCTCAAGCCTAGCAAATCCGAAGATCGTGCGGCTTCGGCTCCGTGCGGCCAAGGAATCGACGCGTCGGCAAATCGGTCCTTGCTAATAGTGTTTACTAATACAAGGATGCGCTGTACCGTCAATCCATCGCATCCGGCCCGGTCGGGTCCAGATGTGGTGGGAGTGTCTGTGAATGGCCCGATGGCGAGCGGTATTTGCCTCCGCCAACTTTGTCTCGCATATGTGATATGTCAGACAAATCGGACTATTTACGAATGAAGAATGGTTGTCTAAAGTCCGTGGCCGTGGCTGGGACCGAGGCCAGTCTTTTCAGTGCCGGGAACCTTGGGGAGGAGGGGCGTCCAAGCCGCAAACGGCAATTCCAGTGTGCAAGACATTCCAGTGAGCTAGTCCGGTCAGTCCTACGACTGACCAAAACGGGAGGTTGAATATGAAATCCTTGATACGCAATGCATCCGTGGCCGCCGCGGCCCTGGTTGTCGGCCTGACGGCGACGGCTATCGCGCGCGCCGACGACAAGCCGACGCTGGCCTTCGTCGTCAACGGCGCTTCCGATTTCTGGAAAGCGGCCGAAGCCGGCGTCAAGAAGGCGCAGGGCGAACTGCCCGACTACACGCTCGAACTCAAATATCCCGAACAATCCTCGGTCGCCATCCAGCAGCGGCTGATGGACGATCTGGTGACCGCCGGCGTCAAGGGCATCATGGTCTCGGCCGTGGATCCCAAGACCTCGACCGATGGCCTGAACAAGATCGCCTCGCAAACGGCGCTGTTCACCACCGACAGCGACGCCCCGCAGACCAAGCGCGTCGCCTATATCGGCTCGTCCAATGTCGACGCCGGCAAGCAGGCGGCCGAAATCGCCAAGAAGGCGATGCCGGACGGCGGCAAGTGCCTGGGCTTCGTCGGCCTGCTCGGCGCCGACAATGCCAAGGAACGTATCCAGGGCATGAAGGACGGCCTCGCCGGCACCAAGATCGAGCTCGTCGACGTGCGCGGCGACGACATCGACCAGGCGCGCGCCAAGAAGAATGTCGAGGACGCGCTGGTCGCCAGCCCCGACGTCACCTGCATGGTCGGCTTCTACTCCTACAACACGCCGCGCATCTATGAGGCGCTGCGCGACGCCGGCAAGCTCGGCTCGATCACCGTCGTCGGCTTCGATGACGATCCGATCACGCTGGGCGGCGTCAAGGAAGGCACCATTGCCGCCACCGTCGTGCAGCAGCCCTTCGAATGGGCCTATCAGGGCATGAAGCTGATGGCCGCCTATCTCAAGGGCGACAAATCGGGCATCCCGGCCAACGGCCTGATCATCATCCCGACCAAGATCATCGGCAAGGATGATGTCGACGCCTATGCCGCCAATCTCAAGGCGATGTCTGGAAACTAAGACTACACCCGGTTCAGCCGGCTCAACTCGCTTGAGCCGGCTGTTCGCATTGACGAACCCTGCCGGGATCGTCAGTCTGCAGATCGGGCCGTTTTGGCCCACCGGCTGCTGTCAGGCATGATGAATTATTCCGACACATCCATCGCGGCGACCACTCCGTTCCTCAGCCTGGAGAACGTGCGCAAGACCTATCCGGGCGTCGTGGCGCTCGACGGGTTTTCCATGGAGGTCAGGCCGGGCGAGGTCATCGGCCTGGTCGGCGAGAACGGCGCGGGCAAGTCGACGCTGATGAAGATCCTCGGCGGCGTCACCACGCCGGATACCGGCACCATCACCGTCGACGGCACCGCCCATAAGGACCTGACGGTCGAAGGCAGCCTTGGTTCAGGCATCGCCTTCGTTCACCAGGAACTCAACCTGTTCGAGAACCTCGATGTCGCCGCCAACATCTTCTTCGGCCGCGAACCGCTGCGCGCCGGGCCGCTGAGGCTGGTCGACCGCGCGAAACTGCGCGAAATGGTGGCGCCGCTGCTGAAGCGCGTCGGCGCCAATTTCTCAGCCGACACACAGGTCGCGGACCTGTCGCTCGCGCAGCAGCAGATGGTCGAGATCGCCAAGGCGCTGTCGATCAAGGCCAGGCTGGTCATCCTCGACGAGCCGACATCGAGCCTGCCGCTCGCCGAAACCGACAAGCTGCTCGACGTCATCAAGGCGCTGAAGGCCGACGGCATCAGCGTCATCTTCATTTCGCACCGCCTGCACGAGATCGAGCGCGTCGCCGACCGGGTCGTCGTGCTGCGCGACGGCATGCTGGCCGGCACGCTAGGCAAGCGCGACATCAACCACGACCAGATGGTCAAGCTGATGATCGGCCGCATGCTGAAGGAACGTGAAAAGGCCTCCGAGGCGGGGCGGGCGCCGGGCGCCGTGGCGCTGTCGGCCAAGGCCGTCCGCACCCCCACCTATCCCAGCCGGCCGGTCGATCTCGACGTCAGGCGCGGCGAAATCCTCGGCCTTGCCGGCCTCGTCGGCTCCGGCCGCACCGAACTGGCGCGGGTGTTCTTCGGCATCGAAGCCAGCCTTGGCGGCACGCTGGAGCTCAACGGCAAGCCGCTGGCGCTGGCGAGTGCCGCCGATGCCGTCGCGCAAGGCATTTTCCTCGTGCCGGAGGACCGCAAGCTGACCGGCATCCTGCTCGACCTGTCGATCGCCCAGAATATCTCGCTCCCCAATTTGCCGGCGCATGCCAGGCGCTCGCTGGTCTCCAACAGCGCGGAAGTCGCTACCGCCGAGAAGCAAAAGAAGAATCTCGGCATCAAGGCGCCTTCGGTGCAGACGCGCACCGGCACGCTGTCGGGCGGCAACCAGCAAAAAGTCGTGCTCGGCAAATGGCTCGCCATGAACCCGAAGGTGATGATCCTCGACGAGCCGACGCGCGGCATCGACATCGGCGCCAAGGCGGAGATTTACGGGCTGATGCGGGCGCTGGCGGACGCCGGCGTCGCCGTGCTGATGATCTCCAGCGACATGGAAGAGGTGATCGGCGTCTCCGATCGCATTGCCGTCATGCATGAGGGCCAGATCTCGGGCATTCTCGACAAGGATCAGTTCAGCCAGGAAAACGTGCTTTTGCTGGCGGTGGGCAAGCCGGCAAACTAATGCATGCCGCGCAAAAGTGACCCTCGGTTTTGCGGCAACGGCATGCATAAACAAAGAGCTGAAGCGCGCGACGCGCTTTAGCTAAGCGGAGACGACGATGACAAAGAAAGATCTCGGCCTGCTGATCCTGATCCTGGTGGTCGGAGCGATCGTTGCCATCATCAATCCGCGCTTCCTCCTGCCGATCAATCTCGCCAACACCTCGAACCTCATCGGTCTGTTTGGTATCCTGTCGATAGGGCAGGCCTTCGTCATCATCACCGGCGGCATCGAGCTGTCCGTCGGCTCCGTTGTCGCGTTGCTCGGGACGCTGTTCATCGACTTCATCGCCGTACGCGGCATGGGATGGCCGATCGCCTTCGTGCTGATCCTGGTGCTCGGCGCCATCATCGGGCTGGCGCATGGCTGGCTGATCACACGGCTCAAGCTGCAGCCCTTCGTCGTCACCTTGTGCGGCCTGTTGATCTATCGTGGCGTCGCGCGCTTCTACACCGCCGACGGCACGGCGGGCTTCGCCTTCGGCCAGAATTTCCCAACGCTCGAATTCCTGACCGCCGGCCGCTCGTATGGCGTGCCGAACTCCTTCTTCGCGCTGATCGTCATCGCCATCGTGATGTGGGTGGTGCTGCACCGCTCGGTATTCGGGCGCTATCTCTACGCCATTGGCAAGAACGAGGAGGCGGCGAAATATTCCGGCATTCGCACCGGGCGCGTCGTCATGGCGGCTTACGTCATCTGCGGTGTGCTGACGGCGCTGTCGGCGATCTATTTCGCCATGTATACGCGCTCGATCTCGCCGGCCAGCCATGGCCAGTTCTACGAGCTCTACGCCATTGCGGCCGCCGTGCTCGGCGGCTTCTCGCTGCGCGGCGGCGAGGGCTCGCTGATCGGCGTCATCCTCGGCACGGTGCTGCTGCAGGAATTGCAGAACCTGGTCAACCTGCTCGGCATTCCCTCCTCGCTCAACTTCGCGGTGATGGGTGGCGTCATCCTCATCGGCGTGCTGGTCGACCAGCAATGGGGCGTGTTCCGGGCGCGGCGGCGGATGGTCGATGCCGCCCGCAAGGGCGCGGTCGGCGCGGCGGCGGAATAACGCCAGCCAGCGTGGTGCTTGTCCCTGTGGAAAGAAGTAGCATACCCGCGCTGCGGGGAGCCGAGGGGCTGGCGTGCCTTCATGGCCACCGTCGGGTCATCCCGTCCATGCGGCCTTGACTTAACTACCTGCTGCCCTCGCGCGCGGCGCGGCGAACGCTTTGCAAAAGGATGGCAAGGCAGCCGACCAGCAGCAGCCCACCGCCAAGCAGCGGTGGCAGTGCGAGCAGCTTTACCCCCGCGGTAACGGCGGCCACCAGGACCAGCGCCAGCAGCGCCAGATTGCCGTCATCGACGAACATGCCGAAGAATTCCCTGGCGACAAGACGAAGGACGTTCATCGGGCGAGCCCTCCGGCTGCTGTCGGACGGGTGCCGCGCAGCCAGCGCACCATGGCGAATGACGCCATCGCGACGATGGCGAAGATGGCGAGCAGGGCAAGATCGGCACCCGGCCAGTCGGCGCCGATCCCCTCGCCGGTCCAGAAGATGCCGAAGCTGGTCAGCATCAGCCCGACCACGAATTTCAGCGCATTCTCGGGCACGCGCGCCAGCGGCCGGTGAACCGCCAGACCGACAAGCATCACCAGGATGAAAGCGGCCAGCGCGCCCATGCTGGCGTAAAATGTCTGTCCATGCGCGGCGCCGACGGCGATGACGATGAACACCACCTCGACGCCCTCGAGCAGCACCGCCTTGAAGGAGGCCAGTCCGGCGAGGTAGTCGGCGCGCCGGTCGGCGGCCTGCCGGTGCAGCGCCGCTGTTTCCTTGGCGAAGGCCGCCTCCTCGTCATGCAGGGCGATAACGCCGACGCTGCGCAGAATGGCCTTTCGCAGCCAGCGCATGCCGAACAGGATCAGCAGCACCCCGACAGCGAACTGCAGCGTCGTGATCGGCACCAGCGCCAGCAGCGGCCCGAACGCCAGCACCAGGGCCGCCAGCAGCGCCAGCGCCAGCGCGGCGCCCGTCAGTGCCGGACGCCAGCTGCGTGTGACCCCGACGGCCAGCACGATGGTGAAGGCTTCGACGACCTCGACCAGGGAGGCGAGAAATGCCGCCGTGATCGTCGAGAGGATGGGTGTCAGTGTCTGCATCAAGGCTTCCTGTCTGGCTCGATCCTGATTCCCAGGGCGAATTCCAGATCGTAATCCAGAATCACCCTAGGCGGCCAGCAGCCCAAAGCGTTCCGGCGGCAGCGCAAGCAAACGGGTGAAGCGGGCCCGGCTCTAGATCAGGCCCGACATGTCGGAAAAGGCCATCGCCTTGCGCAGCAGCTCGGCGAAGCGCTCGCCGGCCACCTCGCGCGGGCCGCTATTGTCGATCGACGTGACGCCCGGACCGGACAAGGTCACATTGGCGCTGCGCGCCAGCCGCGCCAGCACTTCGCCGCGCGACTCGCGGCCGCGCATCGCCAGCCGTTCCGCCAGCACCTCGGGCGAAGCGGTGATCTCGACGATTGCCAGATTGGCATAGCGTTCGCGCAAGGTGGGGATGATCGCGCGCGACACGTTGGCCACGGCGACGTGGCCATTGGAGACGGACCAGTCGACATCGGCAGGCAGGCCATAGCGCAGGCCATGCGCTTCCCAGGAGATGGCGAAGGCGCCGTCGGCATCGGCCTCGGCGAAGGCGGCGTCGGCCAGCGTATCGTGATCCTCGCTCGCCGCATCGCTCGGCCTGGTGATGACGCGGCGCACGAACTCCAGCTGCGTCTCGTCGGCGAAAAGCGCCTTGGCATAACCGATCACCGTGTCCTTGCCGGCACCGCTCGGGCCCACGACAGCGACAAAGACGCCGTGACGGATCGGAAAGGTTTCGGCGGACAGTTCGCGCTCGATCAAGGCCGACACCATCATGCCACCCGGCGTCCCTGCCGCCAGACGGTGCGTACGACCGGAACATGATCGTCGACGCGCACGCGCACCAGATCGGCGCGACGTCCCTGCTCGATGACGCCGCGGTCGTCAAGGCCGACGGCCCGCGCCGGGTTCTTCGAAACCATGGCGACGGCCTGCGGCAGCGAAATGCCTTCGACCATGTCACCGAGGAAGAAGGCCGACTGGATCAGGCTGAAGGGGATGTAATCGGAGGATAGGATGTCGAGCAGACCGTCGCTGGCCAAGGTGCGGGCCGAGACATTGCCCGAATGCGAGGCGCCGCGCATGACATTGGGCGCGCCCATCAGCACGCCGAGCCCGGCGGCCTTCGAGGCCCGCGCCGCTTCCTCGGTGGTCGGGAACTCGGCCACCCGCACGCCCTGCTCGATGGCCTCGTCGACATGGGCCGACGTGGCGTCGTCGTGGCTGGCGAGCACGATGCCGCGCTCCTGGCAGGCGGCGGCGATGTAAACACGGTTCGGCCCCGAATTCTGCGCCGATTCGGTCATCCGCTTCTCGCAGAATTTCTGGAAGTCGCGATCCGAGAGTTTCAGCTTGCGCTGGTAGTAGTAGGCATAGGTTTCCAGATTGACGAACTGGCGCTGGCCTGGCGCATGGTCCATCAGCGATGCCAGCCTGACCCGCTCGTCGCCGTCGAAATCGGCGAATGCCTTGAGGCAATCCGGCGCTGAAACCTCGCAGCGAAGATGCAGGAAGTGATCGGCCCGCAGACGATCCTGCGCGACGCTGTCCTCGATCGCATCCGCCAGCTTGCGGATGTCGTCCAATGTCAGGTCGGCGTCTTCGTCCATGCCGACGCGGACCGCGTCGAGCACGGTGGTGATGCCGGCGGTCGCCACCTGCGCGTCATGGGCAAGCACCGCGGCGATCGGGTTCCAGCGCACTTTCGGCCGCGGCGCGTAATGGCCTTCGAGATGATCAGTGTGGAGTTCGACCAGCCCGGGAATGATATAGTCGCCGCCCATGTCCTCGCCGATGCGGCCAGTGCCAGCATCGATGCCGGCGATAAAGCCGTCGCGCAGCACCAGTGAACCCTCGACGATCTCGTCGGCAAGAACGATGCGGGCGTTGGAAAGAACAGTTTCGACGGTCATTGCGGGTAGTCCTTGGTTCTTGCAGTCGGGTTCGTTCAGGCGATTTTCCGGGCCGGGCGGCGTCCAAGCCCGTGCTGGGAAAGCGCCATGAACGGCGCACCGGGTTCGGGTTCGACAAACAATGTCAGCGCATCCACCAGCACGGGCTGGCGCAACACATCGGCGAAAAGGCTGTCGATCGCCGCGCGCAGGCGAGGGCTTTCCTGCGGTCCGGCCCGGCCGGACAGGGTCATGTGGAAGCGGAAGGTCTCGAAGACATAGGGATATCCCCATTGGCAGAGATTGCGAAACTCGGCCGGCTTCAGCGAATCCGGACTGCGCCGCTCGATCTCGGCCTCGCTCAACGGCGCCCGAAACCGGTCGAAATCGCGCACGACGTCGTCGGCGAAGCGGTTGAGCGGAGGCAGCGGACCATCCGGCACAAGCGCGAAGAAGCCGTCGATCTGGCTGACGACAAGGCGCGGGATCGTCACGACAGGCGTTGCTTCGGCAAAACGGTCGAGCGCCGCGCGCAGCGAAGCCTCGGTCTCGGTGGCAGCCAGGTGGAAGGGCGCTTTCAGCGTGGCGTGGAAACCATAGCGGCGGGCCGAAGCGGTGTGGAAGGCCACTTCCGCCGCAGACAACTCGGTAACGGCCTCAACAGGCCTGGTCGCGGCACCGAACGGGTCGCGGCCCAGCCAGTTGGCGGCGATTCGCGCCAGCGGCTCGTCCTGCCGGGGAGTGAAATAAATGGCATAACGCATGGGAAGTCCTCGTTAAAGCGCGCCGCGTTTGAAGTGAGGGTGCGACGCGCTTTAAGTCTTCATTTGGTGCATGTCGTCGTCCCAAAACCGCTACGCACTTTTGGGCGACATGCACTGGAACCGTTGCCATAGGTGATTTCCATGACGGATTGACGAAGCTTTGAAGGGTTTTCGAAGGCAAATCGACCCTCAGGGTCGTTAGCCGACGATTTGTCAAAGCTGGACCAATAGGTTCAGCCGGAAACGCAGAACGGTCAGGCCTTCATCAACCATTCGTGCTCGGGCGCATTGTGGAATTTCCACGTCCGCTTCGGCCCGGCCATCACATTGAGATAATAGAGGTCATAGCCGTGGCAGGCGGCACAGGGATGATAGCCCCTGGGCACCAGCACCACGTCGCCGTCCTCGATCGCCATGGCTTCGTCCAGCGCGCGCCGGCCATCCTTGTCGGCGTCGGTATAGACGCGCTGGAAGGCAAAGCCCTGCGGCGGGTTGAGGCGGTGGTAGTAGGTCTCCTCGAGATAGGATTCAGCGGGCAGGTTGTCCTGGTCGTGCTTGTGCGGCGGGTAGCTCGACGTGTGGCCGCCGGGCGTGATGACCTCGACCACCAGCAATGAGTCGGCGGGCTGGCCTTCCGGCAGGATGTTGGTGACGTAGCGCGTGTTGGTGCCCTTGCCCCGCACCTCCTGGCCGAGATCGTCCGGTCCGATCACCCGGACCGGCAGGCCGCCGCCAAGGCCGGGTGCCGAGCACACGCCAAGTTCCAGCTCGGTATCGGCCGTCACCGACCAGTCCGATCCCTGCGGCACGTAGACGGACCACGGCTTGCCCTCGAAAGGCGACATGCGCTCGCCGAGCAGGCCGAGATCCTTGCCGGCGGCTGTCGCGGTACCCTTGCCGGTCACGAACACCAGGCAGACTTCACGGTCGTCCGTCTTTCCCGAGGCGCTTTCGCCTGGTTTCAGCCGATGCAGGTCGAAACCGACATAAGTCCAGCCGGCGCTTTTCGGCGTCACATGCGCGACGCGGCCATGGCCCTTGTCGGCTTTGACGAGCAGTTTGGACATTTTGTCTCTCCTGTTCCAGTGGCTTGATGGGTTGCAGCTTGTCCAGGCCGACGATTTCACCGGTTGTCCAAAAGGATCATCGCAGACGCCTCAGATTGGCCGAGGCGCTGCAAGCTAATCGCCTACGCGACCAGTCACTCCTTCGGTTCGGGCTCGGCCTCTTTTTCTTCAGCCGGCTTGTAGAGATAAAAAAACTGCCAGGCGCCGTAGCCGGCGAAACCGAGCGCGATCACACCCCAGAACGGCGTGCCGGAAGCGAATTCGATCACCGACCAGATCAGGCAGACCGCGACGACGGCGACGCGCCGCCAAAGCGGGCGGAAGAACGGGTGTTCATAATCTTTCATCGCGCCATCCGTAACTCAGCAATCTGCCTCAGATAGACCGCGCGGCACCGTGAATCCAGCCTTCAGGCACTCGGAAAGCCTTGTGTCTCGACGGTGTAGCCGGCATCCGTCATCACCCGCATCAGCTCCTTGTAGCCGACCTCAGCCATCTTGAGCGGCGGGTTCTTCCTGGGATCCTGCTCGGCCTCGACCACGAACCAGCCTTCATAGCCATGATCCGCGAAGCGCTGCACGATGGCGCCAAAATCGAGCGAACCATCGCCCGGCACGGTGAAGGCGCCGAGCGCCACGGCGTCGAGGAAGGATTGCTTCGTACGGTCGAGCTTGTCGATCACATCCATGCGCACGTCCTTCACATGGACATGGCTGATGCGCTTGTGATGGTTGTCGATGGCGCGCAGCACGTCGCCGCCGGCAAACGCGAGGTGTCCGGCATCGAGCAGCAGCGGGATGCCTTCGCCGGAATGGCGCATGAAGGCATCGAGCTCCGGCTCCGTCTCGACCACAGCCGCCATGTGATGGTGATAGGAAAGCGGCATGCCTTGCTCGGCACACCATTCTCCGAATTCCGTCAGGCGCCGCGCGTAGGCTTTCATCTCATCACTGGTGAGCTTCGGCTTGGTGGCGAGCGGCTTGGATCGGTCGCCCTGGATCGAGCGGCCGACCTCGCCATAGACGATGCAAGGCGCATCGACCGCCTTGAACAGGTCGATCATCGGCTGGATGCGGTCCTTGTTGGCAGCCATCTCCTCGTCGACCAGCGTGCCCGAGAACCAGCCGCCGCAGAGCGTCACGTCGGCGGCCTTCAGGATCGGCAGCATGACGGCGGGATCGTTGGGGAAGCGGCGGCCCATCTCCATGCCTGTAAAGCCGGCCGAGCGCGATTGGCGCAAGCATTCCTCCAGCGACACGTCATCGCTGAGTTCGGCAAGATCGTCGTTCCACCATGCAATGGGGGACATGCCCAGTTTGGCTTTCAAGTCGTCACTCCGGTGCTAAAACAGTTTCTTGTTCGTTGGAGCCGCCCTCATCCGCCTGCCGGCACCTTCTCCCGGTAAACGGGAGAAGGGAGGAGCCTCGGCGCCGACATCAATCGCCGATGGTCTGCATCTGCCGTTTCTCATCATAGACCTTGCGCGCCGCGTTGACCTGGCTGCGGGCGGACACTTCCGGCACCGCCACGTCCCACCAATGGCCGCCGGCATCGGTGGAAACCAGCGGATCGGTGTCGATGACCAGCACGGTGGTGCGGTCGTTCTTCTTGGCCTTCTGCAGCGCGTTTTCCAGCTCGGCGATGGACGGCACCTTCTCGGCGATCGCCCCCATGCTCGCCGCGTGCGCGGCGAAGTCGATGTCGGGCAAAATATCATGGCGCGAGTCCTTCAGGAGATTGTTGAAGTTGGCGCCACCGGTCGCCATCTGCAGCCGGTTGATGCAGCCAAAACCCCTGTTGTCGAGCAGCACGATGGTGAGCTTGAGGCCAAGCATCACCGAGGTGGCGATCTCGGAATTCAGCATCAGATAGGAGCCGTCGCCGATCATGACCACGACCTCATCATCGGGCTTGGCCATCTTGGTGCCGAGCCCGCCGGCGATTTCGTAGCCCATGGTCGAGAAGCCGTATTCGGCATGGTAGGACCCGGGCGCGCCCGCTTGCCAGAGCTTGTGCAATTCGCCGGGAAGGCCGCCTGCCGCGTGCAGCAGCGTCACGCCGGAGCCCATGGCGCGCTGCACGGCGCCGATCACCTGCGCATCGGAGGGGAAAGCGGCATTGGTCGAGGCCGTCACCTTGGCCGCATCGGCCTGCCAGGCTTTCTTGCCGGTGGCAGCATTGTCGGTCCAGGCCTCAGGCGCCTTCCAGCCTTGCAGCGCGGCGGCGAGTTCGGCGAGCCCTTCGGCCGCGTCGGCGACCAGCGGGAGCGCCCGGTGTTTGCCGGCATCGAAAGGCTGCACGTTGAGCCCGATGATGGTCTTGCCCGAATTCTTGAACAGCGCCCACGAGCCGGTGGTGAAATCCTGCAGCCGCGTGCCGATGGCGAGCACCACATCGGCCTCTTCCGCCAGCCGGTTGGCGGCCGAGGTGCCGGTGACGCCAACCGCCGCCATGTTGAGCTTGTGATCGTCCGGCAGCGAGGACTTGCCGCCTTGCGTCTCGCAGACCGGAATGCCCGCGCCTTGCGCGAATTTGGCCAGTTCATCGGAGGCCTGCGAATAGAGAACGCCGCCGCCGGCGATGATCAGTGGCTTCCTGGCGCCCTTGAGTGCCGCGACGGCGCCCGCCAGTTCGCCGCGGTCCGGACGCGGCCGCCGCTGGCGCCAGACCCGCTCGGCAAAGAAGCTCTCGGGATAGTGATAGGCCTCGGCCTGTACATCCTGGCAGAGCGACAGCGTCACCGGGCCGCAATCGGCCGGGTCGGTCAGCACCTGCATGGCGCGATTGAGCGCCGGGACAATCTGTTCCGGCCGCGTGATGCGGTCGAAATAGCGCGACACCGGCCGGAAGCAGTCGTTGACCGTCGCCGTGCCGTCGGAAAAATCCTCGGCCTGCTGCAGCACGGGGTCTGGAATGCGGTTGGCGAAGACATCGCCCGGCAAAAAAAGGACGGGCAACCTGTTTACATGGGCAAGTGCTGCCGCCGTCACCATGTTCAGCGCGCCGGGGCCGATCGAAGAGGTCGCGGCCATGAAGCGACGGCGGAAATTGGCCTTGCCATAGGCGATCGCCGCATGCGCCATCGCCTGTTCGTTATGGGCGCGGAAGGTCGGCAGTTGGTCGCGCACCTGATAGAGCGCCTCGCCGATGCCGGCGACATTGCCATGGCCGAAGATCGCCCAGACGCCACCAAAAATCGGCACCTTTTTGCCGTCGATCTCGGTCATCTGGCGGGACAGGAAGCGGGTCAGCGCCTGCGCCATCGTCAGGCGGATTGTCTTGGTCATATCGGTTTTTCCTCCGCAGTCCTTACGCAGCGCCTTGTTATGCCGCCTTGCGGCCGCGCGCGGCAAGCCACGCTTCGGTCAGTTGTTCGAAGCGCGACGCCATGTCGGCGACAGCCTCCTCATCCGACATCTTGCCGGCCAGCCATTGTTCGGCGGCGTGGACGAAGATGGTGCGGCCGACGGCAAAGCCTTTCACGATGGGCGCCTTGGCGGTGGCGGCGAACGCCGCTTCCAGTTCGTCCTGCGGCGCTTCCAGGCCAAGCAGGACGATGCCTCGGCACCAGGGATCGTGCTTCAGGATCACCGCCTCGATCCTGGCCCAGGCGCCGCTCGACGCCTGCGGTTCGAGCTTCCACCAGTCGGGCTTGATGCCGAGCGCATAGAGTTCCTCCAGCGCGCGCGGGATCGTCGTATCGTCGAGCTTGCCATGCTTGCCGGCGATGATCTCGATGAGAAGTTCCCGGCCGACTTTGCGCGCGGCCTCGAACAGCGCGCGCAGCTTCTGCTGCTGTTCTTCCTTCAAGGCCGCCGGATCGTCCGGATGGTAGAAGCACAGGCACTTGATGCAGTGATCGACCGGCCATTCGGTGAGCTGCGAGCCGATGTCCTGGGAGAATTCGAAGCGCAGCGGCCGCGAGCCCGGCAGTTCCACCGGGCGTCCAAGCCAGGCGAAGGGATGCCGGGCGAACTCGAACATCGCCTCGCGGCCGTGCTTCTCGTCGATCAGCATGCCATAGCCGTCGCGGCCGGCGGCGACCTTGGCCGCTGCCTTGACCGCCAGCACCTTGAAGTCGCGTATGCGCGCAGGATCGGCGCCGGTCTTGGCCGCTACATCCTCGAGCTGCACACGGTGATCGCAGGCGAGCGCCATCAGCGACGGGATGTCGCGCCGGCGTGTCGTCGCCCAATGGATGTGGTTGATTGCCTCGTCCTTGCGCAGCGCGCGATGCTTGCTGCCGTTCCTGAGGAAGAACTGCAGCTCCTCGAAGGTCGGATATTCCGGCGCGCAGAGCAGCCGTGACACGGCGAAGGCGCCGCACGCATTGGCCCAGGTCGCCGCCGTGGCAAGGCTTTCGCCGCCGAGCCAGCCACGCAGCAAGCCCGACATGAAGGCGTCACCGGCGCCCAGCACGTTGTAGATCTCGATCGGGAAACCCTCGCCGACGATGCCGTCCTCGAGATCGTCGCTGATCGGCCCGTCATAGACGATGCAGCCCATGGCGCCGCGCTTCAAGACGATGGTGGCCGAGGACAGGGCACGGATCGCCTTCAGCGCGCTCAGGCAGTCGTCGGCGCCGGACGCGATCATGATCTCTTCCTCGGTGCCGACGATGAGATCGCAATCGGGCAGCACCGTCTTCAACTGGGCCGAGACCCGATCCGATTTGACATAACGCTCGAAACCTTCGGCATGACCGGCGAGACCCCACAGGTTCGGCCGGTAGTCGATGTCGAAGACCACCTTGCCGCCCCTGGCCTTCATGATGCGGATGGCCTTGCGCTGGGCGGCGTCACTGTTGGGGCGGGAAAAGTGCGTTCCGGTGACGACGATCGCGCGGGCCGAGGAAATAAACGCCTCGTCGATGTCCTCTTCGGCCAGCGCCATGTCGGCGCAGTCCGAACGGTAGAAGATCATCGGCGAAACGCCTTCGCTCTCGACCGAAAGCAGCACCAGCGCGGTCAGCCGCTCCTTGTCGGTCTTCAGCCCGTCGACATTGACGCCTTCGCGCTTCAGCTGTTCGCGGATGAAGCGGCCCATCTGCTCGTCGCCGACACGCGTCAGCAGTGCCGAGCGCAGGCCGAGGCGCGCCGTGCCGACCGAGATATTGGCCGGGCAGCCGCCGACCGACTTGGCGAAAGAGGTGATGTCCTCAAGGCGCGAGCCGATCTGCTGGCCATAGAGGTCGACGGACGCGCGGCCGATGGTGATGACGTCGAGCGGCGCCTGTCTTGCGTCCACGGCTTCGCTCATTGGAACCTCCCGTCGGTCTTGTCGTCATGGACAACATTGTTTGGGTAACACGCGCGAGCGGCAGCGTGGCGCCGACAATATGAAATAATAATTCCAATCCATAGTCAATATGGAATGAGCATTCCCTGGGCTAAAATTGCCTTGATGGGATGCTCGATCAAGCCTTGCGCTTGCGAGTCGCGTCGCGCCGCTTCTCGCCGACGCCGACGGTCAGCGCCATGGCCAGCGCCATTGTCGCCGACAGCGAGCGGAAGCCGGCGAAATCCGCCTCGGCAACCTCGAACCAGACCCTGGCGAACTGGGCGAGCGGCGAGAATGAGCTGTCGGTGATGGCAACGATCGGCACCCCTTGCTCGGCAATGGCGCGCGCCTCCTCGATCGTGGCCGGCGCGTAGGGCGAGAAGCTGATGGCGATGACCGCGTCCGCCGGCGTGGCGAAGCCGACCATCTCGGCATTCAGGCCGGCGGCCGATTCGATCAGCTGGTTGCGGATCTTCAGCTTACCGAGCGCATAGGCGATATAGGAAGCCACCGGATAGGAGCGCCGCTTGGCCAAGACATAGATGGTCTGCGCCTTTGCCAGCAGCGAAATCGCGTCTTCCAGATGCGCGTCATCCAGCGTGCGGGAAATGTCGTTGAGCGAGGTGCTTGCAGCGGCGATGAAGCCGTCGAAGATCGCCCGGTGTCCAGCGCCGCCCTCGGCCTTGGCGCGCAGCGCTTGCAGCCGCTCGTCATAGGAGGAGTTGCGCTCGCGCAGCCGCTCGCGGAACACCTGCTGCAGGCTGGTAAAACCGTCGAAACCGAGTTGCTGGGCAAAGCGGATCAGGGTCGAGGGCTGCACGCCGGCCGAAGCGGCGATGCTGGCGGCGGTGCCGAAGGCGATATCGTCGGGATTGTCGAGCGCATAGGCGGCGATCTGGGCGATGCGCTTGGGCAAGCTCTCGCGCCGATCCAGAATGGTGGCGCGCAGCGTCTCGAAGTCGCGAGGTACCTGTTCGTCCATCGTCGCTCTGTTCAGGCTGTCTGGAAGCTCTCTCTGCCCCATCATAGCGGGCCTGCGCAAGAACGCCATAAAAAATGAGGCAGACATTCCATTCCTGGAGAAAATGGACTAATTCATCCACGCAGCATTCATGGCAGCGGAGGAACGAAAAATGGTCGGCGTAGGTCTTATCGGCACGGGCTTCATGGGCAAATGCCACGCCATCGCGTGGAGCGCGGTCGGTGCGGTCTTTCCCGACGCGACCAAGCCAAGGCTCGTCCATCTCGGCGAGATCAACGAGGATCTCGCCAGGCGCAAGGCCGGCGAGTTCGGCTTCGCCAAGGCCTCCGGCAACTGGCGCGCCGTGGTCAATGATCCCGAAGTCGATATCGTCTCGCTCACCACGCCCAACCAGTTTCATCCGGAGATGGCCATCGCCGTCCTCGAAGCCGGCAAGCATCTGTGGTGCGAAAAGCCGATGGCCCCGAGTTTTGCCGAAGCCGAGGCGATGGCAGCCGCGGCCAAGAAATCAGGCAAGGTCGCGGCGCTTGGCTACAACTACATCCAGAGCCCGGCCATCCGTCACATCGGCGCGCTGCTCGACGAGAAGATCATCGGCGAAGTCAACCATCTGCGCATCGAGATGGATGAGGATTTCATGGCCGATCCCGAGGCGCTGTTCTTCTGGAAGCACGAGGCGTCTTCCGGTTACGGTGCGCTCGACGATTTCGCCGTGCATCCGCTGTCGCTGGTCACGACGCTGTTCGGCCGCGTCGCCAGCGTCATCTGCGACATGGCCAAGCCCTATGCCGACCGCAAGCTGGCGGCCGGCGGGCGCCGCGCGGTCGAGACCTACGATATAGCCAGCGTGCTGATGCATCTGGAAAACGGCGTTGCCGGCACGCTGCAGGTCAACCGCTCGGCCTGGGGCCGCAAGGGCCGCATCGCCATCCAGATCTTCGGCTCCAAGGGGTCGATCCTGTTCGACCAGGAACGGATGAACGAATTCCAGCTCTACCTGACGTCGGACCGGCCGACCGAACAGGGCTATCGCACCATATTGGTGGCGCCGCAGCACAGGCCCTACGACCTTTTCGTACCGGCGCCCGGCCACAGCCTCGGCTTCAACGACCTCAAGATCATCGAATGCCATGAATTGCTGGTGCGGCTTGCCGGCAAGCCGGCCCGGCTCATTGAGTTCGCCGAAGGGCTGGAGATCGAGCGCACCGTGCATGCGATGGCGCGTTCTTATGAGGAAAAGCGCTGGGTGGATGTTAGGTAGAGGCATGTAGTTCGTCGACATGGGAGGTTGCCGACGGTCCATTCGCGTCGGCCGAAGCTTTCTCGATTTCGTCATCCTTGGGCGGTAATCACCGCCGGCGTTTCCCACCCATCGACCCACACCTTCCGCAACCTATCGCCTTCGCCCTTGAAGCTTAACCCGGTCGGCTGGCAATCCCCGATGCGGTCGCTGCGGAAATTGCGGATTGCCTGGCGCAGCTCGCACCAGGCGACGATGTTGGCGGTCTCGGCGTAATAGATCAGCGCGATCGGGCGGATCAGGCGCTCGGAGGCACGGCCGAGTTCGTCGCGGTAGGAAAGATCGAGCTTCTCCTCGTCGCGGATGGCGCGGCGCACCAGCGCAAGGTCGATCGTGCCGGCGGAGGGTGCGGCGAAGCCCCAGGCGTGCAACGCATTGGCCTCGAGCGTCTGGCGCAAGGGCGGCGGCACCGCGCCGGCGATCTTGGCGCTGACGCGCTTGGCCGCCTGCTTGAGTTCGTCGTCTCCGGTGCGCTCCAGCAGCGCCAGCGACAGCACGATCGCCTCCATCTCCTCGATCGAGAACATCAGCGGCGGCAGGTCGAAGCCGGGGCGCAGTATGTAGCCGATGCCACGGCCGCCCTCGATCGGGACACGCATGGCCTGCAGTGCCGCGATGTCGCGGTAGATCGAGCGTATCGTCACTTCCAGCTGCCCGGCAATCATTGCCGCCGTCACTGGCCTGCTGGCCAACCGCAGGATCTGAATGATCTCGAACAGGCGCGATGCCTTGCGCATTTTTCTCACCGGCTGCGATCACAACTGACACACCATCGTCAGTTGACTCGATCTATAGGATCGCCCATCGGCCTGAAAATCAACAAATTCCTTGGCGGCACGCCGGCAGGAGGCGACAGGCAACTGACATGAGCTACGCGGAAAATCTGTGGCTTTTCTTTCTTCTCCTGTTCGGCATCATCGCCGTTCCGGGCATGGACATGCTGTTCGTGCTTGCCAATGCGCTGACCGGTGGGCGCGACAGGGGCCTGGCGGCGACAGGCGGCATCATGGTCGGTGGCATGGTGCACACGCTGAACGGCGCTGTCGGCGTCGGCCTGCTCATGCATTTCGTGCCGATCCTGTTCAAGCCACTGCTGCTTGCCGGCGCCGCCTACATGGCATTCATCGGCCTCACGCTGATGCGCAGCTCCATCACCGTCGGCCATGACGGGCCAGCCGGCAGCCGCTCCGCATGGAAGGCGTTTCGCCAGGGGTTCGTGACCTGCCTGATCAATCCGAAGGCCTATCTCTTCGTCCTGGCCGTCTACCCGCAGTTCCTGAAACCGCACTACGGCCCGATCTGGATGCAGGCGACAATCATGGGCCTGCTGACCGTGCTGACGCAGGCCGCGATCTATGGCGGGCTCGCCATATCAGCCGGCCGCAGCCGCAGCCTTTTGATCGCCAACCCGCGAGCGACAGCATTCGCCGGCCGGGCGGCCGGGCTGCTGCTGTTTGCGGTCTCCGTGTTCACTGCATGGGAAGGCTTGAGGGCGGCGTAATTCCGGTTGGCGCCGCCCGTATCACCATCGTATCAGGCTGCCCCTTGCCGGCTGTCCAGCATGGCGCGGCGGGCCGAGCGGCGCCACTCGACGGCGCCGGCAAGGCCGTGCAGCACGGTCTCGGTGGTCGCCCAGTCGATGCAGCCATCGGTGATGCTCTGGCCGTAGACCAGCGGCTTGCCGGCCACGACGTCCTGCCGGCCGGCGACGAGATTGCTCTCGATCATGACGCCGATGATGCGCTCGTCGCCCGCCGTCACCTGGCCCGCGACATCGGCCGCCACTTTCGGCTGATTCTCAGGCTTCTTGCTCGAGTTGGCGTGGCTGACGTCGATCATCAGGCGCGGCGCGATGCCGATGCGGGCGAGTTCCACGGATGCGGCCTCGACGCTTGCCGCGTCATAGTTGGGCTGAACACCGCCGCGCAGGATGACATGGCAATCCTCGTTGCCCGTCGTCGCCGCGATGGCGCTGCGTCCGCCCTTGGTCACCGCCATGAAATGATGCGGCTGGGCGGCCGACTTCACCGCCTCGCCGGCGATCCTGAGATTGCCGTCGGTGCCGTTCTTGAAGCCGACCGGGCAGGAGAGGCCCGAGGCCAGCTCGCGATGGATCTGGCTCTCGGTCGTGCGTGCGCCGATGGCGCCCCAGGCGACGAGGTCGGCAATGTATTGCGGCGTCGTCATGTCGAGGAATTCGGTCGCCGCCGGCAGGCCGAGATTGTTGACGGCGGAAAGCACGTTGCGCGCCATCCGCAGCCCCTTGTCGATGTTGAAGCTGCCGTCGAGGTCGGGATCGTTGATCAGGCCTTTCCAGCCGACCGTCGTGCGCGGCTTTTCGAAATAGACCCGCATCACGATCTCGAGCCGGTCGGCCAGGGTCTCGCGCAGCGCCGCCAGACGGCTGGCATAGTCAACGGCCGCGACCGGATCGTGGATGGAACAAGGGCCGACGATGACAACAAGTCGATCGTCGGCCCCTGTAAGGATGGAATGGATGGCGTTGCGCGAGGCGGCAACGGTGCGTGTCGCCGTCAGTGAGCGCGGTATCTCGCGCATCACCTCTTCCGGCGTGCTCAGCAGTCTAAGTTCCTTGACTCTAAGGTCGTCTGTGGTGGTCAACACGGCTTTCTGCTCCTGTTAGAGCAATTCCAGGAAAAGTGCGTAGCGGTTTTCTGTCCGGAATTGCGTAAAACTATGTTTGGGAACCTGCCGGCTGAAACAAAAAAGCCGCCAGGTCTGGCGGCTGTTCGGATCTTGTTGCTGCAATCTTCAGATCGAGCGCAATCCTCCCGCCGCCAGCGAGCTCCTAAAGTACCAATACGTGGCGGTCAGGTTGATCATGGGTTGGCGTATAGCTGAAGTCGCGTTGGATGTCACGCATCTGATGACGGACTTGCATAGATATGTAAGAATGCATATGTTGGATATGCCAAAAAGGATATGCTTCAATGCCGCTTTACGTAAAGGACCGGGAAGTCGACCGGCTGGTTCTTGAGGTGCAGCGCCTCACAAAAGCGCCGAGTAAGGCCGAGGCGGTTCGCCGCGCTCTGACGCATGAAATCGAGCGCGCGCGCAGTGTCCAATCTGTGTCGGAACGCCTGGCGGAGGCGGTCAGAATGGCTGGCGAAATCGGAGCGGATAATCCGGACTTCGATATGAAAGCCTATTCGGACGAGCTTTCAGGCGGGCTATGAGCTTGTTCATCGACGCGTCGGCGGTTGTCGCTCTGTTACGCCCAGAACCCACGGCAGGAGAACTCGCCGCCCGGATGGATGCCCACGGCGGGCCTTTCTTCATTTCGGCGGTCGTTCGTTTCGAGACCGCAATGGCCTTGGCGCGTTCAAAGACCCCCCTGCCTTCACCCGTGGAACCGGCGGCAATCGCAAAGGCGAATGCCGCCGTGGACCGTTTCGTGCTGGATTTGGGGATCGGCGAGGTCCTCATTTCGGCCGAAGTCGGGCGGCTCGCTGTCGAAGCGGCACGCAGCTACGGCAAGGGTGTCAATTCGCCGGCGCAGCTCAACATGGGCGATTGCTTTTCCTATGCCTGTTGCAAGGCATATGATTTGGCTTTGCTCTACACCGGTCAGGATTTCACAAAGACAGACATACGATAGGTTCAAGGTGCGCCACGCGGACTGCCCGCATGAACCTATTCCGGCGACGATCCCGCGACGCTCTGGTCGTAGTCGACCAGCGATCCGGTCATAACGCCCGATTGCGGGCTGACCATGTAGCTGATCAGCCGCGCGAGCTGGTCCGGCTTGACCAACTGGCCCATCGGCTGCGCGGCCTCGGCCTTCGCCAGCCAGTCGTCGGGCGCATCGTGCCATTTCTTCTGCACGATGTCCTCGCCCTCGGTATCCATCCATCCGGGCAGCACGGCGTTGCAGCGGATGCGGTTGAAGCGATAGGCGTTGGCGACGTTCTTGGTCAGCGTCATCAGCGCGCCCTTGCTGGTCGAATAGGGCGTGAGGAAGGACTGGCCGGTATGCGCCGACATCGACAGCACATTGACGATCGAGCCGGGCGCCTTTTTCTCCAGGAGATGCGCCACCACGCCCTGCATCAGGAAGAAGGGGCCGCGCACATTGGTCGCGAAGATCTGGTCGAAGAGCTCTTCCGATGTCTCGACCAGTGAGCCGCGCGCGGAGGTGGCCGCGGCGTTGACCAGCGCGTTGATGCCGCCGAAATGCGAGAGCGCGGTGGCGACCGCGCGCTTGCAGTCGGCAACCTTCGAAACGTCGGCGCTGATGAAGATGGCGTCAACGCCTGATTTCTTGAAATGGGCGACTGCCTTGTCACCCTTCTCCTGCGAGCGGCCGATGAGCGCCAGCGCCCGGCAGCCCTCGTCGGCCAGGGCTTCGGCAACGGCAAAGCCGATGCCTTGCGCACCGCCGGTGACGATGGCGCGTGTGTTCGAATTGCGATCGGCGGATGCACTCATCGCTCTGCTCCTGTGCGTTGGGTCCGGATGCGTTCTTACTTGTCCAAGCGGACGGTCTTGCCCGTGGTCGCAGACTTCAGCGCCGCATCGGCCAGCCTAAGCGCCACGAGGCCGTCCGCGCCGCTCGGCGCCGCCTTCTTGCCTGAAGTCGCCGCGGTGATGAAGGCGGCGATCTCGTTGGCGTAGGCGTCGAGGTAGCGGGTCATGAAGAAATCGTGCAGCGGCGGGCGCGTATAGCCCTTCTCGTTGGCGAGCTCGATCGATACCGGCCGCTGGTTCTCGGCCGCCACCATGCCCTTGGAGCCATGCACCTCGATGCGCTGGTCGTAGCCGTAGGTGGCGCGGCGCGAATTGGAGATGACGGCCTGCTTGCCCGATGCGGTTTCAAGGATGACGCTGACCGAGTCGAAATCGCCGGCTTCGCCGATTTTCTTGTCGACCAGCACCGAGGCATGCGCGCTGACCGCGACCGGCTCCTCGCCGAGCAGGAAGCGCGCCATGTCGAAATCATGGATGGTCATGTCGCGGAAAATGCCGCCAGAGCGGGCGATGTAGTCGAGCGGCGGGGCGCCGGGATCGCGCGACGTGATGGTGACCATCTCGACCGTGCCGATGGCGCCGTCGTCGATCGCCTTGCGCACGGCGGCGAAATGCGGGTCGAAGCGCCTGTTGAAGCCGACCATCAGCGTCGCCTTGGCCTTGTCGACCACGGCCAGGCACTGCTCGACCCGCTTGACGTCGAGGTCGATCGGCTTCTCGCAGAAGATCGCCTTGCCGGCCTTGGCGAAACGCTCGATCAGATCGGCATGCGTGTCGGTCGGCGTGCAGATGACGACCGCGTCAATATCTTTCGTTTTTTCGATGGCGTCGATGGTCCGCACCTCGGCGCCATAGGCAACAGCCAATTCGCTCGCCGCCTTCTCGAAGGCGTCGGCAACGGCGACCAGTTTTGCCTGGGGGTTGGAACCGACGGCGCGGGCGTGGACCTTGCCGATGCGGCCGGCACCAAGGAGGGCGAAGCGAACAGTCATGGAAATTTCCTCTGGGGATGGTTCGAAGCGGGGCGCCGGTCATGGGCGTTAGATGATTTTCCGGTCAAGTCAAATCGACGCGAAGGCGATGACCGTCGCCTCCGCGCCCGGCCTCAGGCCGCGAGTTCCGCCTCGCCGGTCTTGGCGCCGGTGATATAGGATACGATGTCCTGCCCATCGGTATTCTCCTTGCGCAGATTGGCGACGATGCGGCCGCGCCGGAACACCACGATGCGGTCGCAAAGGTCGAACACCTGACGCATGTTGTGGCTGATCAGGATCAGCGGCTCGCCATTGTCCTTCAGCGTGCGGATGATGTTTTCGACCTGCGCGGTCTCCTGCACGCCAAGCGCTGCCGTCGGCTCGTCCATGATGATCAGCTTGGAGGCGAAGGTGGCCGTCCTGGCGATCGCCACGCACTGGCGCTGGCCGCCCGACATATGGCGGATGGTGTTGGACAGATTGGGGATCTTCACCGCCGTGCGGACCAGCGCCGCCTCGGTCGCCTTGCGCATGTATTTGCGGTCGAGGATCGAGAACGGCCCGAGATTGAACAGTACTTTTTCGCGGCCGAGAAACAGGTTCGACGGCACGTCGAGATCGTCGGCCAGCGCCAGATTCTGGAACACCGTCTCGATGCCCGCCTCGCGCGCCTCGATCGGGCCGGCGAAATTCACTTCCTTGCCGTCGAACCAGACCTGGCCGCTGGTCCGCTGCTCGACGGCGGTGATCTGGCGCACGAAGGTCGACTTGCCGGCGCCGTTGTCGCCCATGATGGCGACATGCTCGCCCCTGCGCAGCTCGAAGTTGGCGCCTTCGAGCGCATGCACGCCGCCATAGCGCTTGGTCAGGTTTTCGGTCTTCAGGACGATATCTGACATGGTCAAGCCCTCAATGCCCGCATGCGCTGGCGCCACTGATCGAGAACGACCGCGCCGACGATGATCACGCCTTTGACCATCTCCTGGTAGTAGGCGTCGAGGCGCAGGAAGGTGAAGCCGGAGATAATGACGCCGAAGATCAGCGCGCCGATCACGGTGCCGATGATGGAGCCACGGCCGCCCGACAGCGAGACGCCGCCGATGACCGCCATGGCGATGGCGTCGAGTTCGTACATCACGCCCATGCCGGCCTGGGCGGTAAGGTTCTTGGAGGAAAGCACCACGGCGGCGAGCGCGGCAAGAATGCCGGCGATGACGTAGACCAGGATCTTATGGTTGGCGATCTTGATGCCCGACATGCGCGCGGCATCCTCGTTGGAGCCGATCGCATAGCAATGCTTCCCGTATCTGGTGTAGGTCATGATCAGCTGGAACAGCACGGCCAGCGACAGGAAGATGATGACGGGCATCAGGCCCTTGCCGATCGCGGCGAAACTGTCTGTCGGGAACGAGATCGGCTGGCCCTTGGACCACCATTTGGCGATGCCGCGCGCGGTGACCATCATGCCGAGCGTGGCGATGAAGGGCGGAATGCGCGTATAGGCGATCAGCGCGCCGTTGACGAAGCCGGCGAGCAGGCCGCAGCCGATCGCCACCAGCACCGGGACGATCACCGGCAGGTCGGTCCAGCCCTGCGCCAGGAACATCGCCTTGGGATTCGGGTTGCCGTTGACGGTCGCGACCTGGGCGAAGCTCATGGCGATCATGGCGGTCGCGCCGACGATCGAGCCCGAGGACAGGTCGATGCCGCCTGTAATGATCACCTGCGTGACGCCGATGGCGATGATGCCGACGATCGACACCTGCAGGATGATGATCTGCAGGCGGGCCTCGTTGAAGATGCCGGAGACGTCGCTGCGGGTGTTGAACAGGAAGCTGTCGCCGAGAAAGATGCGGCCGATCAGTTCGAAGATGACGACAAGGATGACGAGCGCCAGGAAGACGTTGAATTCGGCCGGCCATGTGCGCTTCTTGGCGTCATAGCTGACCCCGCCGACGCCGTGAGATGTCTGTGCCAATCTTCTATCCTCCGTCAGCCGCGGCCGTTCCTCGAGCAGCTGTCAGGCGCCGAGGGAAATAGGAGCGGCGCTGTCTTTGCGCGAGAGCGCCGCTCCGTATGTCCGCGGCTCAGTTCTTCTTCAGGAACTTGTCGATGTTTGCCGGGGTGACGAGCTGGAAGGGCACATAGACCTTGTGCTCGACCTTCTCGCCCTTGGCCAGCTTGAGCGCTGCATCCAGCGCGCCGGCGCCCTGGCCGGCCGCATCCTGGAACACGGTTACGTCGAGGTCGCCGGCCTGCATGGCGGCAAGCGCGTCCTGAGTGGCGTCGACGCCGCCGACGACGACTGCCTTCATGTCGATGTTGGCGGCCTTCATCGCCTGGATGGCGCCGATGGCGCTTTCGTCATTGTTGGCGATGACGCCGTCGAACTTCTTGCCGGTCGACAGCCAGTTGGTCATCAGGTTCTGGGCCTGGTCGCGATCCCAGTTCGACGTCTGCTTGTCGATGATCTTGATGAAGCTGCACTCCGGCGTGGCGATGACATCATCGATATCCTTGGTGCGCTGCACGGCGGCCTGGTTGGAAAGCTCGCCCATGATCACATAGACATTGGCTTCTTTCTTGCCGGCTTCCTTGAACAGGCGGCAGACTTCCTTGGTTTCGAGCGTGCCGGAATCAGCTTCGTTGGACGCGACAAAGGCCTGGTTGTCGGGCAGCTTATCGACGTTGACCGGCTGGCGGTTGACATAGACCAGCGGAATCTTGGCCGCGGCGGCCGCATCCGACATCGCCTGAGTGGCCGAGGTGTCGACCGGGTTGACGATGATGGCATCGACGCCCGAAGCGGCGAAGTTCTTGATCTGGTCGAGCTGCTTGGCAACGTCGTTCTGTGCGTCCTCGACCTGCAGCTCGACGCCGCTCATGCCCTTGGCCTGCTCGATCATGCCGTTGCGCAGCACGGTGAGAAAGTTGTCGTCGAACTTGGCCATCGAGACGCCGATCTTGGCGGCCATGGCCGATGAACTCATCAGCGCCGCGAAGGCGACGCCCAAAAGCAGTTTCTTCATTGTATCTCTCCTCCACTTTTGGTGTCCGGTTGCACCGATCTCTCCGGAATCCCCGATCTGCCTGGGGAATCTCTCCCTGATATCCATTTCGTTCCGCAGCGTGCCGCCAACGGCTGGACGCCGAACTGCCTTGAACGGATGTTCCGGAACGAAAGAACCAAAACCCACATCTAGTGAAATATTTATTCCATTTGACGTTGGGGCGTCAAGGGCGATTCCAAATTCGGGCGCGCGATTTTCTGCCTGCTCTGATAGATTCTATCATTTCTGCCGGGCGGTTCGTGGCGGCGGACTGCAGGAGCGCTCTGTCGCTTCATCGAAACGCCCTATCTCTCGTCCTGGCGCGTCCCGGACGGAAAGCCGCTGCGCATTTTCCCGAAATTGCTTCAGATGTTTTCCGGCAAATAGATGTCGAAGGGCAGGAAGATCTGACCCGGCGCATTGGCCGCGCCGGCTTCGATGGCATGCGCCATCCGATCGACGAGCTCACGACAGAGCGCGGCAAGCGGCGTCGAGATCACCATGGTAAGGATGTTGTCGGCGAGCGCGGCGCGCGATTCGGCGTTGATCTCGTTGCAGACGACCACCGGCATGTTGCCAGGCTTCGCTGCCCGCAGCGCCGAGACGGCGCCCTCCATGCCGCCGCCGGCGACGTAGCAGCCGACGAGATCCGGATACCGCGCCAGAAGATCGATCATCGCGTCATGGGTGACCTGATTGGCCTCGAGATTGACCAACGTCTCCAGCACGCTGAAATCCGGCGCATGCTCGCGGAAGAAGGAGCGGAAGCCGATCTCCCGCAACTCATGGCCATGGAAGCGATGGCTGCCGACGAAAAGGGCGACTTTGCCAGGCGCCCTCGCCGCCCTCGCGATCATCCAGGCCGCGGTGCGGCCGACCTTGCGGTTGTCGAGGCCGACATAGCCCTCACGGACGCCGGCGGCGAAGTCGGACAGAAGGGAGAAGACCGGCAGTCCCCTGGCCTTGAGCGCCTCCACGACGGCGGTCAGCGTCGGATGGTCCGGGCCGACCACGGCAATGGCCCGCGATCTCGCCGCCAGCCTGCGCATCTGGGCGGCGATGTCGTCCGGGGCCAGAGAGCTGGCGAAATCGACGGTTGCGACGCCGCGGAAGCGCTGCGATTGCGCGACCGCCAGCTCGAGTTCCCGAGCGAAATCACCATAGAAAACGTCATTGCCCCGAAGCAGCAGAAAGCCCAGACGATACTCGGGCAGTTCCTGGCGCATCCGTTGCTTGATCAGGCCGGCGGCGTGATAGCCGATCTCGGTCGCGGTTTCGTAGACGCGGCGCGCGGTTTCCTCCCGCACCGGGAGGCGATTATTGAGCACGCGGTCCACCGTGGCAACGCTGACGCCGGAGACGCGCGCCAGATCAGTGATGGTCGGCCGTTTCGCCATGATCGCCCTCGTTCGATTGCCTGATATCGATACCTGACTTTGATAGGAAATGATAGAAACTATCTTTATGATGTTGAGTCTATCATGGCTCGGCGTTATTTCTGAGCAAGGAGTTAGTTGGTGATCGGCATTCGCATGGCGAATGCCCTGCCTCGGGAGGCAATCATGACCGCAGCGCCGTCCCGGCGTGATTACAGCCTGATCGGCCGCGACGCCCGGCTTGCGGTCGAACACGGACTGTCGGCGGCCGAGTGGTATCACACCGACATTCCCCGCAAACAGATGAAGGAGCTGATGCAGCGCTCCGATGGCCCGGCGATCCGCGACACGGCGATCTGGCTGGCCGCGCTCATCATCAGCGGTGCCGGCGCTGCCTGGTTCTGGGGCAGCTGGTGGTGCGTGCCGTTCTTCTTCGCCTATGGCGTGCTCTACGGCTCATCCACCGATTCCCGCTGGCACGAATGCGGCCACGGCACGGCGTTCCGCACGCAGTGGATGAACGACGCAGTCTATCAGATCGCCTGCTTCATGATCATGCGCAATCCGGTGACCTGGCGCTGGAGCCACACGCGCCATCACACCGACACCATCATCGTCGGCCGCGATCCTGAGATTTCGGTCATGCGGCCGCCGGACCTGGTGCGCCTCGTTCTCGGTTTTGTCGGCGTGCTCGACGCCTGGCATGCGATATCAGACATGCTGCGCAATGCCGCCGGCAACATCAGCGCGGCGGAGAAGACCTTCATTCCCGAACAGGAGCAGCCCAAAGCGATCCGTGTTGCCCGCATCTGGACGGCGATCTATGCCGCGACCATCGCGCTGGCGCTCTACACCGGATCTTTCCTGCCCTTGATGCTGGTCGGCCTGCCCAGGCTTTATGGCGCCTGGCATCACGTGATGGTCGGCCTGCTGCAGCATGGCGGCCTTGCCGACAATGTCACCGACCACCGGCTGAACAGCCGCACCGTCTACATGAACCCGATCAGCCGCTTCATCTACTGGAACATGAATTACCACGTCGAGCATCACATGTTCCCGATGGTGCCCTATCATGCGCTGCCGAAGCTGCACGTGCTGATCAAGCACGATTTGCCGGCGCCGACGCCATCGATCCTGGCCGGCTACCGCGAGATGATCCCGGTCTTCCGCCGCCAGTTGCGCAACGAGGATTATTTCCTCAAGCGCGAGCTGCCGCCGACCGCCAGGCCGTACCGCGAGGAATTCCACAACGACGCCGTCGCGGTCGCGGCTGAATAATCACGCGCCGCCGTGCGATCCCAGGGAGGACTGAATGAACGATTGGGTCGAGGCCTGCGCCGCCGGTGACATCGACGAAGAAGACGTGATGCGCTTCGATCATGGCGGGCGCACCTTCGCCATCTATCGCAGCCCGGACGACGAATATTTCGCCACCGACGGACTTTGCACGCATGAGAAGGTGCATCTCGCCGACGGGCTGGTGATGGACGACATCATCGAATGCCCCAAGCACAATGGCCGCTTCAACTACAAGACCGGCGCAGCCAGAGGCGCGCCGGTCTGCGTCAACCTCAGGACCTATCCGGTCAAGGTGGACGCCGGCAAAGTCCTGGTTCAGATCGGGTGACCGGCATGGCGCGGGGAATGCTGATCATCGGAGCCGGCGAATGCGGCGGACGGGCGGCGCTCGCCTTGCGCGATCTCGGCTATGGCGGCCCGGTGACGGTGGTCGGCGACGAGCCGCATCTGCCCTACGAACGTCCGCCTCTGTCCAAGGAGGCGATGGCCAGCGATGCGCCCGCAATCAAGGCGATCGCCAGCGACGAGATGCTGACCGAAAAATCGATCCGGCACGTCCATTCCGTCCAGGCCGTGGCGATCGAGCGCGCGTCGCACACGGTGCGCCTGTCGGACGGTTCGGTGCTGGCCTACGACAAGCTGCTGCTGGCCACCGGTTCGACGCCGCGCAAGCTGCGGATGCCTGGGCTTGGCGTGCGCTGCGTCTATCTCAGAACCTTCGCCGACGCGCTGGCCATTCGCGCCCATCTTCGTGCCGGCAATCGCATCGCCATCATTGGCGGCGGGTTCATCGGCCTTGAACTTGCGGCAGCCGCGCGCAAGCTCGGCGCCTCGGTCACCGTCATCGAGGCGCAGCCACGTATCCTGATGCGCGGCGTTCCGGCCGAGATCGCCGAAATCATCCATGAAGCGCATGTCGCCGAGGGTGTCGATGTCGTCTGCGGGGAAGGCATCGCCTCCATCGCCGACGACGGAAAGGAGGTGCGGGTGACGCTTGCCGGCGGGCGCGAAATATCGGCCGACCTCGCCGTCATCGGCATCGGCGCCGTGCCGGTGACCGGGCTCGCGGCCGAAGCCGGCCTGACCATTGAAAACGGCATATCAGTCGATGCCTACCTGCAAACCGCTGATCCCGACATCTTCGCCGCCGGCGATTGCTGCTCGTTTCCGCTCGCCGTCTATGGGGGCCGCCGCGTGCGGCTGGAGGCCTGGCGCAATGCACAGGAACAGGGCGCTCTTGCGGCAAAGAACATGCTTGGCGCCGGCGAGGCGCATGCGGCTGTTCCGTGGTTCTGGTCGGATCAGTATGACCTGTCCCTGCAGATCGCGGGGTTGTCCGACGAAGGCCGCCGCACCGTGCGCCGCGATCTCGGTGACGGCGCCTTCATCCTCTTCCATCTCGCCGAGGACGGCAGGCTGGTGGCGGCGAGCGGCATCGGCCCGGGCAATGCGGTCGCCCGCGACATAAGGCTGGCCGAAATGCTGATCGGCAAGCGTGCCAAGCCGGCGCCGGAGGCGCTGGGATCGCCTGAAGTCAAGCTGAAGGCGTTGCTGGCGGCCTGAGTGAAGTTGGCCGCCCTCTCCCTTGTTGCAGGGCAATTGCGCATGACTGCGCCGACCCCACTCCGGCCGCTGCGCGGCCACCTCTCCCCCATTTCATGACGGAGAGGAAACGCTAATCCTCGGCGTCGCGACCTTGGAAGGCCAGGGTTTCCTCATCCCGCACAACGTGGGGGAGAGGTGGCTCGGCGAAGCCGAGACGGAGTGGGGAGCGCCATATGCGATTGCGGCCCCGCCCCTTTGCCGGGAGTGCGGCACCGGCCCCTTACCCGGATCTTTCGGTCCGATCTCGCCACGAAGGGGAGGTAGAGGTCCTTAGAACAGCGCCTTGAGCTCCGCCAGCTTGTCGTTGACCAGCCAGCCGTAATAATTCTCTTCCGGCAGCTTCTCCGGCTCGCCGGTGGCGCGGCGTTTGTCGTTTTCCGCCTTCAGCGCATAGGCACGCTGCTCCGGATTGCCGACATTGTAGAGTGTGGCCGTGATGCCCGGATTGCCCGAAATGTCGAAGCCGGCGATGCTCTTATAGGCGTCGATCGACTTTTTGATCGTCGCCGCGACATAGGGCAGCGTCAGGTCCGGATCCATGATGGTCTTGTAGACCGAATTGGGATCGGAGACGTCGAGCTTCGGCAGGCCCGACACCTTGTGCACGAGGTCGCTCATCTGCAGGGCGGTCAGGGGATTGAGCTGGCCGAGGCCGAAGGTCTGGCCGGCATAGTAGGGCTGGAAGAAGGTGGCGCCGAAACGGTTGTCGGGGAAATCCTCGCCGCCGACAGTCTTGCCGCGAAACGAGCGGTTCCAGACCTGTTCGCGGCATTCCCACAGATCGTAGCTGTCCGAAATCGCGGCGCATTTCTTGAATTCCGGCCGCTGCACGAAATCGGTGATGTCCTCGCCGTCATAGGCGAAGGAGAGCTTGCTCGAAAGGTAGGAGATCGCTTTGACGTAATAGGTCTGCAGCCGGTCGTAGGCGTCGACATTGTAGGTATGCTCGCCGACGATGGCGCCGACGATGTGCATGGGGTCGATGCCATAGGCGCTCGCTGCCTTCTTGATCTTGGCGCGCAGATCGGCGTCGTTCTGCAGCAGCGCGTAGACCTTGCGGTACTTCGCCTGGAAGGTGGTGTTGGTCGCCTGCGTGCGGCGGCTCGAGGCGCCGGGAATGTCTGGCTGCTCGGTATTGCGGTTTCCCGCCGGCACCAATGTCGCCGCGTCGGCGGCGAACAGCGTCGCCGCCAGCGTCAAGCCGAGAATGACCAAGATGAGTTTTTTCATGTGCCGCCGCCTAGAGAATTGCGGCGCAAACTAGGTAAAGCACTTGGTCGAGTCGAGAGCGCCCCATCATCCGGCGAGACGAAAGGTGGCCAGATGGTACCATCTGGCCACACATGGCTCCAGCCGGACGTTGTTGCATGACCGCGCCGGGCTGCTCCGGCGCCCTCGTTCAAAGGATGAACCGCGACAAATCCGTGTTTCTGGAGAGGTCGCCGACATGCTTCTGGACATAGGCGGCGTCGATGGTGACCGCCGTGCCGTTGCGGTCCGGCGCATCATAGGAGATGTCGTCCAGCACCCGCTCCATCACAGTCTGCAGCCGCCTCGCGCCGATGTTCTCGATGCTGGCGTTGAGATCGACGGCGACGCCGGCGAGCGAATCGATGGCGTCGTCGGTGAAGGTGAGCTCAACGCCTTCGGTCTTCATCAGCGCGATATACTGCTTGATCAGGCTCGCCTCGGTCTCGGTCAGGATGCGGACGAAGTCCTCCTTCTCCAGCGCACGCAGTTCGACGCGGATCGGCAGGCGACCCTGCAGTTCCGGCAGCAGGTCGGACGGCTTGGAGACATGGAAGGCGCCGGAAGCGATGAACAGGATGTGGTCCGTCTTCACCGGACCGTATTTGGTCGCCACCGTCGTGCCTTCGACCAGCGGCAGCAGGTCGCGCTGCACGCCTTCTCGCGAAGGCCCGCCGGAAATATCCGACCGGGCGGCGATCTTGTCGATTTCGTCGAGGAAGACGATGCCGTCATTCTCCGTTGCGTCGAGCGCCCGGCGCACCACCTCGTCCTGGTCGAGCAGCTTGTCGGACTCGTCGCCGACCAACAGGTCGTAGGACTCCTTCACCGTGGTCTTGCGCAGCTTGGTCTTCTTGCCGCCCATCGCCTTCGACAGCATGTCGTTGATGTTGAGCACGCCGATATTGGCGCCCGGCATGCCGGGGATTTCGAAGCCGGGCATGCCGCCATTGCCGGTGTCGGCCACTTCGATCTCGATTTCCTTGTCGTCGAGCTCACCCTCGCGCAGCTTCTTGCGGAAGCTATCGCGCGTCGCCGGGCTCGCCGTCTTGCCGACCAGTGCTTCCAGCACCCGTTCCTCGGCGTTGACATGGGCGCGCGCTTTCACGTCCTCGCGCATCTTCTCGCGCATCAGGCCGATGGCGATCTCGACCAGATCGCGGATGATCTGTTCGACGTCGCGGCCGACATAGCCGACCTCCGTGAACTTGGTCGCCTCGACCTTGACGAACGGCGCGCCGGCGAGCCGTGCCAGGCGGCGCGAAATCTCGGTCTTGCCGACGCCGGTCGGGCCGATCATCAGGATGTTCTTCGGCATCACCTCTTCGCGCATCTGGCCTTCGAGCTGCTGGCGGCGCCAGCGGTTGCGCAGAGCGATGGCCACGGCGCGCTTGGCGTCCTTCTGGCCGATGATGAAGCGGTCGAGTTCCGAAACGATTTCGCGGGGAGAAAATGTGCTCATGTCACTAAATTCCACTTTGCCACTGCTTGATGGTCTCGAACGGATGCAGCAGCATGATCACGTTGAGTGTAAGATTGTCCCGGATGAGATAGCCGGTACCCAGTTCGAAGAGGAGGGCGAGGCTGACGATCACCCATATAGGTAGCCTTCGCGCCATGACAAATCCCAGCACCATGGCCAGTGTGTCGGACACCGAATTGATGATGCTGTCGCCGTAATAATCGAGCGAAATGGTGCCGGCGCGGTAGCGCTCGATGATGAACGGGCTATTTTCGAGGATTTCCCAGCCTCCCTCGACGAGGACGGCGAATGCCAGCCGCAAGCCGATCGGCGAGCGCGGGAACAGGAACCGGGCCAGCGCGTAGAACAGGAAGCCGTGGATGATGTGCGAAAAGGTGTACCAGTCCGAAATGTGCTGGGAATTCTCCGAACTGTTCACCACGCCATGCCACAGCTTGACATAGCCGCAGGTACAGATCGGCGGATGGCCCATCAGGTAGAGCGTGACGGCCTGGACGACGAGCAGGCCGGCGACGATCAGCAGCCCCATCCGCCAGCTATCCTCGTAAGCGGAAAGGCTCTTGTCCTCGCTGGCCGTGACCATGTCCTGAATTACCCCTCTTGCGCGTCTTCCGCATCGATCGCCATCAGCACGGCGTCGCCATAGATCGACTGTCTGCGATCAATGGCCCGAAATCCCGCCTTTTCATAGGCCCGGATGGCCCTGATGTTGGCAGGGTCGGGGTCGATAATGACACGCGGCACGCCTTCCTCGAACAGGTCTTCGACGAACTGGCGCACGATCGCCGAGCCATGGCCGATGCCGACCAGTTCCGGCCGGCCGATCGAGATATCGATGCCGAGCGTGCCGAACGGCTGATCGGCATAGGGATGGCCGTCTTCCAGATGCGGATCGTAGCTCTGCAGATAGGCGATCGGCTTGCCGTCGAGCTCAACAATCAGCGGCTCGACGGAAATCGAGTCTATATGATCGGCAATCTCCGCGATTTCCGCCTCGGGATCGCCCCACCACTCTGCAACATGCGGCTCGGCCAGCCAGCCTGCGATCATCGGCAGGTCCTTTTTGGTCACCGGACGAAAATCGTAGCTATTTTCTGGTTGGATCATGGTCTTTTCCGAAAACCGGCGTCCACTTTTCGCTTACGCGGTTCGGGACCATGGTCGGCCTGATCAAGCCGCATCGAGCGTTTCGACAACGAAATTATTGTTGGTGTAGACGCAGATGTCGGACGCGATCTGCATCGCCTTGCGGGCGATCTCCTCGGCGTCCTTGTCGCTGTCCATCAGCGCGCGCGCCGCGGCCAGCGCGTAATTGCCGCCCGAACCGATGGCCATGACGCCATGTTCGGGCTCCAGCACGTCGCCGTTGCCGGTCAGCGCCAGCGAGACCGATTTGTCGGCAACCAGCATCATCGCCTCCAGCCGGCGCAGATAACGGTCCGTGCGCCAGTCCTTGGCAAGCTCGACGCAGGCGCGCGTCAGTTGGTCGGGATATTGTTCGAGCTTGGCTTCGAGGCGTTCCAAAAGCGTGAAGGCGTCGGCTGTGGCACCCGCGAAACCGGCAATCACATTGCCGCCCTTGCCGATGCGGCGCACTTTGCGGGCATTGCCCTTCATGATGGTCTGGCCAAGGCTGACCTGGCCATCGCCGGCGATCACCACCTTGTTGCCCTTGCGCACGGTCACGATCGTCGTGGCGTGCATGGTCAGATTATCAGACATTTCCTGGCTCCGAGCAGCGCCATCCCAAAAAAAGGCGATTGGCGCGGTACGAGTAACTTTGATCGGCCATATGTATGCACGGGGCCAATGATTGCAAACGGCTCGATAGCGGCCGGGATCGCAACTGGCAATCGCCGGATCATGCTGCTAGAAGGCTCTCGTTTTCAAGCCAGCGAGCGCTTGAGGCCCGTGAACCGGTCACGATCTGAACCACTGGCACAAGGATAGAGTGATGGCGCCTCGTTCCGCCGATGCAAGCCGAAAGACTGCGGAAACCGACATCTCGGTCTCGATCCATGTCGACGGCTCCGGCAAATCGGACATCGCCACGGGCGTCGGCTTCTTCGACCATATGCTGGATCAGCTTTCCCGCCATTCGCTGATCGACATGACCGTCAAGGCCAATGGCGACCTGCACATAGACGACCACCACACGGTCGAGGACACCGGCATTGCGCTCGGCCAGGCCTTGACCAAGGCGCTGGGCGAGCGGCGCGGCATCATGCGCTACGCTTCGATCGACCTTGCCATGGACGAGACGCTGACGCGTGCGGCGATCGACGTGTCGGGCCGGCCCTTCCTGGTCTGGAACGTTTCGTTCTCGTCGCCCAAGATCGGCACCTTCGACACCGAACTGGTGCGCGAATTCTTCCAGGCGCTGGCGCAGAATGCCGGCATCACGCTCCATGTCACCAACCATTATGGCGCCAACAACCATCATATCGCCGAGACCTGCTTCAAGGCGGTGGCGCGCGCGCTGCGCGCCGCGCTCGAGCGTGATCCGCGCCAGCCTGACGCGGTTCCCTCCACCAAGGGTTCTTTGAAGGGATAGCCTCATGACCGCCTATGTCGTGATGGAGCCACCTGGCCGTAGCGAGAAAGTCGACACGATGACGTTGGTCCGCGACGGCTTCACCTGGCTCGGGCTGCTCGTGCCGCCGCTGTGGCTTGCCTGGCACCGGCTGTGGGTCGAAGCGGCGCTCGCCTTTGTCGTCATGGGCGTGCTTTCGATGCTTGGCCAGAAACTTGGCCTCGGTGTCGCCGGCTCGCTGCTGTCGCTGCTCGTCTCCCTCTATGTCGGGCTGGAGGGCCAGGGATTGCGCATCGCGGCGCTGCGCCGCCGCGGCTGGCATGAATGGGGCGTCGTCGAGGCCGGTTGGCTCGCGGACGCCGATATGCGCTATGTCCTGGAAATCGAAGGCCTTTCGGACGAAGAAGCCCCCGCGCCGCGCATCGTTCCGGATGCCGCTTTGGCGCGCCCGGCGCAACCCGGCATAGCGCTGGGGCTGACCCACATTCCGGGACGGCGCTGAGATGCGGGTTGCGATCATCGATTACGGTTCGGGCAATCTGCGCTCGGCAACGAAGGCTTTCGAGCGCGCCGCGCGCGAGGCCGGCATATCGGCGCGGATCGACCTGACGGCCGATGCCGACCGTGTACGCACCGCGGACCGCATCGTCCTGCCCGGCGTCGGCGCTTACGCCGACTGCGCGGCCGGCCTGCGTGCCGTCGAGGGCATGTGGGAGGCGGTCGAGGACGTCGCCATCGCCAAGGGCCGGCCTTTCCTGGGCATTTGCGTCGGCATGCAGCTGATGTCGCAGCGCGGCCTCGAAAAGACCATCACCAACGGCTTCGGCTGGATATCGGGCGACGTCAAGGAGATCACGCCTTCCGATCCGGCGCTGAAGATCCCGCAGATCGGCTGGAACACGATCGACTTGAGGCGCCAGCACCCGCTATTTTCCGGCATTCCGACCGGCGCGAGAGGCCTGCATGCGTATTTCGTCCACTCCTACCATCTCGATGCAAAGAACCCGGACGAGGTCGCTGCGGTCGCCGACTATGGCGGCCCGGTGACGGCCACCGTCGCCCGCGACAATCTCGCCGGCACGCAGTTCCATCCGGAGAAGAGTCAGGCGCTGGGCCTGACGCTGATCACGAATTTCCTGCGCTGGAGGCCCTGAACACCATGAGCAAGAAGGGCTACTGGATGGCGATGATCGATGTCCGCGACCCCGAGATATATAAACAGTACATCGAGGCCAATGCTGTGGCGTTCGCGAAGTATGGCGCGAAATTCGCCGTGCGGGCCGGCCGCCACGAAAATCCGGAAGGACCTACCGGCAACCGCCATGTGCTGGTCGAGTTCGAGTCTTTCGACAAGGCGGTCGAATGCTATCATTCGCCTGAATATCAGCATGCCTCCAAATTCCGGCTTGCCGCTTCATCAGGTCATTTCGTCATCGTTGAAGGCGCCTGAACGTATGATCCTGTTTCCAGCCATCGATCTCAAGGACGGCCAGTGCGTGCGCCTTAAGCACGGCGACATGGCGACCGCGACCATCTACAATGACGACCCCGCCGCACAGGCCAAAGCCTTTGAAGAGCAGGGTTTTGAGTGGCTGCACGTCGTCGACTTGAACGGCGCCTTCCAGGGTCAGAGCGTCAACAGCGCCGCGGTCGGCGCCATCCTGAAAGCGACAAAGAATCCCGTGCAGCTCGGCGGCGGCATCCGCACGCTGGAGCAGATCGAGGATTGGCTCGACCGTGGATTGGCCCGCGTCATCCTCGGCACGGTGGCGGTGCGCGATCCCGATCTGGTCAGGCAGGCCTGCAAGGCGTTTCCGGGCAAGGTTGCCGTCGGCATCGACGCAAAGGGCGGCAAGGTAGCCGTCGAAGGCTGGGCCGAGGCCTCGAGCCTCGGCGTCATCGAACTGGCCAGGAAATTCGAAGGCGCCGGCGTCGCCGCCATCATCTACACCGACATCGACCGCGACGGCGTGCTGACCGGCATCAACTGGGACGCCACCATCGACCTCGCCGACGCCGTGTCGATCCCGGTCATTGCTTCCGGCGGGCTGGCCTCGATCGCCGACATCGTGCGCATGACCATGCCCGACGCGCAAAAGCTCGAAGGCGCGATCTCGGGCCGCGCCCTCTATGATGGCCGCATCGACCCGGCCGAGGCGCTGGCGATCCTGCAGGGCCGGCCGGCGAAGGAGGCGCGATCGTGAAGGTTTCGCTCATCCTGGCCTCCTATGACAGCGGCCACTATCACGGCGGCATGGGCCAGGGGCCCGACGCGCTGATGTCAGGCGGGCTCGTCGATGCCCTGACCTTTGCCGGTCACGACGTCACGGTCGAGGACATCGGCAGGGTCGGCGCCGACCAGGAGCGCGAGATCGCCACCGGTTTTGCCGTCTGCAACGCCGTCTCGGGCGAGGTCCGCATTGCCCGCGACAGGGGGCGGTTTCCCATCGTGCTGGCCGGAAACTGCCTGACCAGTGCCGGCGCGGTCGCCGGCGACGGCGCCGATGCGATCATCTGGGCCGACCAGCACGGCGACCTCAACACGCCCGAGACGTCCGTATACGGCTTTCTGGATGGCATGGCGCTGGCGACGGTGCTCGGCCTGTGCTGGCGCCCGATGGCGACGGCCATTCCCGGCTTCAGGCCGATCGATCCCGCGCGCTGCGTGCTCGTCAACGCCCGCGATCTCGATCCGGCGGAGGAAAAGCTTCTCGAAACGTTGCCGGTCATCCGGACGGAATGTCCGGGCGTGGCGCAAGCGACGGAAAGACTGAAAGCAGCCGGCGCCAACAGCGTGCACATGCATCTCGATCTCGACGTGCATGATCCCAAGGCGCTGCAGGCCAACCGCTACGTCACATCAGGCGGACCGAACCCGGAGCAGCTGCGCGACGCGGCCTGCGCCATGGCGCTTGCGGTGCCGGTCGTCGGCATCACCGTTTCCGCTTACGATCCGGCCTTCGATGCCCAGGCCGATGTGCCGCCGCTGGTCGGCCAACTGCTCAACGATCTGCTTGCCACGATAGAGGGCCGCTGATGCTGAAAGCCCGCGTCATCCCTTGCCTCGACGTCAAGGACGGCCGTGTCGTCAAGGGCGTCAATTTCGTCGATCTCATCGACGCCGGCGACCCGGTGGAGGCAGCCAAGGCCTATGATGCCGCCGGCGCCGACGAACTCTGCTTTCTCGACATCACCGCTTCGTCGGACAATCGCGAGACCATCTTCGACGTCATCGCCCGCACCGCCGAACAATGCTTCATGCCGCTGACCGTCGGCGGCGGCGTGCGCCAGGTCTCCGACATCAGGAAATTGCTGCTGGCCGGCGCCGACAAGGTGTCGATCAACACGGCCGCGGTGAAGAACCCGGATTTCGTCGCCGAAGCCGCCGACAAATTCGGCAACCAATGCATCGTCGTCGCCATCGATGCCAAGAGAGTGTCCGGCCCCGGTGAGGCCGAGCGCTGGGAGATCTTCACCCATGGCGGGCGCGAAAAGACCGGCATCGACGCCGTCGAATTCGCGCGCCAAATGGTCGATCGCGGCGCCGGCGAGATCCTGTTGACCTCGATGGACCGCGACGGCACCAAGGCCGGCTACGACGTCGCGCTGACCCGCGCGGTATCGGACGCGGTGCGCGCGCCAGTCATCGCATCGGGGGGCGTCGGCACGCTCGACCACATGGTCGAAGGCATTCGCGACGGCCATGCAAGTGCTGTGCTGGCGGCCTCCATCTTCCATTTCGGCACCTACACCATCGCGCAAGCCAAGGTGCATATGGCCGAGGCCGGCCTGCCGATGCGGCTAGACTCGCTCGGTAACAGGTCCTAGAGCATGTTCCCGAAGCCGGCTTCTGGGAAAAATCCGGCTTAAACAAGAAGATAGACTGATATGGCCGAATTTTCGCTCTCCGACCTCCAAAAAATCGTCAGCGACCGCGCCCATTCCGGCGATCCGGACTCGTGGACGGCCAAATTGTTCGCGCGCGGCATCGACAAGGCGGCGCAGAAGCTCGGCGAAGAGGCGGTCGAGACGGTCATCGCCGCCGTCAAGGGCGACAAACAGGGCCTCGTTTCGGAAAGCGCCGATCTTATATATCATTGGCTCGTCGTCCTCAGCATAGCGGGCGTTCCGCTGGATGACGTGCTCAAGGAGCTCGAAGGCCGCACCCGGCGTTCGGGCATCGCCGAGAAGGCGTCACGGCCCAAGGGCTGATCGGGAGGGAGGGCAGGTATCTCGATGGATCAGCTCGCGCCAACCGAGAAATATTCCCCGTTTCGCTTCTTCTCGGCCGAGCAATGGTCGCGGTTCCGCGCCGATACGCCGCTGACGCTGAGCGAGGACGAGTTCCGGCGCCTGCGTTCGCTCAACGACCCCGTCGACCTCGAGGAGGTCAAGCGCATCTATCTGTCGCTGTCGCGGCTTTTGTCGGCGCATGTCGAGGCGAGCCAGCTTCTGTTCAGGCAGCGCCAGGCCTTCTTCAACGCCGTCGACGTGGCCAAGACGCCGTTCATCATCGGCATCGCCGGTTCGGTCGCGGTCGGTAAATCGACCACGGCGCGCGTGCTCAAGGAACTTCTGGCGCGCTGGCCGTCGAGCCCCAAGGTCGACCTCATCACCACGGATGGCTTCCTGCTGCCCAACGAGGTGCTGCGCCGCGAAAACCTGATGGAGCGCAAGGGTTTCCCCGACAGCTACGATGTCGGCGCGCTGCTGCGTTTCCTGTCGGGCATCAAGTCGGCGTTGCCCGATGTCCGCGCGCCGGTCTATTCGCACCTGACCTATGACGTCATCCCCGGCGAGTTCGTCACCATCGACCGGCCCGACATCCTGATCTTCGAAGGCATCAACGTGCTGCAGCCGGGCAAGCTGCCGCAGGACGGCAAGATCGTGCCTTTTCTGTCGGACTTCTTCGACTTCGCCATCTATATCGATGCCGACGAGAAGTTGATCCACAATTGGTATATTTCCCGCTTCATGCGGCTGCGCGAGACCGCCTTCCGCAATCCGGACTCCTTCTTCCACCGCTATTCGCAGCTGTCGGCGGATGCGGCCAAGGCGATCGCCGAAGGCCTGTGGACCAACATCAACCTGAAGAACCTGCGCGAAAACATCCTGCCGACGCGCGCCCGCGCCGACTTGATCCTGCGCAAGGGCGCCGACCACCTGGTCCAGGAAGTGGCGCTGCGCAAATTATAGCCGATAGAACCCGGCGTGGCGGGCTCGTCCACAAGCCCGCCACGCCGGTGTTACGTGTCAGCCATTGGCGAACGGCACGGCGACATAAATCTGCGTGTCGCCACGCTCCACCAGAAGCAGCACCGACTTGCGTCCGGATTTGCCGGCTTGGGAAATCGCTTGGGTCACCTGTTTCGCGCTCTTCACCGGGGCCTGGTTGACGGCGACGATGACATCGCCCGGCTGGATGCCGGCAGTCGCTGCCGGCTTGTCGGGATTGACGCTGGCAACCACCGCGCCGTGTTCGGTCTCGGGGAGGTTCATCTGCCGGCGGATGTCGGACGTGATGTCCATCAGGCCGAGGCCGATGGCCGGCGCGCGGGACCCCTGCTCGGTGCCCGGCGCGCTGGAGTTGCCGGTCGATGCCGTCTTCACATCGTCGCTGTTGCGTCCGACATCGACGGAAATCTGTGCGGCCTTGCCCTTGCGCCAGACATCCAGTGTCTCCCTGGCACCCGGCGCGACGTCGGCGACAGCCCGCGAAAGATCCTTGGGATCCTTGACGTCCTGCCCGGCGAAGCCGGTGATGACATCGCCGCTTTCGATGCCGGCCTTGGCCGCGGGCGACCCGTCATTGACCTGCGAGACCAAGGCACCGCCGGGATGGTCGAGCCCGATTGCGTTGGCCACGTCCGGGGTGACGGGCTGGATCTCGACGCCGAGGTAGCCGTATTCGATGTCGCCACCCTTCATCAGCTTGGCGACCACCTTCTCGGCCTGATCCGACGGAATGGCGAAGCCGACCCCGACGCTGCCGCCGTTCGGCGAATAGATCGCGGTGTTGATGCCGACGACATTTCCGCTGACATCCACCAGCGGGCCGCCGGAATTGCCGTGATTGATCGGCGCGTCGATCTGGATGAAATCGTCGAACGGCCCGCTATGCAGGTCGCGGCCACGCGCCGAGACGATGCCGGCCGTTACCGTGGTGCCGATGCCGAACGGATTGCCGATCGCCAGCACCTGGTCGCCTGTCATGAGCTTGTCGGAGTCGCCCCATTTGATGGTCGGCAAGGCCTTGTTGGCCTTGATCTTCAGCACGGCGAGATCGTTCTTGGCATCGTGACCGACCAGCTTGGCCGGAAGCTCCGTGCCGTCGTCGAGCGTCACCTTGATCGAGGTCGCGCCGTCGACGACGTGGTTGTTGGTGACGATGGTGCCGTCGGCACTGACGATGAAGCCCGAACCGAGCGCCTCGGCGCGCGGCGACTGCTGTTGCGGAGGCGTCTTGGGAGCAGGCATGCCCTGATCGCCGAAGAACTGGTGGAAATAGTCATCGAAAGGCGAGTTGCCGCCAAAGGGCGAACCGTCAGGCGAACCTTCGCTCATGACTTCCGGCTGCGCTTTCATGACTGTCGTAACGGTGACGACAGCGGGCTTGGCCGCGGCCACGGTTGGCGCGAACGATCCGTTCGGAGCCGTTATTCCGGCGACGGGAGTCTGGGTCGTCGCGGCGACATTGCTCAAGCCGCCATTGCCGGCATTTTGAGCGAGGGAGACGACGGCGGGGGAGATGATCAGCGCGGCGCCCAGCAGGGCGGCGACGCGATGCCTACGAAGAATACCTAGGGGTGACATGGTCGTTCTGTCCGGGCGAGAGTTGATCCGGCGCCGCGGGCAGCTCGTGGGAGAAAGCACCCGTCAGCGTGTCGACGACCGGGTGGCCTGTCTCGCCGTACATGGCGGCCGGCCGGATCGACAATCCGGTATTTAGGGTCCGGAATGGCCCAATTTAGGGTTTTTGCCCGACCTTACGAAGATTTAATTCAGAGCGCGCTCACGGACCGCAGATAGGCCGACGCGATTTCGCGCATGCGCTTGCCGTCGAAACTCGGGCCGTGGCCGCCATGGCCGATGCGGATCTGCAGGTCGAGCAGGCGCCGCATCGTGTTGCGATAGGCTTCCCGGTCGGAATCCGGCAAATCGTCGATCAGCGTGTCGTCATAAATGGCGTCGCCGCTGAAGAACAGGCCATCGGCCTCGTCGAACAGCGCGATCGAATCCGGTGAATGTCCAGGAAGGTGCAGCACCCGAAACCGGCGATCGCCGAGATCGACCACGTCGCCTTCGTCGAGCGTGCGCGTCAACGGCGCCGGCGGTATCGCATAGTCGGCCGATTTCCAGCCTGGCGCCGGCAGTTTCGAGACCGCGCCCTCGAGATCATGGAACATGTAGGCGTAGGTCGCGGCCTCATCCATGCTCTCGAATTGCGCCGCGCTCATCCTTGGCCCGGCCCGCAGCGGGAATTCGTGCAGCGAGCCGACATGGTCGAGGTGGATATGGGTGGCGACGACCAGAAGCGGCTTGCCTTCGGGCGTCCTTATCTGCGGCGCCAGCGGACAGATGCCCATGCCGGTATCGACCAGAAGGTCGGCGTCGCGCCCGGTCAGATGCCAGATGTTGGCGCGAACATAGTCGTGCACGAACGGCTCGGTCAGCATCGTCGTTCTGTCGTCGACGATGCGCCTGGAGAACCAGCCTGAGTTCACGTGAGAATCCGGATAATGTGCAGGCCGGGCATCAGGTATGAGCCAGGGCATCAGGTATGAGCCGGGGCATCAGACGAACGGCTTTCCGACCTTGTATTTTTCCGGCACCAGCCGCTTGAGATAGGCCATGCCGGTCTCGGACAGCTGGTTGGCGTCGGGCTTCATGAAATCGTCGGGCATGTGGCGGGTCTTGCCGGCGACGTTTTTCAGCGGCACCTTCTTCAGCACTATCTTGCTGCCATCATATTGCAACGCCACCGAGCCGCCGCCCTGTTCGGCGACGCCGACGGCGAAGGCGCCGGCATCGAAGGCCTCCTGCGCGTCGACCGCGCTGATGGCGCCGACATAGTCGCGCGGCATGTAGCCGAGCGCGTCGACGCGTGCCCGCTTGCCCGGCAGCCCCTCGGCCAATGCCCGTTCGAGCGCCGCCGGCAGGTCGCTGCCCGATAGTTTGACGTTGCCGTGCTGGTCGCGCTCGAGCTTGTCCGCCGGCACCAGGCTTTCGACCAGCGCCTTGCCGTCGGCGGTGCTGACGCCCTCCGACACGGCGACGATGCAGCGCTTGTGGCGGTCGAGCGTGGCGCGCACGTCGTCGATGAAACCGGCGGCGGAGAACGGCCGCTCCGGCACGTAGACGAGATGCGGGCCGCTGTCGGCGTCGAGCTGCCAGGCAGCCGCCGCCGCGGTCAGGAAACCGGCATGCCGGCCCATGACGATGCCGACATAGATGCCGGGCAGCGCGCGGAAATCGAGATCGACGGACAGGAAGGCGCCGGCGACGAATTCGGCCGCCGAAATGAAGCCCGGCGTATGGTCGTTTTCCTCGAGATCGTTGTCGATCGTCTTCGGCGCGTGGACGAAGGCGATCTTGCCGCCGGCGGCATCGGTCAGGATTTGCTGCGTGCCCGAGGTGTCGTTGCCGCCGATATAGATGAAGGCGTCGGCGCCAGCCTTCCGCAGGCCCTTCAGGATGACCTCGCAATAGGCGGCATCCGGCTTGTCGCGCGTCGAGCCGAGGGCGGCGCTCGGCGTTCCGGCTATCAGCCGCAGCCGGTCCTCCGGGATGGCGGAAAGGTCGACATAGTTGCCGTCACGGATGCCGCGCACGCCGTGGATGGAGCCCAGCACCCTGGCGCCGGGATGACGCTTTCGTATCTCCAGCGTGGCGCCCACCACCGTCTGGTTGATGACGGCGGTCGGGCCGCCGCCCTGCGCGATGACAAAAGTTCCGGCCATTCCTGACGTCTCCCTAGAGCATGATGCCGAAAAGTGTGAAGCGGTTTTCGGACGACATCATGCTCTAATTCTTAGATTTAGAGACGGATTCAGATTTCAGGTCCGAACGGACCGGAAATCATCCGGCTCTCGGCGATGGTTTTCAAGGCACCTTGGCCTGTCTTGTCGCCTCGCGCAACGGAAGAGTCTGGCGGCGGGAAACCGCGGCCACGATCACATGACGACGACGGGGTTTTTCTTCGACACCCGGCTGTAGAGGTCGATGATGTCCTGGTTGATCAGGCGCACGCAGCCCGACGACATCGCCTGGCCGATGCTCCACCATTCGGGCGAGCCATGGATGCGGTAGCCGGTGTCCTTGCCGTCCTGGTAGATGTAGAGCGCGCGGGCGCCGAGCGGATTGGTGAGGCCGCCGGGCTGGCCGCCCTGCCACTTCACCAGTTCGGGCTTGCGCTGGATCATTTCGGGCGGCGGCGTCCAGGTCGGCCATTCCCGGCCGTACTGGATGTTGGCGCGGCCGGACCAGCGGAAGCCGTCCTTGCCGATGCCGACGCCGTAGCGGATGGCGTCGCCGCCCGGCTGGACGAGATAGAGCATGCGTTCCTTGAGATGCACGACGATGGTGCCGGGCGCCTCGCCAGTGGTGTCGACGACGATCTGGCGGCGGAATTCCGGCTTGACCTTGAGATAGGGCACCTCGGGCACGTTGAAGCCGTTGTCCGTCAAGGAGGCATACATGACATCAGGACCGGTGATGTTCTTGTCGACGCTGATCGAGGGCCGGATCGGCACCGAACCCGTAACCGTATCGTCGAGCTGGAGCGCCGGCAGGTCGCCACCACCCGAAGTCGAGCAGCCGGCGACGCCAAGCAGCGCCAAAGCGCCGGCCCCGGACAGGACAGCGCGGCGAGAGAGAAGAAAATCGGTTTCGATTGCGTCGCCGTTTCGTGGCGGCATCGGACCTTGCGGCAACTCACGCATATACCCAAACCCTACGCTTTCGGCGGGAAGCACGGTCCGGCCGGATAGCGGGCATTTTCATCATTCATGGTTGATAAAGCGTGAATGCCTTGTGCTGCTTGCGTTTGCTGACGCGAACTGACACCGAGTTGCCGCTGGCGCAATTGTGCCGGTTGGCGGCCGGAATGCGCGAAAACAAAGATTCGGCCCTTTACATTCTTCGGGACCCAAGGATTTATCCTCTTCTTTAAGCTCAAGGGAGACGAGCATGTCCTTCGAAAACTGGGCCGCCTTCGCTGCCGCGTCGAGCATCCTTCTCATCATCCCGGGTCCGACCATCCTTCTGGTCGTGTCCTATGCGCTGGGCCAAGGCTGGCGCACCGCCTTGCCGATGGCCGTCGGCGTGGCGCTCGGCGACTTCACCGCCATGACCCTGTCGATGCTGGGCATCGGCGCGCTGCTTGCGGCTTCCGCCACTGTCTTCACCATCCTGAAGCTGATCGGCGCCGGCTATCTGATCTATCTCGGCGTGAAACTGTTCCGCGCCGGCGGTACGCTGAAGGCCGAACCGCGCACCGACACGGTGTCGTCGGCCAAGATGATGGCGCATGCCTGGCTGGTCACCGCGCTCAACCCGAAGAGCATCACCTTCTTCGTCGCCTTCCTGCCGCAGTTTCTCGACCGGCATGCCAATTTCTGGACGCAGATGCTGATTTTCGAGACGACGTTCCTGGCGCTCGCCTTCGCCAACGCCTTCGGTTACGCGCTGATCGCGGCGCGCGCCCGCAACGTGGTGCGCAACCCCAAGGCGATCCGCATCTTCAACCGCACCGGCGGCACGCTGCTGGTCGGCGCCGGCATCGCCACGGTGGCGATGCGGTCCAGCAATTAACACATCCAAGGTGTGTTGAGATTCAGGTCAGGCCATTTGCAGGCAGGCTGAACCTCGTCACGGCTGCTTGCGTCACCATTTGACGCTGAAGCCCAGATTGCCCTCGAGGATGCGGCGTTTGTCGCCGCCGAGGTTGGTGGTGTAATCGCCGGTGGCGAAGATGCTGACCTTGTCCGTCACTTTGGCGACGATGCCGCCGCCGAACTCGAACGAGGTCGACCTGCCCTCGGTCGAGATGTCGGTGGTGTCGAAGCTGACACGGTCGGTGCCGCCGAAATCATGCCAGATATTGGCCTTGAGGTAAGGCTGCAGCGCTATGCCGTTGACAGTGGTCTCGCCTTGCAGGCGAGCGCCCAGCCGGCCGGTGACGCTGCCGTCGCTGTCGAAGGAAACCGACGAGAAACGATCCTTGGTATCGTCGAGCGACAGATGCTGCCAGATCAGTTGCGCCTGCGGTTCGAGCGTCCAGCCCTGCGCCAGCGCTATGGGATAGCCGCCCTCCAGTGAGGCGGTGACACCTGTTCCGCCAATATCGATACCGACGTCGCGCGACGACGTGGCGTCGCCGCCGAAGAAGGTGGCCATGAGGACGCCGTCGAGGTACCAGCCGCCTTGGCCGAGGCGGGTCCAGTAGCCGCCGACACTGGTGCCGTTGGCGTCGAGCTTGCCGACGGACAGATCATTCTGCCCCAGTGCCTGGCCGCGCACATCGCCCTTCATGCTGGCATAGGCGACGAACAGGCCGGCGCGATCGATCGCCCCCGACGCGGTTTCGCGTTCGAAGACGTCGAAGCCCGCCTGCAGGCCAAACAAGGTGCCGTCGAAGGACGGCGACCGTTCCCGACCGGCCCATCTTGGCGTCCTGGCCGTAGATGCGGCCCCACACCGGCGACAGCTCCGCGTTCGACAACAGGCTCTGTTCGCCGCGCCGCTCGTGGAAGGTGCCGAGTGTCGTCATCGCCAGATGCTCGGCCACCGGCGGCAAGGCCGAGTAGGTGGGCACCTCGACGCGGTAGAGCAGGATCGTCTCGCCGGCTGCCGGCGTCGGCAGGTCCGGCACGGCGGTCGGCACCACCGGCGGTGGCGGTGGCGGATCCGCTGGCGGTGCTGGCGGCGGTGCCGGTGGCGCCTCGGGCTCGGGGTCGCTCGCCTGCACCGGCGGTGTCGAATCGACCGGCGGGTTGTTGATGTCGCCATCGGTCGGCACCGGCACCGGCGGCAGCTCGGACGGTGGTGGCGGCGGCTCGGTCCGCGGCGCCTCCGGCTCTGGCTGCGGCGGCGGTTCGAGCGCCGACGGCCCAGCGGCCGGTGTTGCCGGTGTGTTCAGGGTCGATCGCAGATACCAGTTCTGCTCGCTCCCGGCGCTGACGCCGCCCTTGAAGAGATAATATTCGAAGGCGCCGGCAGCGACCGGCGCGTCAAGGGCAAAGGCGCCTGCGCTCGACGTGGCGCCGTTGACCGCCTGGACGAGCATGATGCCGTCGGACGTGGTCTGCGCCCCGGCGCCGCCGACATTGACCACGGCAATGCCGGTCGAGCCCGAGGCCGTGCCGCCGGACAGCACCAGCCGGTCGGAAGCGGAGCTGTCGTCGCCAAGCTCGGTCTGGAGGAGGAGCAACCCGCCCATCCCGACATAATTGCCCGATATGGTCAGGCGATCGGTGGCGCCGGTGCTGCCATTGGTCAGGTCGATGCGGCCGGCATTGACCACTTCGGCCAGCTGTCCCGCGGTAAAGGCCTGGATGGAGCTGTTGAAGCCGCCGCCATAGAGCGTGCTTGCCTGGTCGACGCTGAGCTTTCCGGTGCCCGTGCCGCTGTCGCCCAGCACGAGATTGCCGTCCAGGATCAGCTGGGTGTCGTTGGTGGCGTCGATGGTTTCCCAGTTCTGGACCCTGGCGATGCCGTCCAGCTTGACGTTGTCGAAAGTGAGCGCATCGGTGCCCAGGCCGCCATTCAGCGCATCGGCTCCGCCAAGATTGGCCTTGGTGAGATTGCTGAGCTTGGCGGTATCGTTGTCGGCGCCGAGGTCGACCGAGCCATAGATGATGCCGCCGCCGTTCCAGACGAAATTGTCGGCGCCGAAGCTCATCAGCACATCGCCGCCTACCGTGCCGCCTGTTATCGTCACGCTGTCGTTGCCACCGCTGACGCTGATGTTGCCGCCGATCGTGCCCCCGGAGAGAATGATGGTGTCCTGATCGAAGCCGGTGACGAGGTTGCGGTCGATGATGCCGCCCGACATGTTGAAATAGTTCTTGTCGAGCTTCATGTTGACACGGCCGATGCGGCCGCCGGTCATCACGGCACGGTCGCCGTCGTCGAAGAAATCGATGACGCGCCCGCCGGTCATGGTGAAGGTGTCCAGCCCGTCGCCCTGGTTCAGCGAACCGACCAGGCCGCCGCTCATGTTGAAGTCGTCGATGCCGGCGCCCTGCTGGACATTGCCGGAGACGATGCCGCCGCCGATGGTGAAGAAATCCGTGCCGTCACCCTAATCGACCGTGCCGGTGATGGTGCCGGATTGCATGTCGATGCGGTCCGTGCCGGCGCCGAAAGTGACGTTGCCGCTCACCTGGCCGGTACCGCCGGCGGGAAAGGTCAGCGTGTTGTTGCCGTTGATGTCGTTGAGACTGCCGCCCGAATCGCCACTATCGCAAGTGAAGGTGTCATTGCCCGGAGACGGAACCAGCACGCATGCCGCGAAGGCCGCGGAGCCAGGCAGCAACATCAGCGATGTAGTTGCAAGTAAGCTAATAAACCCAGGATTGATTCGCCTGGGCCTTCGCCGCGCCGAAGAAATAGCCTTGCCGATGTGCTCCGAGCCGCTGTTCGGAAGCTGTATTTCAAAGTGCCGCATCGCGTCCCCTCTCAGATCGCGATTTCAAGCCTCTTACCCGCGCCGCAATGAAGCCACAATTCGTTCGCTTTTACAAAGCCTAATCTGCCTCTCATGGTTGATGAACTGCAAAAATAGCTGACATGGTGCAGATGTGCCCGTGATTTGGCGTCGCCGTGGCCCATGCTTTAAGATCATGTTGGACCGAGGGGCATCATGCCCATCGGGCGCCGACCAAGGACTCTCGCATGACTATCCGGGACGCATTCGGCTTGGCATTTTCGGGCGCGACGGAGGCGGGATTCGCACCCTACAGCCAGGCCGTGCGCGAATTGCAGTGTTTCGTTGGCGATCCGGTGAACTCCGTCGACCGCGCCATCGCGCAGGACCCCGGTTTCGTCATGGCGCATGTCTTCAAGGGCTACCTTTTCGGCCTTGCCACCGAACCGGAGGCGACGGCCATGGCCAAGACCTGCCACGGGGCGGCACTGCCGCTTGCCGCGACAACGCGCGAGCGGGCGCATGTCTCGGCCCTCGGCCACCTCGCCAACGGGCGCTGGCATCAGGCCTCCGGCATCCTGCAGGACATAGCGATCGATTTCCCGCTCGACGCCGTGGCGCTCCAGGTCGGACACCAGGTCGATTTCTTCACCGGCAACACCCGCATGCTGCGCGACCGCATCGCCCGTGCCCTGTCCTCATGGCGGACCGACATGCCGGGTTACCACGCCATCCTCGGCATGCAGGCTTTTGGGCTCGAAGAGATGGGCGAATATACGCAGGCAGAAAGGCTCGGTCGTACAGCGGTCGAGATCGAACCGCGCGACGGCTGGGCGCAACATGCGGTCGCCCACGTGATGGAGATGCAAAGCCGGCAAAGGGATGGCATCGCCTGGATGCGAGCCGATCCCGAAGCCTGGACGAAGGAGAGCTTCCTCCAGGTCCACAATTGGTGGCATCTGGCGCTGTTCCACTACGATCTCGGCGAGACCGGCGAGGTGCTGCAGCTCTATGACGGGCCGATCTACGGCGCCAGATCGACGCTGGCGCTCAACATGGTCGATGCGTCGGCGATCCTGTGGCGGCTCCATCTTGGCGGTGTCGATGTCGGTGACCGCTGGGCAACACTGGCCGCCAATTGGGTGCCCAAGGCCCGCGCCGGCAACTATGCCTTCAACGACGCCCATGCGATGATGGCCTTTGTCGGCGCCGGGCTCGGCGCCCCGACCCGGATCTTGCTCGAAGCCCAGCGCGAGGCGATGCGCGGCAGTGACGACAACGCCGCATTCACCAGGGATGTCGGCCATCCCCTGACGCTTGCGATCAAGGCGTTCGGAGAGGGCAACTACGCCGAAACCATCCGGCTGATCGGTCCGATCCGGGCCATCGCCCATCGCTTTGGCGGCAGCCACGCGCAGCGGGACGTCATCGATCTCACGCTGATCGAGGCAGCCCTGCGCGCCGGCGACGGCGCGCTCGCCCAGGCACTGACGACGGAGCGCTCGACGGCGCGGCCGGACAGTCCGCTGTCGGCGCTGTTTTCGCGACGGGCCGCCGATTTGTCAGAGAATTGACCCGGAGCGGATCTTGCCTTAAAAACTGCTCAAGTATATTTTTTCGGGCTCCGAAAAAAATAAGGACGTGGGAGGAAACCATGTATCTCGGCCTCGACCTGGGCACATCGGGCGTCAAGGCGCTGCTGATCGATGCCGGACAGGGCGTCATCGGCTCCGGCCATGGCACGCTTGATGTCTCTCGGCCACATCCTGGCTGGTCCGAACAGGATCCGCTGCATTGGATACGCGCCTGCGAGGACGCGATCGCCGAACTGAAGGCGTCCTATCCCAAGCAGTTCGCCGCGGTGAAGGGCATCGGCCTGTCCGGCCAGATGCATGGCGCGACCTTGCTCGATGCGGCCGATCATGTGCTGCGCCCCTGCATCCTGTGGAACGATACGCGCAGTCATCTCGAGGCAGCGGCCCTCGATGCCGATCCGCGCTTCCGCGCGCTCACCGGCAACATTGTATTTCCCGGTTTCACCGCGCCGAAACTCGCCTGGGTGAAGAACAACGAGCCCGCTGTCTTCGCCAAGGTGGCAAAGGTGCTTTTGCCGAAGGATTTCCTGCGGCTTTGGCTGACCGGCGAACATTTTTCCGAAATGTCCGACTCGGCCGGCACGTCCTGGCTCGACGTCGGCAAGCGGTGCTGGTCCGCGGACCTGCTCGCCGCGACATCGCTTGACGAGAGCCATATGCCAGCGCTGGTCGAGGGCACCGCGAAGGCCGGCGGTCTGCGCGCCGAACTCGCATCGCAATGGGGTATCCAGACTGGCATCCCGATCGCCGGCGGCGCCGGCGACAATGCGGCTTCCGCTTGCGGCATGGGCACGGTCGGCGCCGGCCAGGCTTTTGTCTCGCTCGGCACGTCGGGCGTGCTGTTTGCCGCAAACGCGTCCTACCTGCCGAACCCGGCAAGCGCGGTGCACACCTTCTGCCATGCGCTGCCCGACACCTGGCACCAGATGGGCGTCATCCTGTCGGCAACCGATTCACTCAACTGGCTGTGCGAGATCACGGGCAAGGGCGCCGGCGAGCTGACATCGGAACTCGGGGAGGCGCTGAAGGCGCCGACCGGCGTGTCCTTCCTGCCCTATCTCTCAGGCGAGCGTACGCCACACAATGATTCGGCCGTTCGCGGTTCCTTCACGGGCCTCGCGCATGAATCGGGCCGCGCCGTGCTGACCCAGGCCGTGCTCGAAGGCGTCGCGTTTGCCTTCCGCGACAGCCTCGAAGCGTTGAAGACAGCCGGCACGACCTTGACGCGCGTGACCGCGATCGGCGGCGGCTCACGCTCGCGCTACTGGCTGAAGGCGATCGCCACCGCGCTGCAACTGCCGGTCGACATCCCCGCCGATGGCGATTTCGGCGCCGCCTTTGGTGCCGCCCGGCTCGGCCTGATAGCCGCGACGGGCGCCGATCCGCTGGCTGTGTGCTCCGCGCCGAAGACCGACGCCACGATCGAACCAGATTCCGGTCTGGCCGGTGCCTACGCGGATGCTTACCAGCGTTACCGGGCACTGTATCCGGCGATCAAAGCAGTAACCGCGTGAGTTGGCGCCAGGCACCCCCCTCTGCCCTGCCGGGCATCTCCCCCTCAAGGGGGGAGATCGGCAGTTTCACCGTAGGCGACAATTCTGCAACGTTGGTTATTGGCGAAAGCAGCCAAAACAGACAATCTCCCCCCTTGAGGGGGAGATGGCCGGCAGGCCAGAGGGGGGCGCCTCGCATCCCCCTTTCCAAGTTGCCCTCACTGAGCCGGCACCTTGTCGAGGAAACCGGTGACGCTCTTCAGGCGGCCGTTCTCGATGGTTCCGATATCGGTGCCTTCGATGACGGAAGGGGTGCCCTCGGGCCCGAGGTTCCAAGAGAAGCGGATTTTGTCGGCAAAGCCATCCGGCGTGCCCTTCAGCGAGAAGCGGAAGCCGGCAAAGCGCTGCTGCACACCGTCGATCAGCGCCGCGACGCCTTCATGGCCGTCGCCCTGCATAAGCGGATCGCGATAGCTGACGTCTTCGGTGAAAACAGCCCTGAGCAAGGCCGCCCGGCGGTCGGCGTCGGCTTCGTTCCAGGCGATGATGTAGTTCTGGGCGATCCTGTTGAGGTCGATCATGGTCTGTCTCCTTCGTTTGACGGTTTTGACATGACCGTTTTCGACCAGCGCCGGCGTGAAACCAATTACGCCTGAGGTAATCAGGCAAACCTATCTTGGAGAGGAAGAGAACCATGAGCAGCGGCTTTTTCGGCGACATCCAGAAAATCAAATATGAAGGCCCGGATTCGACCAATCCGCTGGCCTATCGTTTCTACAATCCCGACGAAGTGGTGGCCGGCAAGCGGATGGAAGACCATCTGCGCTTTGCCGTCGCCTACTGGCATTCCTTCGCCTGGCCCGGCGGCGACCCGTTCGGCGGCCAGACCTTCGACCGTCCCTGGTTCCCCAAGGCCGGCGGCGTCGACACGATGGAGCTGGCGAAACTGAAGGCGGATGTCGCCTTCGAGATGTTCTCGCTGCTCGGCGCGCCTTATTTCTGTTTCCACGACGCCGATGTGCGGCCAGAGGGCAAGGATTTCTCCGAAAGTGCGGCCCGCCTCGATGAAATCGCGGATTATTTCGCCACCAAGATGAAGCAGACCGGCGTCAAGCTTCTCTGGGGTACGGCGAACCTGTTTTCCAATCGCCGTTTCATGTCGGGTGCCGCGACCAATCCCGATCCGGATGTATTCGCCTACGCCGCCGCGACGGTGAAGAGCTGCATCGACGTCACCAAGCGGCTGAAGGGCGAGAACTACGTGCTGTGGGGCGGGCGCGAGGGCTATGAGACGCTGCTCAATACCGACCTTGCCCGCGAGCAGGAACAGGCCGGCCGTTTCCTGAACCTCGTCGTCGACTACAAGCACAAGATCGGCTTCAAGGGCACGATCCTGATCGAGCCGAAGCCGCAGGAGCCGACAAAACACCAGTATGACTACGACGTCGCGACCGTCTACGGCTTCCTCAAGCGCTTCGGCCTGGAGAAGGAGGTCAAGCTCAACATCGAGCAGGGCCACGCCTTCCTGGCCGGCCATTCCTTCGAGCATGAGCTGGCGCTGGCCAATGCGCTCGGCGTCTTCGGGTCGATCGACATGAACCGCAACGATTACCAGTCGGGCTGGGACACCGACCAGTTCCCCAACAATGTGCCGGAGATGGCGCTGGCCTATTACCAAGTCCTCCAGGCCGGCGGCTTCAAGACCGGCGGCACCAATTTCGATGCCAAGCTGCGCCGCCAGTCGCTCGACCCGCAGGATCTGCTGATCGGTCATATCGGCGGCATGGATTCTTGCGCGCGCGGCCTGAAGGCTGCGGCCCGCATGGTCGAGGACAAGGCGCTGTCGGGTCCGCTCGCCGAACGTTACGCCGGCTGGAACGGCGCCGAGGCCAAGGCGATGCTGTCGGGCAAGCGCACGCTGGAAGAGATCGCCGAGCGCGTGGTGAAGAAGAAGATCGAACCGCAGCCGCGCTCCGGCCGCCAGGAACTGCTCGAAAACATCGTCAACCGCTACGTCTGACGCTGCCTGACCGCCGGCAATCCAAGCCGGCGCACTATGCGATTCGAAAGCTTGGCGCGCGGAAACCTTTTGCGCGCCATGCTGAAACCGACGACAAGGTTTTGCCCCTAAGCGCCCCTCAATCGCCCAGCTCTTGCCTTCAAACTGCCGTCACGAATCTCGTATAGATATTGCTCGTGGCGGGAGAGGAAGAAGGAGGCGAACCGATATGCAGAACGAACGTGAAATCGACGCCCTGCTCTCACCTGGCGAGGCCGGATCGATCATCGACCGGCTGATGGCAATGCCGCATCCAAAGCAGGGCGCACGCAGCACCAATGAATGGGACCGCGCCGTTGCCAGCCGCTTCGAGACCCATCTCGCGCGGCAGATGCGCTCGCAGATCGATGGCGGCAGCGACCGCCAGAATGCGGCATAAGCTCTCTTTACCTGTGCATGTCGTTGCCCCAAAACCGCTACACAGTTTTGGGCGACCTGCACTACCCCCGGCGAAGCCTGACAGGGGCTTCGCCAAAAGCTCTTGAAAATGCTCTTGAAAAGGCCGCGGCAGACGAGAACCCCGTCCGCCCGGCGATATCCGCCATGGCGATCCGCGTGTCGACCACAAGCCGGCGCGCGGCACCCAGGCGCAGCCTGAGATAATAGGCGCCCGGTGTCTCGCCGATCGACTTGCGAAAGATGCTTTCCAGCGTCCGTGCCGTCACCCCGGCGCGCCTGGCAACCGCCTCTATGGTCAGCGGCTGATCGACATGCGATTCCATCAGCCGGATCGCCTGCGCCAGCCGCGGATCATAGCCGTCGAGCCGGCCGAGCGAGACCAGCGGCTGGGCATCGGTCGCGGCCCGCGCCTGGTCGTAGATGAAGACGCTGGCGACATCGAGCGCCACCGCCATGCCGAGGCGCGTGCGAATGAGATGCAGCATCAGGTCGAAGGTCGGCGAGGCTCCGCCCGACGTGAACACCGGCCCGTCGATGACGTAGCGGTCCGGCCGGACATCGATGCCGGGGAATGCCGAGGAAAAGTCCTCCATGTCCTCCCAGTGGGTGGTGGCGCTGCGGCCTTCCAGCAGGCCGGCGCGCGCCACCAGCCAGGTGCCGGCCTCGACGCCGCCGCACGCACGGGCCGCTCGCGCCGCCCGCCGCAAAGCTGAGAGGAGAGCCGATGTGGCATAGTTTTGGGTGCCGAAACCGGCGACGACGACAAGCACGTCGGTTGCCTCATTGGCGTCGAAACGGCCGCTGACCGCCACCGGCAGGCCGCATGTGGTGACCGGCGCCTCGCCTGTCACCGAGACCAGCTTGAAATCGAACAGGGTCTCGCCGGAAATGCGATTGGCGGCGCGCAGCGGGTCGACGGCGGAGGCCACGCACATGATCGACGAGCCGGAAAACACCAGCAACGTCACCTTGAGCGGCGTGCGCTCGGCGCGAAAGATATCCGGTTTTTCGCTTTTGATCATATCGCCTTCGTAAAACGCAAAGCAGCTTTGATCAAGTCGAGCGATGCTAGCGGCTGTTTCGAATGGGAGGAGAGTTTCGATGCCGCTTGCAATGAACCGTGAGGTCTTCATTACCTGCGCCGTGACGGGTTCCGGCGGCTCGCAGGACCGCTCGCCGCATGTGCCGCGCTCGCCCAAGCAGATCGCCGATTCGGCGATCGATGCGGCCAAGGCAGGCGCTGCCATCGTCCACTGCCATGTGCGCGACCCCGAAACCGGCAAGCCCAGGCGCGACGTGCATCTCTACCGCGAAGTGACAGAGCGCATCCGCGCGGCGGACGTCGACGTCATCCTGAACCTGACCGCCGGCATGGGCGGCGACATGGTGTTCGGCTCGCCGGAAGCGCCGCTGCCGCTCAACGAAAAGGGCACCGACATGGGCGGCGCCACCAACCGCATGGAACATGTGCGCCAATGCCTGCCGGAAATCTGCACGCTGGACTGCGGCACCATGAATTTCGCCGAAGCCGACTATGTCATGACCAACACGCCCGGCATGCTGCGCGCCATGGGCGGCATGATGACGGCGCTCGGCGTCAAGCCCGAGATCGAGGCCTTCGACACCGGGCATCTCTGGTTCGCCAAGCAGCTGGTCGAGGAAAAGGTGCTCAACCCCGACGCGCTGGTGCAGCTTTGCATGGGTGTGCCGTGGGGTGCGCCCGACGACCTCAACACCTTCATGGCGATGGTCAACAACGTGCCGTCGACATGGAACTGGTCGGCCTTCGCCATCGGCCGCAACCAGATGGCCTATGCAGCGGCGGCGGTGCTTGCCGGCGGCAATGTCCGCGTCGGGCTCGAGGACAATCTGTGGCTCGACAAGGGCGTGCTGGCGACCAATGCGCAGTTGGTCGAGCGCGCCGCCTCGATCGTCACCAATCTGGGCGCCAGGATCCTGGGGCCGGAGGAAGTCCGCAAGAAGCTCAACCTGACCAAGCGAGCGCCGATAGCGGCATAAATTATTCGCAGGGAGGGTCGATATGGCTACCGTAAAATTCACCGCGATGAAGGATGGCGACAGGCAAGACTACGAGTTCCTGACCGCCCACGAAACCGACTATGCGGCCAAGACCGGCGAGCGGCTGCTCGACGCGCTGGTGCAGCTCGACGAGGGCCTTTCCGGCTACAAGATCACCCGGCTCGGCCATTCGCTGCAGGCGGCGACGCGCGCCTGGCGCGACGGCGCCGACACCGACTGGATCGCCTGCGCGCTGCTGCACGACATCGGCGACATCTATGCGCCCTACAATCACGACGAATACGCCGCGTCGATCCTGAAGCCTTTCGTGCGCGAACAATGTACGTGGGTGGTGGAGAAGCACGGCGATTTCCAGCGCCTCTACTACGCCCACCATCTCGGCGGCAATCGCCATGCGCGCGACCGCTTCGCCGGCCATGCCTATTTCGACGATTGCGACCAGTTCTGCGAGCGCTGGGACCAGTCGAGCTTCGACCCCGACTATGAGACGCTGCCGATCGAATTCTTCCGGCCCTTCGTCCTCGAAGTTTTCGCCCGCAAGGCCTACGACCCATCAGTCATTCGCGCTGGCGAGCGCGTGCCTCTCACCGATCCCGAAACCGCCAGGACAAGAACCGGAGCCTCTCAATGAGCATCATCAACAAGGCGGCCGCGATTGGCGGCGGCGTCATCGGCGCCGGCTGGGTGGCGCGCCTGCTCTTGAACGGCATCGACGTCTCGATCTTCGATCCTGATCCGGAGGCCTCGCGCAAGGTCTCGGAAGTGATGAAGGGCGCGCGCCGCGCCTACAAGCAGATGGTTCCCGGCGGCCTGCCCAAGGAAGGCAAGCTGACCTTCGCCAAGACGATTGCCGAGGCCGTCGCCGACGCCGACTTCGTCCAGGAAAGCGTTCCGGAACGGCTCGACCTCAAGCACAAGGTGCTGGCCGAGATCGACACCCATGCGCCCGCCAACGCCATTGTCGGTTCGTCGACCTCCGGCATCAAGCCGACCGACATGCAGGTGGCGATGAAGAAGCATCCGGAGCGGCTGGTCGTCGGCCATCCGTTCAACCCGGTCTATCTGCTACCGCTGGTCGAGATCGTCGGCGGCGACCAGACCTTTCCGGAAGCGATCGAGGTCGCCAAGGAAATCTACGCCTCGATCGGCATGAAGCCGGTTGTCATCCGCAAGGAGATCGAGGCCTTTGTCGGCGATCGCCTGCTCGAAGCCGCATGGCGCGAGGCGCTGTGGCTGATCAAGGACGGCATCTGCACGGTCGAGGAACTCGACGACATCATGCGCTATGGCTTCGGCCTGCGCTGGGCGCAGATGGGCATGTTCCAGGTCTATCGTGTCGCCGGCGGCGAAGCCGGCATGCGCCACTTCATGGCGCAGTTCGGACCGTGCCTGAAATGGCCGTGGACCAAGCTGATGGACGTGCCGGAGTTCAACGACGAGCTGGTCGACCTGATCGCCACCCAGTCGGACGACCAGGCGCACGGCCTGTCGATTCGCGAGCTGGAAAAGATCCGTGACGACAATCTGGTCGCGATCATGGACGCGCTGTCGAAGCAGAACAAGGGCAAGGGCTGGGGCGCCGGCGCGCTGCACAAGGACTATACCAAGCAACTCGCCAAGCTGGCGGCGAAGAAGCCCGTGGCTTCCAAGGCGGCCGAAAGGGCCAAGGCCGCCAAGCCGGTGAAGCGGGCCGAAAAGCCGAAGAAAAAGAAGAAGGGCTGAGACCATGGATTTCGGTCTTTCGGAAGAGCAGAAACTCATTGTCGAGACGACGCGCGCCTTCGTCGAGAACGAGCTTTATCCGCATGAACGCGAGGTCGAGCGCACCGGCGTGCTGCGCCGCGAGCTGATCGAAGAGATCAAAGCCAAGGCGATCGAGGCCGGGCTCTATGCGGCGAACATGCCGGCCGATGTCGGCGGCGCGGGTCTCGATACGGTGACCTGGCTGCTCTACGAGAAGGAGCTTGGCCGCGCCAATTACGCGCTGCACTGGACCTGCGTTGCGCGCCCCTCCAACATCCTGCTCGCCGGCACGCCGGAACAGCGTGAAAAGTACCTTTTCCCCTGCATCCGCGGCGAGAAATGGGATTGCCTGGCGATGACGGAGCCCGGCGCGGGCTCCGACCTGCGCGGCATGAAGGCGACCGCCGTGCAGGATGGCGACGACTGGGTGCTGAACGGCACCAAGCATTTTATCTCCCACGCCGATCTCGCCGATTTCGCCATCGTCTTCATGGCCTCGGGCGAGGAGGATTCACCGCGTGGAAAACGCAAGAAGATCACCGCCTTCTTCGTCGACAAGGGCACCAAGGGTTTTATGGTGCGCGACGGTTATCGCAACGTCTCGCATCGCGGCTACACCAACGCCATTCTCGAATTCGATGACTGCCGCCTGCCGGCATCCCAGGTTCTGGGCGAGGTGCACAAGGGCTTCGATGTCGCCAATTCCTGGCTCGGCGCGACGCGCCTGCAGGTCGGCGCCACGTGCCTGGGCCGCGCCGAGCGGGCGCTTGGCCATGCGGTCGAATATGCCGCGCAGCGCCAGCAGTTCGGCCAGCAGATCGGCAAGTTCCAGGGCGTGTCGTTCAAGCTTGCCGACATGGCGACGGAACTGAAGGCCGCCAACCTGATGGTGTTCGAAGCCGGCTGGAAGTACGATCAGGGCATCGTCACCGACCAGGACATGGCCATGGCCAAACTGAAGGCCACCGAAATGCTTGCCTTCGTCGCCGATGAGGCAATCCAGATCCATGGCGGCATGGGGCTGATGGATGACCTTCCGCTGGAACGCATCTGGCGCGACGCCCGCGTCGAGCGCATCTGGGAAGGCACATCGGAGATTCAGCGACATATTATTTCGCGGGCGCTGCTGCGTCCCTTCGGTGCTTAGAGCATGATAGCCAAGACCGGCATCCGGTTTTGTCGGGCAAACGGGATGGTTTGTCCTGAGATCGTGCTCAAAACGAAAAGATGACCATGCATAAACTCGAACGCCTTCTGCGCCCGAAATCGATCGCCGTGTTCGGTGGCGTGCAGGCCGCCGCCGTCGTGGCGCAATCGATCAAGATGGGGTTTGCCGGTGAGATCTGGCCGGTGCATCCGACCAAGGACGAGGTTGCCGGGCGCAAGGCCTACCGGTCAGTCGCGGATCTGCCCGGCGCGCCGGACGCGGCCTTTGTCGGTGTCAATCGGCACCTGACCATCGAGGTGATCAAGGCGCTCGCCGAGCGCGGCGCCGGCGGCGCCGTCTGCTTTGCCGCCGGTTTCCTCGAAACCGAGGCCTATGACGAGGATGGCGAACGGCTGCAGGCCGAACTGGTTGCCGCCGCCGGTCAGATGCCGATCATCGGGCCGAATTGCTATGGCCTGATCAACTATGCCGATGGTGCGCTTTTGTGGCCCGACCAGCATGGCGGCATCAGGCTGGACGAGGGCGGCAAGGGTGTCGCCATCATCACCCAGTCCTCCAACATCGCCATCAACATGACAATGCAGAAGCGTGGCCTGCCGATCGCCTTCCTGATGACCGCCGGCAACCAGGCGCAGACCGGCCTGTCGGAAATGGCGCTTGGCCTGATCGAGGACGAGCGGGTGACGTCCCTCGGCCTGCACATCGAGGCTTTTGATTCGGTAGCCGGCTTCGAGCGGCTGGCGGCCAGGGCGAGAGAGCTCAAAAAACCGATCATCGCCATGAAAGTCGGCCGTTCCGAACAGGCGCGGCAGGCAACCGTCTCGCACACCGCCTCGCTTGCCGGGTCGGACGCTGCTTCCGGTGCCTTCCTGAAGCGGCTCGGCATCGCGCGTGTCGATTCCATCCCCGCCTTCATCGAGGCGCTGAAGCTGCTGCACATCACCGGCCCGTTGCCTGGGTACAGGCTCTCATCGATGAGCTGTTCGGGCGGCGAGGCGTCGGTCATGGCCGACAGCGCCGAAGGGCGCTGGGTCAACTTCCCGGTGCTGACCGACAGCCATCGCGCCCATGTCAAATCGACGCTCGGGCCGCTGGTCGCGGTGGCCAATCCGTTGGACTACCACACCTTCATCTGGAACAACGAGCCGGCAATGACGGCCACCTTCACCGCCATGATGTCGGGCGGCTTCGACCTCAACATGCTGGTGCTCGACTTCCCGCGCCCCGACCGTTGCTCGGTGACCGACTGGTGGGCGACGCTGCGCGCCTTCGAATCGGCGCTGAAGACCAACAAGGCGCATGGCGCCATCGTCTCCTCGCTGCCGGAGAACCTGCCTGAGGAATACACGGCCGAGCTGATGGCGCGGGGCATGGTGCCGCTGTTCGGCATTTCCGAGGCGATGGACGCCGCGCAGGCGGCGGCCTTTATCGGCTGGGCCTGGCGCGAGCCGCAGGCACAGCCGGTCGACACGAGGGCTGCCGGCGCATCCGACGTGCCGCGCGTCACACCTGACGAGGCCGAAGCCAAGGCGCGGCTGATCGAGGCCGGCCTTTCCGTGCCCAAGGGCGAGCGGGCCGGCAATGCGGTCGAGGCCGTGATCTCGTCCATGGCGCTCGGCTTTCCGGTTGCCCTGAAGGCTCTTGGCGTCACCCACAAGTCCGAGGTCGGCGCCGTCAGGCTAAACCTCAAGGACGCCGAATCGGTCAGCACGGCAGCGCATGACTTGCTGCCGCTCGGCACCGGGCTCTATGTCGAACGCATGGTGCGCGACGGCGTCGCCGAACTGATCGTCGGCTTCACCCGCGATCCGATGTTCGGCGCTGTCATGACGCTGGGCACCGGCGGCGTGCTGGTCGAGTTGCTGCGCGACAGCGTCACGCTGATGCTGCCGGCGACCCGCGACGACATAGAAGCCGCGCTGCGCGGGCTGAAACTGTTCCCGCTGCTCGAAGGCTATCGCGGCCGGCCGAAGGCCGACGTCCAGGCCGCCATCGACGCCATCGCGGGCATTGCCGGCTTCGTGCAGCAGAATGCCGGCGAGATCGAGGAACTCGACATCAATCCGCTGATCGTCTGCACGAAAGGCAAGGGCGCCTGGATCGCCGACGCGCTGCTGGTGCTGGGAGAGAACAAGAATGTCTGACGTCATTTCGACCCGCCGCGAAGGCACCATCCTCGAGGTCACGCTCGACCGCCCCAAGGCCAACGCCATCGACCTGAAGACCTCGCGGCTGATGGGCGAGACGTTCAAGGCGTTCCGCGACGATCCGGAACTGCGCGTCGCCATCGTCAAGACCGCGGGCGACAAGTTCTTCTGTGCTGGCTGGGACTTGAAGGCTGCCGCCGGCGGCGACGCGGTCGACGGCGACTATGGCGTCGGCGGCTTTGCCGGCTTGCAGGAATTGCGCGATCTGAACAAGCCGGTCCTCGCTTGCGTCAACGGCATGGCGGTGGGCGGCGGCTTCGAGCTGGCGCTGTCCTGCGACCTCATCTATGCGTCCGATCATTCCTCCTTCGCCCTGCCCGAAATCCGCGCCGGCACGCTCGCCGACGCGGCGACGATCAAGCTGCCGAAGCGCATCCCCTACCATGTCGCCATGGACCTGCTGCTCACCGGCCGCTGGATGGATGTCGCCGAGGCTCATCGCTGGGGCCTGGTCAACGAGGTGCTGCCCAAGGAAAAACTCGAGGACCGCGTCTGGGAGATCGCCCGCCTCCTCGCCAGCGGCCCACCGCTGGTGTTCGCAGCGATCAAGGAGACGGCGCGGGTGGCGGAATCGCTGACCTTCCAGGATGCGATGAACAAGGTGACGCGCCGGCAGTTGCCGACCGTCGATGCGCTTTACGGCTCGGAGGACGGTATGGAAGGTTTTCGCGCTTTCGCGGAGAAGCGCGAGCCTGTGTGGAAGGGGAAATAACTCGGAGATGATGGCGCCAGGCACCCCCCTCTGCCCTGCCAGGCATCTCCCCCTCAAGGGAGGAGATCGGCGGTCTTGCCAACAGCGCTCTTCCGGAAACGTTGGCGGTTGGCGAAAGCCGAGACGACATCCGATCTCCCCCCTTGAGGGGGAGATGGCCGGCAGGCCAGAGGGGGGCGCCTGGGCGCGTTCATTGCTGTCCGGTCTCCGTTCATGACCGACTACGCCAAACTCATCGACGCCGAGACCTGGGCCTTCATCGAGCGGACCAATTCCTATTATCCGCCCGACACGATCGACTACACGATCGCGCGGCAGCGCGAGATCTATGATCGCATGTGCCGCGAGTTCTTTGCCGGCTATCCGCAAGCCGTGACGGCCGAGACGACCGCCATCGCCACACCTGCCAACAACATCCCAATCCGCATCTATCGCAACGCGACGCCGGACCGTGCCGCCATGGTGCTCTACATCCATGGCGGAGGCTTCATCCTCGGCGGGCTGGACAGCCACGACGATGTCTGCGCCGAGCTTTGCGGCCGCACCGGTTATGAGGTGGTCTCGGTCGATTACCGGCTGGCGCCGGAGCATCTACACCCAGCCGCTTTCGACGATGTGATGACCGCCTTCGAATGGGCCGCGGGGAGTTCCGACCGCCCGGTGGTGCTGTGCGGCGACAGCGCCGGCGGCACCCTTTGCGCCGCCGTTGCACACGCGACGCGTGGCCATGCGAAGAAGCCGGTCGGCCAGGTGCTGATCTATCCCGGCCTCGGCGGCGATCGCTCGCGCGGATCCTATGTGACACACGCCGAAGCGCCGATGCTGACGGTGCGCGATCTCGAGTTCTACAAGCACATCCGCACCGGGGGCGTGGACCAGACCGGTGACATCACGCTGTCGCCGCTGGCCGATGCCGATTTCGCCAACCTGCCGCCGACCGTGCTGATGACCGCCGAGTGCGACCCGCTGTCATCCGATGGCGAGGCCTATCGTGACCGCATGGTCGCGGCAGGCGGGCGCGCCACCTGGTTCGAGGAAGCCGGCCTGGTGCACGGCTATCTCAGGGCCCGGCACAGCGTCGGCCGTGCCCGCGCGAGCTTCACCCGCATCGTCGACGCGGTGGCGACGCTCGGAAAGGGCGGCTGGACCTGGTAGGCGCCAATGGGCTGTCTCGTTCAGGAGGCCTTGGCCAGAAAACTCTGATAGTCCGATTTCGCCTGCAGCAGGCGCAACACGTTCTCGCGCGAACCGCGTACATGGGCGCGCGCCAGCGTTCCGGCGCGACGAGCGTCGTTTGCGCAGATCGCCTCGACGATCTCGGCATGCTCGTCGCGGGCGATCTTCCATTCGTCGAGCCACAAGAGTTCCGTCCAGACATAGTGCTGGCACTTGTCGAGGATGCCGCACAGCATGCCGTGCAGCATCGCGTTGCCGCTGATTTCGGCAATGACGCGGTGCAGATCGATGCCGACCTCCAGTTCCTGGAATTTTTCGCGCGTCGTGCGATCGGGAATGGCGGCCAGCCGCTCGCACTCGGCCAGCATGGCGCGCAGACGCGCCTTATCCTTCTCGGTCGCCGCGGCCGCCGCCAGTTCGGTCGCATGGCCGTCGAGCAGTTCGCGGATGTCGAAGGCCTCGCGGAACATGTTGATGTCGAACTCGGTGACGGCATAGCCCTGGCGCGGCCGGCCGGTGACCAGCCCGTCGCGCTCCAGCCGGTTGAAGGCCTCGCGCACCGGCGTGCGGCTGACATTGAGTTTGGCCGCGATGTCGCTTTCGGTGACGCGCGAGCCCGGCGGAATCTGGCCGGTCACGATCATCGCCTTGAGCGCGGAATAGACCGAGTCGCGCAGCGTGTTTTTTGTTTCCTTGGCCAAGGTCCGTTCCCAGTTCTCCGGCTGCTTTAGCCGAACATTGCCTCGTTTGTAGTCGCAGTCGGCGCAATTTGCCACGCCCTGCGGCACCGTCCCATCGCGTTGAACTGATCGTGCCCGCCGGAGTTGACAACACCGATCTCTCGGCTACATTTGAAATTGTATACAAAACCGCATGCCAAATCAAAAACAAATGGGAACACCGGTCGGAGAACCGAAATGAACAGGAACTTTAGAACTTTCGCGATAGCCGGCCTCATTGCCTCCGTGGCAGTGCCTGCCCTCGCCGCCGACACCATCACCGTCGCCTCGTGGGGCGGCACCTATCAGGAAGCGGAAACCAAGGCCTTCTTCAAGCCGACCGCCGATGCGCTCGGCATCACCATCAAGGAAGACACCACCAACGGCCTCGACGACGTGCGCCTGCAGGTGACAGGCAATGCCGTCAAATGGGACATCACCGAGCTGGGCGCCGACGAATGCGCGCGCGGCTCCAAGGAAGGGCTGTTCGAAAAGCTGGATTACGGCATCATCGACAAGAGCGGCATCAACCCCAAGCTGGTGCATGACGACTGGGTCGGCATTTCCTACACCTCCGTCGTGCTGATCTATCGGACCGACGTCTTCGGCGACAAGGGCCCGAAGACCTGGGCCGACTTCTGGAACGTGGAGAAGTTTCCGGGACGGCGCGCGCTGAGCAGCAGCCAGGCGACGGAGACGCTGAGCGTCGCCGCACTCGCCTCGGGCTTGCCGATCGACAAGGTCTATCCCGTCGACATCGACGGCGCGCTGAAATCGGTCGACAAGATCCGTGGCCATGTCGATGCCTGGTGGACCTCCGGCGCCCAGGCCATGCAACTGGTGAAGGATGGCGAAGTCGACATGGCGAGCATCTGGAACGGCCGTGCCGGCACGCTGAAGAAGGCAGGCGCGCCGGTCAGCTTCTCGTTCGACCAGGGCGTGCTCACCGCCGACTGCATGGTCATCCCCAAGGGCGCCAAGAACAAGGAAGCGGCGATGAAGGCGCTGGCGATGTTCGTCAGCCCGCAGCTGCAGGCCAATCTGCCGCTCTATGTCGACAATGGGCCGGTCAACGAGAAGGCTTTCGAGACCGGCAAGATTCCGCCCGAGCGGATCAAGGACATCAACTCGGCGCCCGAAAACGTCAAGAAGCAGGTGTTGCAGGATGCCGAGTTCTGGCGCGACACCCTCGTCGAGGCGACGGAGAAGTTCAACAATCTGATCCAGCAATAGGCCGGAACCCTGACATTGCGGGGCGGCGCAAACGCCGCCCCGCTCCTTCAGTCTCTGCCCAGGAGAAAACGATCTTGTCCATTGCACCATCCGCGCTGCCGATCAGCATGCGCCGGATCGAGAAACGGTTTGGCAGCGTGCCGGTGCTGCGCGACCTGAATCTCGATGTCGAGGCCGGCGAGTTCCTGACGCTGCTCGGGCCTTCCGGATCGGGAAAGACGACGCTGCTGATGATCCTGGCCGGTTTCGTCAGAGCCAATGGGGGGAGCATCAAGGTCGGCGGCGACGAGATCATCACCACGCCGCCGCACAGGCGCAATATCGGCATGGTGTTCCAGAACTATGCGCTGTTTCCGCATATGAATGTCTTCCACAACATCGCCTTCCCGCTGAAGCAGCGCGGCGTCGCGGCAGCCGAGACGGCGCAGCGCGTGAAGAAGGCGCTGGAGCTGGTGAAGCTGCAGGGCTTGGGCGAGCGCCGCGTCGACCAGCTCTCCGGCGGTCAGCGCCAGCGCGTGGCCCTGGCGCGCGCCATCGTCTTCGAGCCGCGCATCGTCTTGATGGACGAACCGCTGTCGGCGCTCGACAAGGGCCTGCGCGAGCATATGCAGATCGAATTGCGCGCGCTTCACCGCCGTCTTGGCATGACGACGGTCTATGTCACGCACGACCAGCGCGAAGCCATCACCATGTCGGACCGTATTGCCGTGATGAACGCTGGCCGCATCGAACAGCTCGACAAGCCCGAAACCCTCTATGCCGCGCCGAAGACGCAATTCGTGGCCGGTTTCATCGGCGAATCGAATTTCATTCCCGTCGAGTGCCGCAACGGGTCGGTCTGGTATCAGGACAGGCGAATCCAGACCGGCGCACCGACACCGCCGGCGGGTCGGCATCTGATGGTGGTGCGACCGGAGAAGTTGCGGCTGGTCACCGCGGACGAGCCGTCGACCGGCATCAATGTGCTCGATGCCAGGGTCAGCGACATCATCTACCAGGGCGACAGCTTCGTCTGCTACGCCAGCCTGAGCGACGGCCGCCAGCTGACGCTGCGCGATTATTGCCGCAGCGATGTGCTGGCCAGAATGCCGGCGCCCGGCCAGCCGATCACGCTCGGCCTCGATGCCAAGGACACGATCCTGGTGGCGGCCGAGGGATGAGCGCGCAATCCGCCCTGCTGAAAGAGATCGCCGGCCCGGCGAGGCAGGATCTGAACGCGCAAGAGCTACGCGCCGATGCGCGGCGGGAGTCACTGCGGCTGCTGGCGTTGCTGGCGCCGGGCCTGTTCCTTGTCTGTGCCATCATCATCGTGCCGATCGGCTGGCTGTTCTGGCTGTCGCTGTTCGACGAGACCGGCGCCTTCAGCGCCGCCAACTACGCACGCTTCTTCGAGCAGGCCTCCTACATCAGGACCTTCATCACCACCTTCAAGGTCGCCTTCATCGTTACCGGCGCCTGCGTGCTGCTGGGCTATCCCCTGGCCTACATGCTGTCGCAACTGCCGCGCCGGGCCGCCTCGATCTGCCTGATCTTCGTCATCCTGCCGTTCTGGACATCGGTTCTGGTGCGCACCTATGCCTGGCTGGTGATCCTGCAGCGCAAGGGCCTGATCAACAGCTGGCTGATCGACCTCGGCGTGATCAGCCAGCCGCTGTCGCTGGCCAATAATTTTTCAGGCGTGGTCATCGGCATGACGCACATATTGCTCCCGTTTCTCGTTTTGCCGCTCTACGCCTCGATGAAGACCATCGACACCGACTGCCTGCGCGCCGGCATGAATCTCGGCGCCGGCCCGGCCGCGACCTTTAGGCAGATCTTCTTTCCGCTGTCGCTGCCCGGCCTCGCCTCGGGCGTGGTCATCGTCTTCGTGCTGTGCCTCGGCTTCTTCGTCACGCCGGCGCTGATGGGCGGCGGCAAGGTGGTGATGTGGGCGATGCGCATGGAACAGACCACCAGCCTCTATTCCAACTGGGGCGCGGGTGCGGCACTCGGCGTGGTGCTGCTGGTGGTCACGCTCGCGCTTCTGGGTCTGTTCCAGTGGCTGCTCGGCGCGCGCGCCACCGGCGTATGGAGTTCACGATGAGCGGAGATATCGGCCTGCCGATCTCGCACCGGCAACGCCTGTGGCTCTACGGCCTCAGCGGCCTCGTGCTGTTGTTCCTGATCGCGCCGTCGGTCATCATCGTCATCATGTCGTTTTCGGATTCGACGCTGCTGCAATTCCCGCCGCAGCAATGGTCGCTGCGCTGGTACGAAAGCTATTTCCAGTCGCTGGAATGGCGTGACGCCACCATCGTGTCGGTGAAGGTCGCTGTCATGACCGCGCTGGTGGCAACGCCGCTCGGCACCGCGGCGGCCTACGCCATCAACAGGGGTACGCTGCGCTTCAACGGCACCATCAACGCGCTGCTCACGGCGTCGCTGATCATCCCGGTGATCCTGGTCGGCATCGGCACCTTCTTCCTCTATGCGCGCATCGGCCTCAACAACACGCTGACCGGCCTTGTCATCGCGCATACGGTGCAGGCGCTGCCGCTGGTGGTGCTGACGGTGCTGTCGGGCCTGCGCTCCTACGACATGAACCAGGAACGCGTGGCGCGCAGCCTGGGCGCGGGACGCATCGCTGCCTTCTGGCAGGTGACGATGCCGCAGATCCGCTTCTCGATCGTCTCGGGGGCGCTGTTTGCCTTCATCACCTCCTTCGACGAAGTTGTCGTCTCGCTGTTCATCTCGGGCGGCGAGACCACCACCTTGACGCGCCGCATGTTCAACGCGCTGCGCGACCAGATCGACCCGATCATCGCCGCCATCTCGACCTGCCTGATCGTGCTCTCGGTGCTGCTGTTGTCGCTGGCGCAGATCTTCGGCCGCCGGGATTGATTTCATCGGACCCATTCGCTTCAAGTGACCCTAGGGATATCCAGACCAGATGCGTGATTTCCAGTTTCCCGGCCGCTCGCCGGTTCGTGCCACGGAAGCGATTGCCGCGACATCGCATCCGCTCTCGACGCTTGCGGCCATCGAGATGCTGCGCGCCGGCGGCAATGCCATGGATGCCGCTATCTGTGCGGCCGCCGTGCAGGGCGTGGTCGAGCCGCAATCGACCGGGATAGGCGGCGATTGCTTTGTCCTCTACTGCCCCAAGGGACAAAGCGAGGTGCTGGCTTTCAACGGCTCCGGCCGGGCGCCGGCGGCCGCGACCGTCGACTGGTATCGCGACAAGGGTTTTAACGAGCTTCCGAAGCAGGGGCCGCACGCGGTGACCGTGCCGGGCGCCATCGACGCCTGGTGCCGGCTGCTTGAGGATCATGGCAGCAAGAGCCTGGCCGAAGTGCTGGCGCCGGCGATCCACTATGCCGAGAACGGCTATGTCGTGCACGACCGCGTCGCCTTCGACTGGGCCGACCCGGAGACCGATCTTTCCGCCGACGAGCACGCCGCGCGCATCTTCCTGCCCGGCGGCGCCGCGCCGAAGGCCGGCGACGTGCACCGCCAGCCGGAACTCGGCGCCACTTTGCGGATAATCGCAAAGCACGGCCGCGCCGGGTTCTACGAAGGTGCGGTCGCCGACGACATGGTGCGCCGGCTCAAGGAATTGGGCGGACTGCACACGGCCGAAGATTTCGCCACGACCCGAGGCGACTATGTGGCGCCGGTCAGCGTCAGCTATGGCGGCCATGAGATTCACCAGATGCCGCCGAACAACCAGGGGCTGACGGCGCTTTTGATGCTGAACGTGCTGTCGGGCTTCAAGCTCGGCGGGCTCGACCCCAACGGCGCCGAGCGCCTGCATCTGGAGATCGAGGCCGGGCGGCTGGCCTATCGCGACCGCGACCGTTTCGTCGGCGACCAGGACCGTGTCCCGGTGCCCGTGAAGGAGCTTCTGTCGGCCGCCCATGCCGAGCGGCTGCGCGCCGAGATCGACCGCGACCGCGCCATGACCCATCTGCCTGACATCCAGTTGCCGGGCAGCGATACGGTCTATATCTCGATCGTCGACCGCGACCGCAACGCGGTCTCCTTCATCAACTCGACCTATTATTCCTTCGGCAGCGGCGTCGTCGGTCCGAAGACCGGCGTGGTGCTGCAGAACCGCGGCTCGAGCTTCCGCCTCGATCCGGCGCACCCCAACACCATCGCACCCGGCAAGCGGCCGATGCACACGATCATGCCCGGCATGGCGACCAAAAACGGCTGCGTGGTGATGCCGTTCGGCGTCATGGGCGGCGGCTACCAGCCCTTCGGCCATGTCCATCTTTTGACCAACATGATCGATTTCGGCATGGACCCGCAGCAGGCGCTCGATGCCCCCCGGGTGTTCTACAATGACGGCATGGTGGAAGCGGAGCGCAACGTGCCCACCGAGGCGATCGAAGGCCTGCGCCGGCGCGGCCACGCCATCACCGAGCCGCACCATCCGCTCGGCGGCGGCCAGGCGGTGCTGATCGACTGGGAAAAGGGAACGCTGACCGGCGCGTCGGATCCGCGCAAGGACGGGATGGCGCTGGGGTATTGAGATTAGCTCTTTCGCCCGTTTACAAGGAGAAATGCCCGGCAGGGCAATGAGGGGGCGGCGCCAACCTCCGCTGGACTTTCACGATCTTTGAAACATAGCCGGTGACCATGACCCAAACCCACACAGACCTCTCCCGCCGCCTCGTGGCCGGCGCCGACGACGCGCCGGCCATCCTGGCACCCGACAGGCCCACGCTCACCCATGGCGGCCTGCGCGCGCTGATCAAAGCCACTGCCACACAGCTGCACGCGCTCGGCATCGGCCGGGGCGACAGGGTGGCGATCGTGCTGCCGAACGGGCCTGAGATGGCAACGGCCTTCGTCGCCGTGGCGGCCACCGCCGCGACGGCGCCGCTCAATCCCGCCTACCGGGCCGACGAGCTCGATTTCTACCTGACCGACATCGGTGCCAAGGCGATCCTCGTCGCCGAGAACGAGACTGGCCCTGCCGTGACGGTGGCCGGGCGCCTCGGCATCGGCGTGCTGCGGCTCATCGTGCCGCCAGACGCGCCGGCCGGCAGTTTTGCCATCAAGGGCGCGGCGGTCGGCCAGCAAGCGGCGCCCGCCATGGCTGGGGACCAAGACATCGCCCTGCTGCTGCATACGTCGGGCACCACCTCACGCCCCAAGCTGGTGCCGCTCAGCCATGCCAATGTCGCGGCCTCCGCCCGCCATATTGGCGCGACGCTTGGCCTGACGGCGGATGACCGCTGCCTCAACATCATGCCGCTGTTCCACATCCACGGCCTGATCGCGGCGGTGCTGTCGTCGCTGGCATCGGGCGGCAGCATCTACTGCACGCCGGGGTTCAACGCGCTGCGCTTCTTCCAGTGGCTGAGCGACGCCAAACCGAGCTGGTACACCGCCGTGCCGACCATGCACCAGGCGATCCTGGCGCGCGCGGCGCGCAATGCCGAAGCGCTGGCGGCGGCACGCCCGCGCTTCATTCGCTCGTCCTCGGCGTCGCTGCCGGCGCAGGTGATGGCCGAACTCGAGGCGACCTTCGGCTGCCCTGTCATCGAATCCTACGGCATGACCGAGGCCGCGCACCAGATGGCGTCGAACCGGCTGCCGCCGGGCTTGCGCAAGCCGGGCAGCGTCGGTGCGGCCGGCGGCCCCGAAGTGGCCGTGATGACGCCGGACGGTCGGCTGGTGCAAGCCGGCGAGACCGGCGAGATCGTCATTCGCGGCCCCAACGTCACCTCAGGCTATGAGAAGAACCCGGACGCCAACGCCACTGCCTTCGCGCATGGCTGGTTCCACACCGGCGACCAGGGCGTGCTCGACACTGACGGCTATCTCAGGGTCACCGGCCGGCTGAAGGAGATCATCAATCGCGGCGGCGAGAAGATCTCGCCGCTCGAGGTCGACAATGTGCTGATGGACCACCCGGCGGTAGCGCAGGTCGTCACCTTCGCCATGCCGCATGACAAGCTTGGCGAGGAGGTGGCGGCGGCCGTGGTGCTGCGCGAAGGCATGAGCGCAACCGAGGGCGAAATCCGCGCCCACGCCGCGATGCGGCTCGCCGGCTTCAAGGTGCCGCGCAAGGTGCTGATCCTGGACGAGATCCCAAAGGGCGCGACCGGCAAGCTGCAGCGCATTGGGCTCGCCGCCAAACTCGGGCTCTAATGCATGTCGCTTGGAAGTGTCCTCGGTTCCGAGATAACGACATGCATAGAATCAAAGGCTCACTACGATGAAGATCACCATATTCGGCGCCGGCGCCATCGGCGGCTATCTTGCCGCCAAGCTGGCGATCGCCGGCCGCACCGACCTGTCGATCGTCGCCCGCGGCGCCCATCTCGAAGCAATCAGGGCAAATGGCCTGCGCCTGATCGAGGACGGCAAGGAGACGACCGCCCCGGTCCGCGCCGCCGCCAAGGCGGAAGATCTCGGCGCGCAGGATTATGTCGTGCTGGCGCTGAAGGCGCATTCCGTCGCGCCCGCGCTCGACCAGATCGCACCGCTGCTTGGAGGCCATACATCGGTCGTCACCATGCAGAACGGCGTTCCCTGGTGGTATTTCTACAAGGCCGGCGACGCGCTCGAAGGCACCCGGCTGCATCAGGTCGACCCCGGCGGCACGATCTGGGAGCGGCTCGGCCCGCAGCGCGTCATCGGCTCGGTGGTCTACCCCGCCGTCGAGGTCGATGCACCCGGCTTGATCCGCCATGTCGAGGGCAAGCGCTTCTCGCTTGGCGAACCTTCGGGCGAGAAGAGCGAACGGGCCACACTTCTGGCCGGGGAGATGGTCAAGGCCGGGCTGCAGGCGCCTGTCCGCGACGACATCCGCGGCGAGATCTGGGTAAAACTGTGGGGCAACCTCTCCTTCAACCCGATCTCGGCGCTGACCGGCAGCACGCTGGCCGCGATCGTCGCCGACGAAGGCACCCGAACCCTCGCCCGCACGATGATGCTGGAAGCCCAGGCGATCGGCGAAAGCCTGGGCGTACGCTTCCCCATCGACGTCGACCGCCGCATCAAGGGCGCCGGCGACGTCGGCGAACACAAGACCTCGATGCTGCAGGATCTGGAACGCGGCCGCCCGATGGAAATCGACGCGCTGGTGGGCGCGGTGCAGGAGCTCGGGCGGCTGGTGGGCAAGCCGACGCCGGCTATCGATGGGGTGCTGGCGCTGGTCAGGAGGCTGGCGGTGGAGCGGGGGTGTTACGGGTGAATAGGGAAACCGGCATCGGTTAGGGCCTGCCGTCGCGAATGACCCAAGAGAGATGTCCATAACTCTACCGTTGGACGGCCGCTTTGCGCCTCACCGTGCACGGTCGTTACCGTGACCAAGTGATCCGCTGTACTTCGGGTCTTTCGCTTGCAGTGCTTCCCTGCTTAATTCGTGTAAATTTGCACAATTATAGGGTTGCGACATGATTCCGATCTACATTGGGTATGATCCACGGGAATCCCGCGTTCTAGATGTAGCGCGATGGAGCGCTTATCGGCGGACAAGCACGCCGTTGCAGATATTACCATTGGTGCTCAAAGACCTTGAAGCCCAAGGAATTATGAAGCGACCGATGGTGGTACGGGATGGTAAGCTCTGGTGCCCGATTTCCGAGGCACCGATGGCGACCGAGTTTGCCATATCGCGCTTTGCCGTTCCGTTTATAAGGCAAGGCGGCTGGGCCATGTTCTGCGATTGCGATGTCCTGTTTCTGAAGGATCCAGCCAAGCTGCTCGATCTAGTCGATCCTTCCTACGCGATTATGGCGGTTAAGCACGAGCAACGCGAATCCGAGGCGGTCAAGATGGACGGACAAATGCAGACGTTCTATCGCCGCAAAAACTGGTCGTCGGTCGTTTTGTGGAATCTAGATCATCCGTCCAACAAACGGCTGACCAACGAGATGCTCAATACGTGGCCTGGACGTGACCTCCACGCCTTCAAATGGCTTGAGGACCACGAGATCGGGGAATTGCCTCTGGCATGGAACTACCTCGTAGGGGCTTCGGCTTCGGAACTCGATCCCGCCGATGTCTCGCTGGCGCACTACACGCTCGGCGGCCCTTGGTTTGCGGGCTGGTCCGGCACCACGCAATGGGACGAATTGTGGAGGCGAGAAGAGAGCATTCTGCGCGCGTTTGAGGAACATGCTGTTCAGGTTCCCGCATGAAAACTCGGCTTTTGGATTTCTTGCCAATCTTCTCAATGCCAACTCTTCGCTTGCCCAGGGTCACGGGTCCCGCCTTGGTGATGGGGTCGGCGCCGAATTTTCGCCTCCCGGAGGGACATGGTGCCGATTGGGCACTTGTGACCGTCAATGCTTCCCAGCTTTTGGCGGAAACGTTCGGCCTCCGCCTTCCTGATATCGCCGTCATCCGCCGCGGCATTTTAGTCGGCGCGAGCGAACAGGACTTCTACAAGCGCGATTTGTTAAAGGGACGGCAGGCAAAACATCTGATCATACCGGTTTGGCCGGACGTTGAGGACAAGCTGAAAGCTGGTTGTCGCACCTTCAATTATCGTTTTGATACCTTGCAGGCGCTCACCAAATGGCAACTTGCCAACATCGTCTGGCGGCTTAGCGGCAAATATCATGTGTCCCGCGGCTGGCACCGGAAAATCTCCACCGGAGCCTTCGCGATCATGTTGACGCGTTTCGCCGGTTTCGCTCCTGTTGTAGTCAGCGGGTTTTCCCTGTCCCAGGCTGGGCATGGATACGACACCCGAAATGCCTTTCGATATCATGCCGACGAAGATGCGGATTTGCTTCGCCTGGTAGTGAGTAGAGGCGAGCCAATCTACGCAGAGGATAGGGACTTCGCTGCGGAAACTGGATTGCCCTTGTGGCAGGGACAGATGCCATGACGAGTGCTTCTTAGGGAAGTTTGCAACATGGGCTGTCCCGAACGCTATAGCAAAGATGATCTAGCTCCGATGGTGAAAAGAGAGATATCCATTTCTCGGAGATGCGAGCCGACCAACGACCAACATCACCCGCCCTTCAGGAGGTTGGTGTGCTGAATATCTCGATGGTTGATCGGCAGACTATCAAGTCCATTCTCGTTATTCAGACGAAGTACATCGGGGACATCATTCTGACCTCGGTGCTCGTGCGAAATCTGCGCCTCGCTTACCCAAACGCTGCGATAGCCATGCTTTGCGCTCCTGGCTCGCGAGACTTCGTAATCAGCCAGAATATCGCGGACGTGGCCATCGGGTTCGACGGTCGAAGTGCTGGTAGAAGTCTGCTTCAGCGGGTGAAGGAATATTCAAGCTTGGTCGCTGACCTCCGTCGCCGAAAATTCGATCTCACCATTGATGTAACTGACTCGAAGACGTCAAGGATATTGCACAGGTCATTCGGCGCTCCGCTGCGCGTTGGGTACAACCCCCCGGAAAAGCCCCTGAAATTTTGGGAAGGTCAGCCTGCTAATATATTTGCTGAAACCTTCGGTCGTGGAGGCGCGCATTATTTGTACCGATATTTGTCCCCGCTTGAAGCCCTTGGGATAGAATTACGCGAAGTGACACCGAGGCTTGAACCCACACCGGTCGGGCGAAGCGCGTCTACCCAGGTTCTGGCGCAAAGCAAGCTGGCCGTAAAAGCTTTCGTCGCTGTGCACGCTGGAGCAAGGTTCGAAGGGCGGTGTTGGCAAGCTGAACGGTTCGCTGCAGTAATCGACGAGGTTTATGCAGCGACGGGCCTGCGGTCACTACTGGTTGGTGGACCTGGTGAAGGCGCAACCGCGCAGGCAATCTTGAACATGGCAATGTCACCATTGGCGAGCGTTGTTGGTAAGATCTCGCTTGAGACATTAACTGCTTTGCTTGCGGATGCATTTACTTTTCTGGGAAACGAGAGCGGCCCAATGCACCTGGCTGCGTCAGTCGGAACCCCGGTTGTGGGCCTTTATGGCCTCACGCCACCCGACATCTGGGGGCCTCTTGGGGTGCTTCACCGCACCGTTGAGCCGCCGTTGCCTTGCCAGTGCATTGCGCCCGATTTGTGCAAACCCGGCAATCCGGGCGGCGTGTACTGCGTTCATCGACTACCAGTCGCCAAGGTCGCCCAGGCGACACGAGACCTGATAGATGCCGTGAGGCAACAGGCGAATGAAACGGCCAATTGAACCTCCGGTAGAAACAGCCACGACCGGCCCGCGTGAAACCGTGAAGAAGGCACTGCGGACCTATTTCGACGAGATCGTGCGATCATCAAATCGGTGATAGGCAGGCGGTAAAACTTCACCAGTCCGCGCGACGACGCGCTCAGTCGCGAAAGCATTTTGAACGCTGCTGGCTCTCAATAACATTCATCGTATCCCAAATGTGCACATCCAACCTGCCTTGCTGCGGCGCTCGGGCGGTACTGCCGTTTCATCGTGATATCGGACAACCGGGTTCCGGCCCCAACACGGTCACTTACCTCGCAAGTGCCGGATCGCCGGTAGCGATGCAAATCCTCAGTCAACCCTTCCCCGCCCGCCCGAGCACCCGCGCGTAAACCTCCCCGACAATCCCGCGCCGAAACACCAGCACGCAGACCATGAAGATCAGGCCGGTGGCGATGGTCACCGGGAAGCCTGAGGTGGCCAGGGTGTTTTCCAGGCCGACGACGAGGCTGGCGCCGATGATCGGACCGACCATGGTGCCGATGCCGCCCAGAAGCGTCATCAGGATGACCTCGCCCGACATCTGCCAAGTGACGTCGGTGAGCGTGGCGAACTGGAAGACGATCGCCTTGAGCGAGCCGGCGAGCCCGGCCAGCGCCGCCGACATGACGAAGGCGCCGAGTTTGTAGCTGGCTACGGAATAGCCGAGCGAAATGGCGCGGTTCTCGTTTTCGCGGATCGAGCGCAGGATCATGCCGAAGGGCGAATTGACGATGCGCCAGATGGCGAAGATGCCGGCCAGGACCACGGCAAGCACGAAATAATAGATGTTCATCGGGGCATTGAGGTCGAGGATGCCGAACAGGACGCCGCGCGGCACGCCCTGGATGCCGTCCTCGCCTTGCGTGAACGGCGCCTGCACGCAGAAGAAGAAGAACATCTGCGACAGCGCCAGCGTAATCATGGCGAAATAGATGCCTTGCCGGCGAATGGCGAAGAAACCCATGACGAGGCCGAGCAGTGCGGCGCCCGCCATGCCGAGCAGGATGCCGGCTTCCGGCGGCCAGCCCCAGACCTTGACGGCATGCGCGGTGAAGTAGGCGGCGCCGCCGAAGAAGGTGGCGTGGCCGAAGGACAGGAGGCCGGTGTAGCCGAGCAGGAGATTGAAGGCGCAGGCAAACAGCGCGAAACACAGCATCTTCATCAGGAAGATCGGGTAGACGAAGAACGGGGCTGCCAGCAGCGCCAGTATACCGAGCCCGACCAGCACCCATTCGAGCCTTGCCGACGGATTGGCCGATGCCTCGCGAAGTGTCAGCTCGGCCATGTCGGATGTCTGTTCCGCCATGTCAGGCGTCCCTTCCGAACAGGCCGGCCGGCCGGACCAAAAGCACGATCGCCATGATGACGAAGACCACCAAGTTGGAGGCCTCGGGGTAGAAGACCTTGGTCAGTCCTTCGGCGAGCCCAAGCATGTAGCCGGTGACGATGGCGCCGAGGATCGATCCCATGCCGCCGACCACGACCACCGCGAAGACGACGATGATGAGATCCGATCCCATCAGCGGGCTGACCTGATAGATGGGTGCTGCCAGGATGCCGGCGAGGCCGGCGAGCGCTGAGCCGAGGCCGTAGGTGAGGGTCAAAAGCAACGGCACGTTGACGCCGAAGGCCTGGACGAGACGAGGGTTCTCGGTTGCCGCGCGCAGATAGGAGCCGAGCCTGGTCTTCTCGATCAGCGCCCAGGTGCCGAAGCAGACGACCAGCGAGGCGACCACCACCCAGCCGCGATAAATGGGCAGGAACATGAAGCCGAGATTGGTGCCGCCGGCCAGCAGCGGCGGCACGGCGTAGGGGTTTCCCGACACGCCGTAATAGTAGCGGAAGATGCCTTCGAGCACGAGCGCTAGGCCGAAGGTGAAGAGCAGGCCGTAGAGCGGATCGGTGTCGTAGAGCCGCGACAGCGCCAGGCGTTCGACCATGACGCCGAACAGGCCGACGATCAGCGGCGCCAGGATCAGCGCCGGCCAATAGCCGATGCCGAGATGGGTGAACAGGAGATAGCCGATGAAGGCGCCCAGCATATATTGCGCGCCATGGGCGAAATTGATGACGCGCAGCAGGCCGAAAATCACGGCCAGGCCGAGGCTCAGCATGGCGTAGAAGGAGCCATTGATCAGGCCGACCAGCAACTGGCCAAGCAATGCCTGGACGGGGATGCCGAAGATCATCGTCATGGCGTCATCATACACCCAGAATTTCGTGGAGCAGCGTCATGCGGTCCGCGAGTTCGCCGGTGGGAAAACCGGCCACGACCTTGCCGTGCTCCATCAGGTAGAAACGGTCGGCGACACGGCTGGCGAAGCGGAAATTCTGCTCGACCAGCAGGATGGTCATGCCGCGCTGCTTCAACGTCGCCAGCAGCTCGCCGATGCGCTGGACGATGACAGGCGCGAGGCCCTCGGTCGGTTCGTCCAGGAGCAGCATCTTGACGCCGGTCCGCAGCATGCGCGCTATCGCCAGCATCTGCTGTTCGCCGCCGGACAGCCGCGTGCCCGGGCTGTTGCGCCGCTCCTTCAGATTGGGGAAGAGATCGAAGATTTCCTCGACGCTCATGCCGCCCGGGGCAACGACAGGCGGCAGGACCAGGTTCTCATCGACGGTCAGCGTCGAGAAGATGCCGCGTTCCTCCGGCACGAAGCCGATGCCCTGGTGCGCGGTGCGGTGCAGCGGCAGCCGCATCAGGTCGGCGCCATCGAAAACGACCTTCCCGGTGCGCCGCCGGATCAGGCCCATGATGGCGCGCAGCGTCGTCGTCTTGCCGACGCCGTTGCGGCCGAGCAAGGTGACCGTTTCGCCGGCAAACACTTCGAGATCGACGCCGTGCAGCGCATGGCCCTCGCCATACCAGGCGTTGAGACCGCGGACCGCGAGCAGGGGCGAAGCACTAGTCATCGGCGGTGCCCATATAGGCAACCTTGACGCGTTCGTCGCGGCTGACGGTGGCGTAGTCGCCGGCCGCGAGCACCTCGCCGCGCTGCATCACCGTTATCCAGTCGCAGAGATCGGCCACCACGGTCAGATTGTGCTCGACCATCATAACCGCGCGGTCGCTCGCCACCGACCGGATGAGGGCGGACACCGTGGCCACGTCCTCATGACCCATGCCGGCCATCGGCTCGTCCAGCAGCAGCACTTTGGGATCCAGCGCCAGCGTCGTGGCGATCTCGAGCACGCGCTTCCTGCCGTAGGAAAGATCGCCGGCCAGCCTGTTCGTGGCATCGTCGAGGCCGACGGAACGCAGCAGCTCCATGGCGCGCGGCGTCAATCGGTCGAGCGCCGCCAGCGAGCGCCAGAACTGGACGCCGAGCCCCGCCGGTCGCTGCAGCGCGACGCGCACATTGTCGAGCACGCTGAGGTGCGGAAAGATCGCCGATATCTGGAACGAGCGCACCAGACCCATCCGCGCCACCCTGGCCGGCGAGGTGCGGGTGATGTCGTGCCCGAGCAGCTCGATCCTGCCGCTGGTCGGCGCCAGGAATTTGGTCAGCAGGTTGAAAACGGTCGTCTTGCCGGCGCCGTTGGGTCCGATCAAGGCATGGATGTTGCCATGGCGGACATCGAGGTCGACATTCTTGACCGCGACGAAGCCGGCAAAGTCACGTCGCAGGCCGCGGGCGGAAAGCACCACCCGCGGTGCTTCCGCGCTCAGGTCGGGCGGCACCATGGCCGCGCCGGTCACTGGGCGGCCGTCGGACAGCCGCTTTCCTTCTCGCTGAGGAAGGCCTCCTTGCCGGGAATGGTGGCGAGGTATTTGTAATAGTCCCAATCCTTGGTGCTCTCGCTGGGCGCCTTGACCTGGTAGAGATACATGTCGTGGACCATGTTGCCGTCGGCCTGGACCTTGCCGCCGGTGATGACGGCGTCGTCCACCGGCAGCGAATGGAGCTGCTTGGCGACCGCTTCGGTCTCGTCGGTGCCGGCCTTGTCGATCGCCTTCAAATACTGCGTCACCGCCGAATAGGTCGCGGCCTGGATCATGTTCGGCATGCGGTTGGTGCGCTTGAAGAAGCGCTGCCCGAATTCGCGGCTCTTGTCGTCGCGGTCCCAGTAATAGCCCTCGGTCAGCACGACGCCTTGCGCTGCCTGCAGGCCGAGCCCATGCACTTCGGCCAGCGTGAACAGGAGCGCGGCCAGGCGCTGGCCGCCCTGCACGATGCCGAACTCGGCCGCCTGCTTGATGGAATTGGAAGTGTCGAGGCCGGCATTGGCGAGCCCGATGACCTTGGCGCCCGACGATTGCGCCTGCAGCAGGAAGGACGAATAATCGGTCGCGCCGAGGGGATAACGCACCTCGCCCAGCACCTTGCCGCCATGGCTCTCGACGAATTTGGCGGTCTGCTCCTTCAGCGAATAGCCGAAGGCATAGTCGACGGTGACGAAGAACCAGCTGTCGCCGCCCTGCTGCACGAGTGAGCCGCCGGTGCCCACCGCCTGCGAATGGGTGTCATAGGCCCAGTGGAAGCCGTAGGGCGAGCACTGCTTGCCGGTGAGGTCGGTGGTCGCCGCACCGGTGACGATGTCGATCTTCTTCTTTTCCTTGGAAATCCCCTGCACGGCGAGCGCGACCGAAGAGGTCGTCAGCTCCATGATGGCATCGACCTGTTCGGTGTCATACCACTGCCGTGCAATGTTGGAGGCGATATCGGGCTTGTTCTGGTGGTCGGCGCTGATGATCTCGACCGGCGCGCCCTGGACCTTGCCGCCGAAATCCTCGACCGCCATCTTGGCCGCCTCGACCGACCATTTGCCGCCGAAATCGGCATAGACGCCGGATTGGTCGTTGAGGATGCCGATCTTGACCTTGCCATCGGAAATCTCGGCGGCCGAGGCGGTGGTGGCCGCAAGGAGCGCGGCGGAAACGACATAGCATAGCTTCATGAGTCTACTTCCTCCCAGTGTGGATGAATCCGGCCGCCCTCTACGGTCGTCATCCGCAAGCACCAAGGAACATTAGGAAAATCAGGCGGAAGGGCAAGGGGCGGCCGCGGATTTCATGACGGCAAGGCCGACCCGATAGCGTGACGCCAGCGGGAAAGCTCAGGACGGGACACGAACATGTGAAGCTCGATCGGGAGCACACCGAGCTTGTTTGAACCACATCCCGGGCAGCTTCAGCCCTCGGGGGCGACGAGATGGCCGTTGCCGACATCGCTCAGCGCCAGTTTCAGCGGTGCCTCGCCGATCCGGCGGGTGGCGCTGGGTATCTCCTGATCGAGGCGGGCAAAACGGCTTCTGCGCTGCGCGGGATCGGGCACCGGCACGGCTTCGATCAGGCGCTTCGTGTAGGGGTGGCGCGGGTTCGAAAAAACCTGGTCGCGCGTGCCCATCTCGACGATCTGGCCGAGATACATGACGGCGACACGGTCGGAGATGTTCTCGACCACGGCCATGTCGTGCGAAATGAAGAGATAGGCGACGCCGAATTCGCGCTGCAATTCCTTCAACAGGTCAAGCACGCGCGCCTGCACCGAGACATCGAGGGCCGAGACGCTTTCATCGGCGATGATCAGTTTTGGCCTGAGCGCCAATGCCCGGGCGATGCAGACGCGCTGGCGCTGGCCGCCGGAGAATTCGTGCGGATAGAGCTCCATCTGGTCCGATGACAGGCCGACGCGGTCGAACAGGGCCGCCACCCGCTCGCGACGCTCTTCCTTCGAGGCGATGCCGTGGATAACCAGCGGTTCGGCGACGAGGTCGCCGACGCGCATGCGCGGGTCGAGCGAGGCGAAAGGATCCTGGAAGATCATCTGCACGTCGCGACGCACGGCCTTGCGCTCGTCGCGGCCGAGACCGGACAAATTGCGGCCGCCGACAACGATGTCGCCGCTATACGGCACCAGCCCGGCCAGCGCCTTGGCGGTGGTCGACTTGCCGCAACCGGATTCGCCGACCAGCGCCAGCGTCTCGTTGGGCGCGATCGAGAAGCTGACGCCCTCGACGGCGTGCACGCGGCGGGTGACCCGGCCGAGAATGCCGCCGCGCAGGTCGAAGCGGACGTGGAGGTCGTTCACCTCCGCGACATTGGCCGGCATTGCGGCTTCGGCGATCTCCTTCGATTGCTGGCGGCCGGCGCCACTGCCGATGCGCGGCACGGCGGCCAGCAGCTCGCGCGTGTAGTCGGCTTGCGGGCGGGCGAAAATGTCCGATGTCTTGCCTTCCTCGACCATGCGCCCATGCCGCATGATGATGACGCGATCGGCCATTTCGGCGACCACGCCCATGTCATGGGTGATCAGGATGACGCTGGTGCCATGCTTATGCTGCAGGTCGCGCAGCAGTTCCAGCACCTCGCCCTGTACGGTAACGTCGAGCGCCGTGGTCGGCTCGTCGGCGATCAGCACGTCCGGTTCCAGCGCCAGCGCCATGGCGATCATCACGCGCTGGCGCATGCCGCCCGACAGTTCATGCGGAAATTGTCTTAGCCGGCTTTCGGCTTCCGAAATGCGCACCGCCTTCAGCGCCTCGACGGCACGCTGGCGGGCCTGGCTGGGCGACAGGCTGGTATGCGCCTCGATGGATTCGGTGAGCTGGCGGCCGATCGACAGCACCGGGTTGAGCGAGGTCATCGGCTCCTGGAAGATCATGGCGATGCGGTCGCCGCGAATGCGCCGCATCCGGCGTTCGTCGAGGGCGGTCAGCTCGGTCTCGCCCAAATGGACCGTGCCGGCGGAGATGCGCGCGGCGGGCTGCGGCAGGAGCTGCATGATGCCCAGCGCGGTCATGGATTTGCCGGAGCCGGACTCGCCGGCGATGCACAGCGTCTCGCCGCGGGAGAGCGTCAGGGAGAGGTTGGAGACGACCTCGCGGGAGCCCTCCTCGCCGCGTACGGAGACGGAGAGGTTGGTTATGGTGAGGATGCGGTCTGGGGTCATTGCGAGGACAGGATTCTGAGAAGTTTGTTGCGGCACGCCCCCCTCTGTCCTGCCGGACATCTCCCCCTCAAGGGGGGAGATTGGCAGCTTCGCCGACTCGCCTTCTTGATGATGATGATGGTTGGCGAAGACCGAGGTGACATCCGATCTCCCCCCTTGAGGGGGAGATGCCCGGCAGGGCAGAGGGGGGTGCGGCGCTGACCCAACTTCATTCAAACACGCAACGGGGAAAATAGAACGACACCACCCAGTTCGGCATGTCGACGATCTCGCTGATGCGGAGATCGCCGCAGACCGAGGCCAGCATGTAGGCTTCGACCGGGTCGATCTGGTAGCGGCCGGCGAGCAGGTCGACCATCTGGGTAACCGCTTGCTTCGCGCCACTCATCAGGTCCGGACCGATCCCCGTCGTCACCTCATAACCCTTGGCATCGAGATGCCTGGTCACCGGCCCCGGCGTGGTGAAGCGCGGCGTCTTCAGCCGCGCATCTTTCACCAAATCGAGTTTCAGCACGACATCCATCGGGCTTTCGATCGCCGTGCCGCAGACCTCGCCGTCGCCTTGCGCGGCGTGGGTGTCGCCGACCGAGAACAGCGCGCCCGCCACCTCCACCGGCAGATAGAGCGTGGTGCCGGCGGCGAGATCGCGAATGTCGAGATTGCCGCCGACGCGGCGCGGCGGCACCACCGAGTGGTGGCCCATCTCGGCCAACGCGTTGCCGATCGTGCCGGCGAATGGTTTCAGCGGCACGCGCGCGTTTTTGCCGAACAATGCCGGTTCGAGCGAGACGGCGTCGTATTTCCAGATGTTCAGCGCCGGCTCCTTGAAGTCGTCGGCGAGCAGGCCGAAACCCGGAATGTTCGCCGTCCAGCCGAAGCCGGACGGTTTGAACATCTCGATCGTCACCTTCAGCGCGTCGCCCGGCTCGGCACCCTCGACGAAGATCGGCCCGGTGACCGGATTGATCTGGCCAAAGTCGAGCTTGGCAATGTCGGCGGCGGTGCTATCCGGCTTCAGCTGGCCACCGCCGGCATCCAGGCACTGGAACTCGATGGTCGAGCCGGGCGCCACACGCTCAGCCGGGACAAACGAATTGTCCCAGCCGAAATGGTGATGGCGCCCGTGGATGGTGTAGTCGCAGTTATTGCACATCTTTTACGTACACATTGTCGTAGTTGATCGGGATATGGACCGGGTCGACATAGAGATTGTCGGCGCCGCCCATGCGGGCCGATTTCATGGTGAAGCGCTGCTCGTTGAAGACCGGCGCCCAGGGCGCGTCCTCCATCACCTTGTCGTAGATGGCGCTCCACATCTTGTCGCGCTCGGGGGCCTTGGCCGGGTCGACCACCGAGTCGGCCTCGGCCGCCTTGGCATCGAGATCCTTGTTGCAATACCACGACCAGTTCCAGCCGCCGGGAACCGCGCCGGCGCAGCCAAGGATCGGGCCGTAGAAGTTGGACGGATCGGGGAAGTCGGCGATCCAGGCCATGCCGCCCGACCAGATCATCGGCGCGCCGGCCTTGTCGCCGCCGGCGGCAATGACGTTGGCCTGCGCCAGCGACTGGATGCTGGCCTTGATGCCGATCGCCGCCAGGTCCTGCTGGATCGCCTGGGCGATGCGCGGGTTGGGGTCGGTGTTCATGGCGAACAATTGCGTCTCGAAGCCATCGGGATGGCCGGCCTCGGCCAGCAGCGCCTTGGCCTTGGCGACGTCATAGGGATAGCCCTTGTACTCCTTGTCGTAGCCCGGCATCGACGGCGGCAGCGGCTGGTTGGCCGGCACGGCGCGACCGTTGATGATCTGGATGATGCGCGCCTTGTTGAGCGCCATGTTGACGGCCTGGCGCACCTTCACATTGTCGAACGGTGCCATGGTGGTGTTCATGGTGACGTAGCCGGTGTGCAGCTGGCCGCCTTCGACGACGCGCGCCTTCTGCTCGGGATCGGCCATCACCTCCTGGAATTTTGCCGGCGGAATGCCGTCGCCGGGCACGTCGATCTCGCCCTTCTGCAGGCGCAGCAGCGCAACGATCGGTTCCTGGCCGATCTCGAAGGTGATCTTGTCGAGATGCGGCAGGCCCTTGTGCCAGTAGTCCGGGTTGCGCTCGAAGACGATGCGCTGGCCGAGCGTCCACTCGGCCAGCTTGAAGGCGCCGGTGCCGACCGGGTGCTTGCCGAAATCGGCGCCGTATTTCTCGACCTCCTCCTTCGGCACGACATGCGAAAAGTTGATGGCCATGACATGCAGGAAGGTGGCGTCCGGGCGGGTCAGTTCGAACTTCACCGTGTAGGGGTCGACGACGGTGACACCGGCTAAGCTTTCGGCCTTGCCGGCGGCGACATCCTCATAGCCCTTGATCGAGCCGAAGAAGCCGGCGCCGGGGCTCTGCGTCTTCGGATTGGTGACGCGGTCGAGCGAATATTTGACGTCGTCGGCGGTCATCTCGCGGCCATTGTGGAACTTCACGCCATGGCGCAGCTTGAAGGTGAAGGTCTTGCCGTCGGGCGAAATCTCGTAGCTCTCGGCGAGGTCGGGCTTGAGGTTGGTGGTGCCGGGCTCGTAGTCCATCAGCCCGTCGAACAGGCTCTTGATCATCGACCAGTTCTGCCAGTCATAGCCGATCGCCGGATCGAGGGTCGCGACGTCGTCCTTGTAGGTGATGGTGATGGCGCCGCCCTGCTTGGCGTTGGGATCGATCGTGTCCTCGGCCCGGGCGCTCGTCATGCCAAGCATCAGCGCCAGCGCCGATGCGGCCACGGTCGATGCGAGAAACTTTTTCATTGTTATGTTCCCTTTCTCTGTTTGTGTTCTTGGTTTCATCCGAGCTTGACGCTCATCTCAGTTTGATACGGGGATCGATGAAGGGCGCGATGATGTCGGCCAAGAGGTTGCCGAGCACGATGGCGAAGGCCGAGGCCAGGGTGACGCCCATGATGATCGGGATGTCGACGCGCTGGATGGCTTGCCATGCGAGCTGGCCGATGCCTGGCCAGCCGAACACGCTTTCGACGACGACGATGCCGCCCATGAAGATGCCGATGTCGATGCCGATCATGGCGATGACCGGCAGGATAGCGTTGGGCAGCGCATGGCGGAAGATGATGGCGCCGCGCGCGATGCCTTTCGCACGCGCGGTGCGCACATAATCCTGGCGCAGCACGTCGATCATCGACGAGCGCATCATGCGCGCGTACCAGCCGGCACCGAGGATGCCCATGGTCAGCGAGGGCAGCACGAGGTGGCGCCAGGTGCCGTAGCCGCCGATCGGGAACCAGCTGAGCCGTACGGCAAAGACATAGAGCAGCAGCAGACCGACGACGAATTGCGGCGCCGAGACGCCGACGAAAGAGGCGACCATCAAGGTCTGGTCGGTGGCGGTGCCGCGCTTGACGGCGGCGATCAGGCCCATGGAGAGGCCGATCAGCAATTCGCACAAAATGGCGCCGAGCATCAGAAGCAGGCTGGCCGGCAGCCGCGAGACGATGAGCTCGGTCACCTCGGAGCGCTGGATATAGGAGCGGCCGAGATCGCCGCTGACGAGCTTGGTCAGGTAATGCCAGTACTGGACGACGAAGGGCTGGTCGAGGCCGAGCTGCTGGCGGATGTTCTCGACCGTCTGCGGTGTGGCGCTGCGGCCGGCGATCTGGCGCACCGGATCGGCGGGCAGGAGATAGAGCAGCGCGAAAGTGATCAGCGAGACGCCGAGCAGGATCAGCAGCGACTGGATCAGGCGGCGGCCGAGATAGGCGATCATGCCCGGCCCCTCTGCGTCGGGTCGAGGATGTCGCGCAGCGCATCGCCGATCAGGTTGAAGGCCAGCGCCAGCGCCAGGATCGCGGCGCCGGGGAAGAACACCAGCCAGGGCGCGGCCTGAAAGTAGGTCTGGTTCTCAAAGATGATGTTGCCCCAGGACGCCGTCGGCGGCTGCACGCCGATACCGAGGAAGGAGAGCGTGGCTTCGAGCAGCACGGTGGTCGAGATGCCGAGCGTGCCCCAGACGATGATGGTGGGCAGGAGATGCGGCAGGACGTGGCGAAACAGGATGCGCGGCGCGCTCGCCCCGATGGTGCGCTCGGCATCGATGAACTCGCGTTCGGCGAGCGAAGACGTCTCGGTGTAGATGACGCGGGCGGTCTGCACCCAGTTGACCAGGGCGATGACCATGGCAACGATCCACAGGCTGGGCTGGAATACCGCCGCCAGGCAGATGGCGAGCAGAAGCGCGGGAAAGGCCATCATCAGATCGGTGAAGCGCATCAGCGCGCTGCCGATCCAGCCGCGGAAATAGCCCGCGGTGACGCCGACAAGCGTGCCGATGAACAGCGCCACGCCATTGGCGACGATGCCGATGATCAGCGAGGTGCGCGCGCCATAGAGGATGCGGGTCAACAGGTCGCGCCCGAGCAGGTCGGTGCCTAGCCAGAATTTCGCGTTCGGCGGCAAAGGCGAGCCCTCGATGGTCAGGCCGTCGAACATCTGCTCGTTGGGATCATAGCCGGTCAGCCACGGCGCCAGGATCGCGCCCGCGACGACGACGGCGACGATGACCAGGCCGAGCAGCGCAAGGCGGCGCTTGACCAGCCGGCGCCAGATGCCGGCGCGCGGCTTGGCCGGCATGCGCCCGGCCATGAGATCAGGCGCGATGGGACTGGTCATCGCCGCTCTTCCCCGATCTTGGCCTCTCCCGTTAAGCCTTCGGTCATCGCCACGATACGTCGTGCGGCGTCCTCGACGCTGATCTGCCAGCTCATCGCCAGCGAGCGCAGCTGCGCATAGGCGCGGTCGTCGTCGCTGCCTTTCGACAAAGCCGAGACAGCCCGCACGATGGTCTGGCGTTCGGCGACGCGCTGGCGCAGCGCGGCGATCTCGCCGGCTAAATGTTTTCTCGCCTCGAACCCCTGGCGCGCGATGAGCAGCGCGCTGTAGACGCCGGCATTGCCGACCGGCTTCAGGAGCTGGGCGTCGGCCTTGTGCGACAGCGCCCATTCTATGCGGCCGGGCGCCTCGGAGCCGATCAACGCCACCAGTGGCATCGGCGCCTCGCCCGGCTTCCAGGGGAATTGCTCGTCGAAACCGAGATCGGCGTCGAAGAAGACGAAGTCGGCAGCCAGCGCTTCCGGCGCCAGTTCCGGCCAGCAGTCGACGGTGACCAGGCCGATAGCCGACAATTGCCTGGTGATCGCCTGCACCGTCGAGTGCGGACGATGCAGGACAAAGGCCCTGGCGCCGCCGAGATTGGGGATGCGCGGGGTCCGGCTCACGACACCACCCGCAAGCGCGGCCGGCCGAATGTTTTTGCGGGGTCGTAGCGCGACAGATAGGGGTCCGGCGCGACCTCGTCGTCGCGGCTGACGACTTCGAAGTAGCCATCCGCGATCCGGCCGATGATGACAGGCAGCGTGGCGTGCTGGGAGTGCGCATCGATGGCGATCGGGCCGAGCCGGGTGGAGAAGCGCCGTTCGGCGAAGGCTTTTGAAAATTCCGCCGGACCGGCGTCGGGGTCGCGCGACAGCACGTCGGCCATCACTTGCACCGAGGCATAGGCGGAGGCTTCGAATGAGGAGGCGAAGGCGGCCGGCCTTGGCGCGAAATAAGGCCCGACCGATAGATGGCCCTTGCCCGTTTCGCCGATCGCCGGCAGTTCACCCTCGGTGAGGTTGCAGGAGATCACTGGGCAGGAGTCGGGACTGAAAGCCGCATCCTCGTCCGCCAGATCGCGATAGGCCGCCAGGAAGGCATAGGACGAGGTGCCGATCAGATTGTTGAGGATGAAATTCGGCCGCGTCGCCCGGATCTCGGCGATCAGCCGCGACACGTCGGTCTCGCCGATGCGCAGATAGCGCTCGCCCAAAACCTTGCCGCCGGCGTCGGCGATCAGGTCGCGCGCGACGCGGTTCATCTCCCAGCCCCAGATATAGTTCGAACCGAGCAGAAAACCGTTGGCGCCGAAGCGCGGCACGACATGGGCCAGCAGCGGCACCAGATGCTGGTTGGGGCAGGCATGCATGTAGACGACATGCTCGTTGGCCTCGAAGCCTTCATAGGGGCAGGCGTACCAGAGCATGCCGCCGGCCTTTTCCAGCACCGGAATCGTCTCCTTGCGGCTCCAGGAGGTGACGCAGCCGACGACGTGGCGCGCGCTGCTGGTCCTGAAAATGTCCTCGCACAGCGTCGCGTAGCGGTCGGCATTGCTTTGCGGATCGCGCTCAACCGGCACCAACTCGATGCCCGAGCTCCTGTCGGCATTGATGTCGGCGATGGCGCGCATGGCGCCGATGCGGCACGCATCGGAAACGAGCTGATAGCTCCCGGAGCGAGAATAGAGGATGCCGATCTCGATGCGCCGTTTCAAACAGAACCCCAGAAATGACAATGCCCCGCAGCCAGCGCCGGGAAAGGCGAGGCATACGAGGCATGTTTGCCGCCCGGCGATCAGAGCCGGTATTTACCTTAGCGTATTCGGTCCGGCGGCTCAGTCAAGCCCTCAACGCTATCCGCGTCAAACACCGAGTGTCCGGCCCTCGCTGATTCCCGCGAAATCCGCTGCCGCTATTTGGCCGCCGGCCTGTGTTGGCGGGCATAGGCCACGCAAGCATCCACGGTGCTGACACAAAGCGCGTCGCGCTTGTTCGGCAGGTTGTTGTCGCCGGCGTAGGCAACTTCGGCGACGCGGCCGCCGACCATGCGAACCTGCGTGTCGCAGTAGCCGCCGGGAGCGACATTGACGGAACCGCCGACCGTCGGGATGGCCCCCAAGGCCAAGGCAGGAACGACGACGCTGAGATTGCCGCGCTGAACGACGCGCTTATAGGTCCAGATCTGCCCGGACTGGCCGACATCCGCGGTGGCGGTCGGAAACCCCGCGCACATTCGAACGTCGGCTTCGCTGAGGCCGACCATCTCCTTGCGAGCCGCCGCCGCGGTGGGATCGACCTTGGTCATGCGCGACGTGTCGTCGGGAACGACGCAGGAAGACTGGACGACGACGATGAGGCCAGAAAGGGCAAGCTTTCGAATACAGGGAAATGTCATACCGATTGGTTGAGATCGCGTGGCGCCCGGCCGCCCTCTCTACCTAGGCAAGCAGACCGCCGGATCAACCCGCACGCCTTCACGAAAAGGTGGCTGGGCAAGCCGCGGAGCTTTTTTGCACTTCCGCTCGCCATGGATGAACCCGCCGGACGAAGGACGTCCATCATTTCCGGGCGATGTCCTCGAAGCGCGTCTCGTGCTCCCTTCCCCGGAATTTTTGAGAGAATATTCCCGGCTTTGCCGAGAACGGCGAAACATGTTCTTTGATAAAATCGATAGAATTTCTGACGATGTGACCAAGCTTGGGCAATCCGCCTTGCTGCCATGACTTCACAACCGCAGAGATCAATCATGTCCGACCTCACCAACACTTCGTCTTTTTCCCTTAGGTCAACCCTGAACCGCCGCAGCGGCCTGGCTCTGCTATTCGCCTCGGCTGTTGCGATCGGCAGCCTGATGGCACCGCATGCGTCGTTCGCCGAGGACAAGAAGGCGATCAAGGTCGGCATCATCAGCGGCGAGGACGAGGATGTCTGGCGCGTCGTGGTCGCTAAAGCCGCCGAGAAGGGCCTGAGCATCGAGACCGTGGTGTTCAACGACTACACCCAGCCCAACGAGGCGCTGGAGCGCGGCGAGATCGACGCCAACGCCTTCCAGCACCAGCCTTATCTCGACAACCAGATCAAGACGCAGGGCTATCACATCGTGCGCGTCGGCTATACCGGCGTGTGGCCAATCGGCCTCTACTCAAAGAAGTACAAAAAGGTCGCGGACCTGCCGGAGGGCGCGGTGATCGGCCTGCCGAACGACCCGTCCAACGAAGGCCGGGCGCTGCGCGTGCTGCAGAATGAGGGCGTGATCAAGTTAAAGGACGGCACCGGCATTCTCGCCACCACCGCCGACATCGCCGAAAATCCCAAGAAGGTCGAGATCAAGGAACTCGACGCCGGCATCGTCGGCCGTTCGGTCGAGGACCTCGACGCCGCCGTGGTCAACACCGACTGGGCGCTGAAAAGCGGCCTGACGCCGGAAAGCCGCATCGCCCAGGAGCCTATCGCAGACAATCCCTACCGTAACTTCATCGCGGTGAAGGCCGGCAACGAAAACGAGGCCTGGGTGAAGACGCTGGTGGCGTCCTACCAGAACGACGCGGTCAAGGCCGAGTTCGACAAGGTCTACAAAGGCACAGGCCTCAGCGCCTATTAAGACCATCCGGGCACTGATGTGCCTTTGACCGGGACAGCGGTCCGCGCAATGCGCGGGCCGCGATCGTATTTTCAGGATCCGCCTATGAACCAGCATTTCACCGCAACCACCGAGCCCGGGGATCAGGCCGCTACACAGGACGTGGTGCGGCTTGTCGACCTGAAGCGCCGTTTCGGCGCGACGGCGGCACTCGACGGCATTTCCTTGACGGTGCGCAAGGGGGAGATCCTCGGCATTATCGGCCGCAGCGGCGCCGGCAAATCGACGCTGATCCGCTGCCTGAACGGGCTGGAGCGTCCCGATTCCGGCGAGGTCTTCATCGAGGGCCGCGAGATCAGCCGGCTTGGCGAACGCGACCTGCAGCCGCTGCGGCGGCGCATCGGCATGATCTTCCAGCATTTCAACCTGCTGTCGGCCAAGACGGTCGAGGACAATGTGGCGCTGCCGCTCAAGATCGAGGGCCGGCCGAAGGCGGAGCGGCTGAAGCGAGCGGCAGAACTGCTCGATCTCGTCGGCCTGTCGGAGAAGGCGAAAGCCTATCCGGCGTCGCTGTCCGGCGGCCAGAAGCAGCGTGTCGGCATTGCCAGGGCGCTTGCCGCGCGGCCAGCGCTGCTTCTGTCGGACGAGGCGACCTCGGCGCTCGACCCGGAGACGACCCGCTCCATCCTTGCCTTGCTGAAAGACATCAACCGGCGGCTCGGCCTGACCATCCTGCTGATCACCCATGAGATGGAGGTGATCCGCTCGATCGCCGACCGCGTGGCGGTGATCGACGCCGGGCGCATTGTCGAGGAAGGGCCAGTCTGGTCGGTGTTCGCCGATCCACGTTCCGAGATCACCCGCAGCCTGCTCGGCGCCATCCGCCCGCAGCTTCCGCCGGAGCTGGCGGCGCGGCTGCTGCCGGCGGGCGGCACCGAAACGATCTTGCGCGTCGACGTGGCAGGCGAGGCCGCGCGGGCGCCGCTGCTGTCCGACCTCGCCGCCGCCGTGCCCGGTGCTTTTCGCCTCATCCATGGCGGCATCGACCATATCCAGCAACAGCCGGTGGGAACGCTGTTCCTCTCCATCCCCGGCAATCACGCAAGCCACCTCGCAGAAGTGATCACATTCCTGAAGTCCCGCCAGGCGCGGGTGGAGGTACTTGGCCATGTCGCCGATCCTGTTTGAGCTTCTGTTGCGATCGATCTGGGAGACGGTGCTGATGACGGCCGCCTCCGGCCTGATTTCCCTGGTCTGCGGCCTGCCGCTCGGGCTGGCGCTGATTGCCACCGAACGCGGCGGCATTGCCGAAAGCCCGTGGGTGAACCGCGTGCTCGGCGCCGTCATCAACGGCTTCCGCTCGGTGCCCTTCATAATCCTTCTGGTGGCGCTGATCCCGGTGACACGGCTGATCGTCGGCACGTCGATCGGCACATGGGCGGCGATCGTGCCGCTGTCGATCGCCGCCACGCCCTACTATGCGCGCATCGCCGAAGTGTCGCTGCGCGAGGTCGACCACGGCCTGATCGAGGCGGCGCGCGCCATGGGCGGCAACCGCTGGACGATCATCCGCGAGGTGCTGGTGCCGGAAGCGCTGCCTGGCATCGTCGCCGGCTTCACGGTGACGCTGGTCACACTCATCGGCGCCTCGGCGATGGCGGGCGCCATCGGCGCCGGCGGGCTGGGCGACCTCGCCATCCGCTACGGCTATCAGCGGTTCGAGACGTCGGTGATGATCGCCGTGGTGATCGTGCTGATCATCCTGGTCTGCGGCATCCAGTGGGTAGGTGACCGGCTGGTGGCGAGACTGGATCGGCGGGGGTGATGAGCCGGCTGAACGTTGACCGGAGCCTCCCCGAGGTGAACGGCAACCGCAAATGCGCTGTCTTTTCGATCGTCGTCGGAGACGGAAACGACATGTGCCGCGGCGATCACGGCGCGGTGAGAAACGGCACAAGGATCGACAGTTTTAGCCGGCGCGTTGCTTTTCCGTTGCTTCGCGATCAACGGTTCCTGCCGACAGCACGACGCCGAATTTTTCCCGAGCTTGCCGCGGGGTATAGTACCCCAGGGCCACATCGCGCAGCACCTGATCGGCATCGCGCTCACGCGGATCGCCATAGCCGCCACCGCCCGGCGTGCCGACGCGGACGCGGTCGCCCGCCTTTAGCGAGATGTCCTGCTCCTTGGAGAGGTGCGGCGGTACGTGTTCCTCTCCATTGCGGAAGACGATCACGCTGTTGGGCTCGCCATTCCCACCACCAAGGGCGCCCTGCGGGCCGAAGCGGCCATGGTCCATGACGAAGGAGGCACGCGCCTCGCCGCGCAGGATCTCGACCTCGTAGGCGAGACCAAAACCGCCGCGATGCTTGCCGGCGCCGCCCGAGCCTTCGCGCAAGGCATAGTGCCGGTAAAGCACCGGAAAGGCCTGCTCCATGATCTCGACCGGCGGCGACTTGGAGATGCCGATGGTCGAGCAGCCATTGGTGAGGCCGTCATGGCCTGAATTGCCGCCATAGCCGCCGCCGGAGATCTGGTACATGACGTAATCGCGGCCGCGCGCGGGATCGTTGCCGCCGAGCGCGAAATTACCGCTGGAGCCGGCAGGTGCGGCCGTCACCTTGTCCGGCAATGCCTGCACCATGGCCGCGAACACCGCCTCGGCGATGCGCTGCGACACTTCGGCCGCACAGCCCGACACGGGGCGCGGATACTTCGCGTCGAGGAAGGTGCCTTCCGGCCGCTTGACGATCAGGGGCTCGAAAGCGCCGGCGCTGATCGGCACATCGGGGAAGATGTGGCGCATGGCGAGATAGACCGAGGACAGGGTCGTCGCCAGCACGCTGTTCATCGGCCCCGCACAGGGCTTTGACGACCCTGAAAAATCGAAGATCAGCGTGTCGCCCTTCTTGTCGACGGCGAGCGCGATGGTCAGCGGCTCGTTGACCACCCCGTCGGAATCGACAAAGGCCTTGGAGCGGTAGGTGCCGTCGGGAATGGCCGCTATGTTGGCGCGCATCTGTTCGGCGGCACGGCGGCGCAGTTCGGCGATCGCTTCGACAACCGTTTCATCCCTGTAACGATCCAGGATTCCATTGAGCCTGTCCTGGCCGATCAGCAGCGCGGCGGCCTGGGCCCGGATGTCGCCGATGCGCTGGTCGGCAACCCGGATGTTGGAGCAGATGATGGCGTAGATTTCGGGATCGAGCACGCCCTTCTTGAACAGCTTTACCGGCGGCAGCCGCAGGCCTTCCTGCTCGACCGCGGTGGCGGAGGCCGAAAAGCCGCCCGGCACCGAACCGCCGATATCGGGCCAATGGCCTGTGTTCGACAACCAGCAGAAGATCTTTTCGTCGCGGTAGACCGGCATGACGAAGCGCACGTCCATCAGATGCGTGCCGCCGAGATAGGGGTCGTTGACGATATAGATGTCGCCCGGCTCAGGCGGCAGGCAGCGGCCATCGGCGATCATCTCGATCACCGTCCTGGTCGAATATTGCATGACGCCGACAAACACCGGCAGGCCCTGGCTGCCTTGTGCGATCAGCGAGCCATCGACGGCCGAATAGATGCCGTCCGAGCGGTCATTGGCCTCGGCGATCACCGGCGAGAAAGCGGCGCGCGAAAAGGTCAGGTCCATCTCGTCGCAGACCTGCTGCAACGCGGCCTGGAGAACCGAAAGGGTAATGGCGTCGAGCTTCATTTCAGGCCTCGCCAATATCGATGATGATGTTCCCGTCGGCGTCCGATCGCGCGCGGTCGCCGGGTTCGAGCACGGTCGTCGCGTCCATCTGTTCGAGGATCGCCGGGCCTTCGATGACCGCGTCGAGCGGCAGCTTTTCCCTGATATACACCGGCGTGTCATGCCAGCGCCCGCCATACCAGACCGGCCTGATCTCGCGCCGCGCCTCGTCGAGCGTCTTTGCCCGCCCGACCGGATCGATCAGGCGTGACAAGTCGATCGCCGGACGCACGCCGGTGACCGAGGTGTTGAGGTTGACGAGATTGGCGCGGATTTCCGGCAGCTCCACCTTGAAGCGGGCGAAATAGGCTTTTTCGAACAGGGACTGCAATTCGTGCCGGGTAACCGACGAGGACGGCAACGGCACGTTGATGATGTGGGTCTGGCCGACGAATTGCATGTCGGTGGAGTGGGTGACGCGGATCGTTTCCGGCCTCACCGCTTCCTTGGCGATCAGCGCCTCGCCTTCGTTACGATGCCGTTCCAATACTCGGTGGAGCTGGCTTTCATCAAGCACGGCCACGGGTTGGTTGACGGTGTTGACGAAGTCATGGCGCAGATCGGCGACGACGCAGCCGAGCGCATTGGTGATGCCGGGACGCGCTGGCACCAGCACTTTGGGCAGGCCGAGTTCGCGCGCGAGCGCCGTCGCATGCAGCGGCCCGGCGCCGCCGAAGGCGAACAGCGCGAAATCGCGGGGATCATGGCCACGCGATACCGAGACCATGCGGATGGCGCCGGCCATCTTCATGTTGCCGAGCCTGAGCACCGCGCCCGCCGCCTCGACACCCGACAGGCCCGTCGCCTTGCCGATCCTGTCCTCGAAGATACCGGTGACGCGCTCTGATGTGACCGGATTGTCGACGGCGAGCAGCTTCTTCGGCGCCAACCGGCCGAGCACCAGATTGGCGTCGGTGATCGTCGGCTCGGTGCCGCCGCGCCCGTAGCAGATCGGGCCGGGATTGGCGCCCGCACTTTCCGGGCCGATCTGGATCAGGCCGGCCGCATCGACGCGGGCGATCGAGCCGCCGCCGGCGCCCACCGTATGCACCGCCACCATCGGCACATGGATCGGCATGGCATATTCGATCTCGATCTCGTTCGAGACAGCCGGTTCGGCGTTGCGGATCAGCGCCACGTCGGTCGAGGTGCCGCCCATGTCGTAGGTGACGAGGTTTTCGAAGCCGGCGCGCTTGCCCGTATAGGCGGCGGCGATGACGCCGGAGGCGGGGCCCGACATGACCGTCTTGGCCGATTCACGTGTGACGAAGCGGGCCGAAATCATGCCGCCATTGCCGTTCATGATGAGAAAATCGCGGGCATAGCCCTTGTCGGCCAATTCCGTGCGCAGGCGTTCGACATAGCGCTCCAGGATCGGCTGCACCGAGGCGTTGATCGATGCCGTCACCCCGCGCTCGAATTCGCGCGCTTCCGACAGCAGCGCATGGCCGGTGGTGATGTAGCCATTCGGCCAAAGCTCGGCGGCGATTTCGGCGGCGCGGCGCTCATGCAAAGGGTTGGCGTAGGAATGCAGAAAATGGATGACGAGGGATTCGCAGCCGGCCGCGATCAGCGTCTTCACCGCCTCGCGCATCTCGTCCTCGTCAAGCGGCGTGCGGATGGCGCCTGATGCCTCGACGCGCTCGGACACTTCGAGGCGCAGATTGCGCGGGATGACCGGGACGAACGTGCCCGTCATGCCGTAGGGCTGCGGCCGCGTGCGCCGGCCAAGCTCGATCACGTCGCGAAAACCGCGCGTGGTGATCATGCCGGTCTTGGCCAGCCGGCGCTCCAGCACCGCATTGGTGGTGGTGGTCGTGCCATGCACGATGAGGTCGATGCCGTCGATCGGAAAGCCGGTGGCGCCAAGCGCCGAAACCACGCCAAAGGCCTGGTTGTCGACCGTGGTCGGGGTCTTGGCCAGATACACCTTGCCACCGTCCTTGCCGTCGATCAGGAGCAGGTCGGTGAAGGTTCCGCCGACGTCGATGCCGGCGACGACGCTGCCCAGGGAATCCGGCGGCTGCACCGAAAAATTCTCTTTCATTGTCGAAACCCGAAATGCTGGGACTACGGATATGCCACAGTTTGGAAAGGTGTTTTACGGCGGCATCTTGACGCAAATATCGTTTGTATACTAATAAATTCCGGACACAAGAGCTTACCGCTTCGGTAGCGTGCATGGCACGCCGGAACCTGAATGGTTCGGGCGCGCACGGGAAAGTTTGGCGCCCGCGTCTGTAACTGGGCGAGAAGGTTGGAATTGATGAACACCACGCCCGCGTTCAACACCGCTGAAGCCCGCCCGCTGCAGTTTCCGATTCCGGCCAATGTCTACGCCGAAACCGTGGTCTCGGTGAAGCACTACACCGACCGGCTGTTCTCGTTTCGCATCACGCGCCCGCAGTCGCTGCGCTTCCGCTCGGGCGAGTTCGTGATGATCGGCCTGCCTAATGCCGAGAAGCCGGTATATCGCGCCTACTCCGTCGCCAGCCCGGCCTGGGACGAAGAGCTGGAATTCTTCTCGATCAAGGTGCCGGACGGCCCGCTGACCTCGGAACTGCAGAAGATCCAGGTCGGCGACACGGTCATCATGCGCCAGAAGTCGACCGGCACGCTGGTTGTCGACGCGCTGACCCCGGCCAAGCGCCTGTTCATGATCTCGACCGGCACCGGCATCGCGCCCTTTGCCAGCCTGCTGCGCGACCCCGACACCTACGAGAAATTCGATCAGCTGATCCTGACCCACACCTGCCGCGACAATGCCGAGCTGATCTACGGCCAGGAGTTGGTGGCGGCACTGGAAAGCGACCCTCTGATTGGCGAACTGACCGCCGGCCGCGTCACGCTGTACAATTCAACGACCCGCGAGGATTCGGCACGCATGGGCCGCATCACCGCGCTGATCGGCTCCGGCAAATTCTACAGTGATCTCGGCATCGAGAAGCTCGATCCCGAGACCGACCGCATCATGATCTGCGGCTCGATGCACATGCTGAAGGACGTCAAGGAGCTGGCCGAAAGCCTCGGTTTCCAGGAAGGTTCGCTCAGCCATCCCGCGAGCTTCGTCGTCGAACGCGCCTTCGTCGGCTGAGGCCGGCGCGTCTCCCGGAAACCTGATTTTGACCTTCCGGTCAAAAATCAGCTGCTTTCGCGGCCTTTTTCAGCTATCCCTCGCCTGAGGACTCGTGAAGCGCGGCTTCGCGGGTTATCGTCGTGCGTGTCGCCCAAAAGTGTCTAGGTTTTGGGAGAACGATGCGCACCAAGAGCGCACGCCGCTGAACGAAAGGGCAGGAGATGAGCAGCACAATCCGCGAAGCCGATCTTGGCACCAAGGTGACGCCGCTGCCGGCACGCGCAGCCGCCAATACGCCGGTGCCGCTGGACCATCACATCGCGCGCAATCCGGGCCTGAAACTCGACCTCGGTTTTCTGGAATCGGTGCGTAGCGTCAACCGCTCGGCGCTGGAGCGCCGCGTCGCCAGCCTGACCAAGCGGCGCTCGATCAAGGCCGACAACCAGGCCGCCTGGCTGCTGCGGGCGATCGCCTGCATGGACCTGACGACGCTCAACTCCAACGACACCGAGGAGCGCGTGCGCCGGCTCTGCGCCAAGGCGATCAACCCGCTGCGCCGCGACATCATGGAAGGCCTCGGCATTGCGGGCGAAACCATCCGGCCGGCCGCCGTCTGCGTCTACCATCCCTTCGTCGCCACGGCGGTCGACGCCGTGCGCGGCACCGGCATCCACGTCGCCGCCGTCTCCACCGCATTCCCACATGGTCTGGCGCCGCTGTCGACCCGGCTGCAGGAGATCGAGGCCTCGGTGAAGGACGGAGCCGACGAGATCGATGTCGTCATTCCGCGCGGCCTGGTGTTCGGCGCCAGGTGGCGCGAGCTTTACAACGAAATCGTTTCGATGCGCGCCGCCTGCGGTGACGCGCATCTGAAGGTCATTTTGGGAACCGGCGATCTCGCCACGCTGCGCAACGTCATGCTTGCCTCGATGGTGGCGATGATGGCGGGCGCCGATTTCATCAAGACCTCGACCGGCAAGGAAAGTGTCAACGCCACATTGCCCGTCGGGCTTGCCATGGTGCGCGCCATCAGGGCCTATTTCGAGGAAACCGGCTATCTCATCGGTTTCAAGCCGGCCGGCGGCATTTCCACCGCGAAAGTGTCGCTCGACTGGCTGGTGCTGATGAAGGAAGAACTCGGCCGGCCGTGGCTGGAGCCCGACCTGTTCCGCTTCGGCGCCTCGAGTCTTTTGACCGACATCGAGCGTCAGCTCGAGCACCATCTGACCGGGCATTATTCGGCCAATCATCGCCACGCGATGGCTTGAGCTGATCGACGCGGTGATGGCTGGAACACCCCTCATCCGTCGCCTTCGGCGACACCTTCTCCCACAAGGGGAGAAGGAAAAGTTCTGCCTCGGCCTGTCGATCAAGTACTATCGTGAGCAACTCGCTGGCCCGCAGACGTGCGCTTTCCCTTCTCCCCTTGTGGGAGAAGGTGGCCGAGCGAAGCTCGGTCGGATGAGGGGTGCTAGGCTTCGGATCAGCCTGCAAGGAACAAATCCATGAACATTCTCGAACGCTATCACGCCATGGAATACGGCCCGGCGCCGGAGGCTCGTAACGAGGCGGATGCCTGGCTCGCGGCGCGCGATTTCGGCAAGGCGCTGTTCATCGGCGGCGATTGGAAGGCGGCGAGCGGCGGCAAGACCTTCGACACCAGCGAGCCATCTTCCGGCAAGCTGCTGGCCAAAGTCTCCGACGCCAATGCCGCCGATATTGACGCCGCGGTCTCCGCAGCAGCCAAGGCGCTGCCGAAATGGAGCGCCAGCACCGGCTACCAGCGCGCGAAAGCGCTCTACGCCATCGGCCGCGCCATGCAGCGCCACCAGCGCCTGTTCGCGGTGCTGGAGACAATCGACAACGGCAAGCCGATCCGCGAAAGCCGCGACATCGACGTGCCGCTGGCGATCCGCCATTTCATCCATCATGCCGGCTGGGCGCAGGCGCTGGACCGGGATTTTCCCGGCCACAAGGGTGTCGGCGTCGTCGGCCAGATCATCCCGTGGAACTTTCCGCTGCTGATGCTGGCCTGGAAGATCGCGCCGGCGCTTGCGGCGGGCTGTACCGTGGTGCTGAAGCCCGCCGAATTCACGCCACTCACCGCCATCTTGTTCGCCGAGATATGCGAACGCGCCGGTGTGCCGAAGGGCGTCGTCAATATCGTCCAGGGCGGTCCGGAAGCCGGTGCTGCGATTGTCAACCACCCCGGCATCCAGAAGATCGCCTTCACCGGCTCGTCCGAGGTCGGCAAGATCATCCGCAAGGCCACGGCGGGGTCAGGGAAAAAACTGTCGCTGGAGCTCGGCGGCAAGTCCGCCTTCATCGTCTTCGAGGACGCCGATCTCGACAGCGCCGTGGAAGGGCTGGTCGACGGCATCTGGTTCAATCAGGGCCAGGTCTGCTGCGCCGGTTCGCGCCTGCTGGTGCAGGAAGGCATCGCCGACGCCTTGATCGCCAAGGTCAAGGTCAGGATGAGCCGACTGCGTGTCGGCAGCCCGCTCGACAAGAACTCCGATATCGGCCCGCTGGTCGACCTGACCCAGCTCGACCGCGTCAAGGGACTGATCGCCGAGGGCGCCAGGCAGGGCGCCGTCTGCTGGCAGCCGGATGCGACGCTGCCGTCGTCGGGTTACTATCATCTGCCGACGCTCGCCACTGGCGTTTCGCCGGCTAATATCCTGGCGCAGGAAGAAGTGTTCGGGCCTGTGCTCGCCACCATGACCTTCCGCAACACCGAGGAAGCGATCGAGCTCGCCAACAACACGCGCTATGGCCTGGCCGCCTCGGTGTGGAGCGAGAACGTCAATCTTGCCCTCCATGTGGCGCCGCAGCTGAAGGCCGGCGTGGTCTGGGTCAACGGCACCAACATGTTCGACGCCGCCTGCGGCTTCGGCGGCTATCGCGAAAGCGGCTTCGGCCGCGAAGGCGGGCGCGAGGGCATGTTCGAATATCTCGCGGCGAAACTGCCGCTCGGCCCGGTCATCAAACCGGCGACATCCTCCGCGCAGCCCGTCGAGCAGGCCGATGGCGTGGCAATCGACCGCACGGCAAAGCTGTTCATTGGCGGCAAGCAAGTGCGCCCCGACGGCAATTACTCGATTGCCGTCGCGACGGCCAAGGGCAAACTCGCCGGCGAAGTCGGGCTCGGCAGCCGCAAGGATATCCGCGATGCGGTTTCGGCCGCCCGCGCCTGCAAGAGCTGGCCGGAGGCGACCGCCTACAACAGGTCCCAGGTGCTTTATTACCTGGCCGAGAACCTTTCCGGCCGCGCAAGCGAGTTTGCCGCCCGCCTCACCGAACTGACCGGGGCCAATGCCAAGGCCGCGCGCGACGAGGTGGAGCTCTCGATCGAACGGCTGTTTCTCTATGCCGGCCTCGCCGACAAGTTCGAGGGCCGCATCCACCAGCCGCCGGCCCGAGCCGTGACGCTGGCGCTGCATGAGCCGGTCGGTGTCGTCGGCATCGTCGCGCCGGACAATCAGCCCCTGCTCGGCTTCATCTCGCTGGTCGCGCCGGCGCTGGCCATGGGCAACACGGTGATCGCCGTGCCATCCGAGCGCTATCCGCTGCTCGCCACCGATCTCTATCAGGTCATCGAATATTCCGACGTGCCGGCCGGCGCCATCAACATCGTAACCGGCCGCAGCGCCGAACTTGCCGGCGTGCTGGCCAAGCACGACGACGTCGACGGGCTCTGGCTGTTCACTGACGCCGAGACCTGCGCCAAGGCGGAAGCCGACTCCATCGGCAACCTCAAGCGCGTCTGGAGCGGCAATGGCCGCAGCCTCGACTGGACCTCGGAAGAAGCCGCCGGCGATGCCTTGCTGCGCCGCGCCATCGAGGTGAAGAATGTCTGGGTGCCTTACGGGGACTAAGGCATGTCGCCCAAAAGTGCGCAGCGGTTTTGGGACAACGACATGCCTGGAGCTCTGTTGCGGTTGGTGATCGTTCGGGCTTGACGCCCGAACATATGTTCTTTAACGAGAAAAAACATCTTTATCAGTGAACTGGCACAGGCCGGACGATCGCGCCTGACTGGCACATGACGCCTTCGCCGGCCGCCGATAAAAGGCAATTGACCCAAGCAGGCGAGGAAAAGATATGGCGGATCTGGGAGGCAAGGTCGTTGTCATCACGGCGGCGGCGCAAGGCATCGGCAAGGCAAGCGCGCTGGCCTTTGCCAAGGCCGGCGCCACCGTCCATGCCACCGACATCAACGAGACGCTGCTGGCGGAACTCGCCAAGGCCTCCGGCATCAAGACCCGCAAGGTCGACGTGCTCAACGACGAGGCGGTCAATACCGCCTTCGCCGAGATCGGCGCCGTCGATGTGCTGTTCAACTGCGCCGGTTTCGTCCATTCGGGCTCGATCCTGGAGATGAAGGACACCGATCTCGATTTCGCCTTCAATCTCAATGTACGCGCCATGATCCGCACCATCCGGGCGGTGCTGCCCGGCATGCTGGAGCGCGGCGACGGATCGATCATCAACATGGCTTCGCTCGCCAGTTCGACCAAGGGCGTGCCGAACCGCTTCGCCTATGGCGTCACCAAGGCGGCGGTCATCGGCCTGACCAAGGCGGTCGCCGCCGACTATGTCGGCAAGGGCATACGCTGCAACGCCATTTGCCCCGGCACCGTCGAAAGCCCGTCGCTGCAGGACCGCATGCACGCCCAGGGCGATTACGACGCCGCCCGCGCCGCCTTCATCGCCCGCCAGCCGATGGGCCGGCTCGGCACGCCGGAGGAAATCGCCGATCTCGCCGTCTACCTGGCCGGCGCCACCTACACATCGGGGCAGGCCTACAATATCGACGGCGGCTGGTCGATCTGAGCGCCGCCCGCGGACAACGGGAAGATCGGGTTTGACGAGGGATCGCGAAGTCTGAAAATCCCGCTCGCCGGCCGTCAAAACAGGCTGTCCGCGCTTGTCGTGAAGCAGGCCGGTGGCTACGGTCCGCCCGGTTCCAGAAGGGCTGATGCCTCGGCGGAGAGTTGTAGAACGGCCATGAGGCCGCAATCAGGAGAAGATGCATGAAACTGCTGCGCTATGGCGAGATGGGGAGCGAACGTCCCGGCCTGCTCGATGCGGATGGAACGATCCGTGATCTCTCCGCCCATGTCGCCGATATTGCCGGCACCACGCTTCATCCGGCCTCGCTGGATATGCTGTCGAAGCTCGACGCGAAGTCGCTGCCGGTGGTTTCCGGCAAGCCGCGCCTTGGCGCCTGCGTTGCCGGCACCGGCAAGTTCATCTGCATCGGCCTCAACTATTCCGACCATGCCGCAGAAACGGGCGCCACCGTGCCGCCTGAGCCCATCATCTTCATGAAGGCAAGCTCGGCCATCGTCGGCCCGGACGACGACGTGCTGATCCCGCGTGGTTCCGAGAAGACCGACTGGGAAGTCGAGCTCGGCGTGATCATCGGCAGAAAAGCCAAATATGTCAGCGAAGCCGATGCGCTCGACTACGTCGCCGGCTATTGCGTCGCGCACGACGTGTCGGAACGCGCCTTCCAGGCCGAGCGCCAGGGCCAGTGGACGAAGGGCAAGAGCTGCGACACGTTCGGCCCGACCGGCCCGTGGCTGGTGACCAAGGACGAAGTGGCCGACCCGCACAACCTCAAAATGTGGCTGACGGTCAACGGCAAGACGATGCAGAACGGCTCGACCAGGACCATGGTCTATGGCGTTGCCTATCTCGTCTCCTATCTCAGCCAGTTCATGTCGCTGCACCCCGGCGACATTATTTCGACAGGCACCCCGCCCGGCGTCGGCCTCGGCATGAAGCCGCCAGTGTTCTTGAAGGCCGGCGATGTGGTGGAGCTGGGTATCGAGGGGCTCGGCCAGCAGAAGCAGACGTTCAAGGCCGACGTTTAAGCGCGCCCTTCCCTTCTCCCCCTGTGGGGTGAGAAGCGGTCCGCGCAGCGGACGAAAAGCCAACTGCTTGGCTTTTCGAGCTTCGAACGCCCTGAGCCTGCGAAGGGCCGGGTGGTGGCCGATCCACCAGCCGGGTCCCCGCTGCTCCGCAGCGTCCCGGCGTTCGCCGGCCTTTCATCGTGCCACTGGCACGATGAATTCGCTTCGCGAACCGGCTGCTCACCCCACAGGGGGAGAAGGGAAGAAGTACCGGCGCGCCCTACTTCAGCACCTTCCCATCCGCCCCGAACCGATACGTCTTCGCCGCATCCGGCGTCGCATAGAGCGTGGCGCCGGGTTCGGCGTCGTAGACGCCGAAAATCCGCACGGTGATCAGGCCGGCCTTCTCGCAATCCAGGTAAAGATTGGTGTCGGCGCCGAGATGCTCGGCATGGACGACCGTGCCCTTCCAGGCGCCGGATTTGGGATCGACGGTCAGGTGCTCGGGCCGCACGCCGATGGTCTTGGCCGTCTCGCCGAGCCGGGCGCCGTCGACGAAATTCATCTTCGGCGAACCGATGAAGCCGGCGACAAACTCGTTTGCCGGCGAATTGTAGAGCTCCATCGGGCCGCCGATCTGCTCGATTCGGCCCGCATTGAGCACAACGATTTTGTCGGCGAGCGTCATCGCCTCGACCTGGTCGTGGGTGACGTAGATCATCGTCGCCTTGAGCCGGCGATGCAGCTGCGCGATTTCCAGCCGCGTGTTGACGCGCAGTGCCGCATCGAGGTTCGACAGCGGCTCGTCGAACAGGAACAGCTTTGGCTCGCGCACCACGGCGCGGCCGATGGCGACGCGCTGGCGCTGGCCGCCGGAGAGCTCCGCCGGCCGCCTTTCGAGATAGGGCTCCAGCGACAGCATGGACGAGGCGACGCCGATGCGGCGATCGATCTCCGCCGCCGGCGTGTTCGCCTGCTTGAGGCCGAGGCCCATATTTTTCTTCACCGTCAGATGCGGATAAAGCGCATAGGTCTGGAACACCATGGCGATGCCGCGTTTTGCCGGCGGCGTGACGGAGACGTCGCCGCCATCGATCAGCACCCGGCCCGAGGTCGAATCCTCCAGCCCGGCGATGACGCGGAGCAAAGTCGACTTGCCGCAGCCCGAAGGCCCGACAAAGACGACGAACTCGCCATCCGTCACTTCTAGGTCGATGCCCTTCAGCACCTCGACCGGCCCAAAGGCCTTCTTCACGTTCTCGATCTTCAACGAGCCCACGGCAGTCCTCCAAATTGATGCGTGGGCGCGAAAGCACCCCCCTCTGGCCTGCCGGCCATCTCCCCCTCAAGGAGGGAGATTGGCAGCGTCGACCCAGGCTTTCTTCTTGCAATGTTGGTGATCGGCGAAGGCAACCGAGACAGTCGATCTCCCCCCTTGAGGGGGAGATGTCCGGTAGGACAGAGGGGGGCGCCGTAGAGCGCTGACGACGACAGCCTAGTCACAGTCGCACCGCCTTGCCGCTGCGCACGCTCTCGTCGGCGGCAAGGCAGACGGCGAGCGACCGCACCGCGTCGTCCATGTGTCTGGTGAGATCGATGTCCTCGCGGATTGCCTTGAGGACAAAAGCCTGTTCGAGATCGCAGAGATCCTGATGACCGGGTTCGCCTTCCATCGACAGCATCTCGTCCGGCCTGGCGAATTTGCCTTCCGGCCCGGTCGCGGCGCTGTGCAGACGGATGGTCGAAGTCTTGGTGTGGGTGTCGATATCGTCGGACCTCACGCCCTCCTTCATGACAATCGACACGCAGCCCTTGGGCGACATGACATCCTTCACGAAGAAGGCCGTCTCGGAAATCATTGGACCCCAGCCGGCCTCGTACCAGCCGACCGAGCCGTCATCGAACAGCACCTGCAGATGGCCGTAGTTGTACATGGAGGGCGCCACCTCCTCGGTCAGCCGCACCCCCATGCCGCGCACCTCGACTGGTTTCGCGTCGGTGATCTGCAGCATGACGTCGAGATAGTGCACGCCGCAATCGACGATCGGCGATGTCGTCCGCATCAACTGCTTGTGCGTCTCCCAGGTATGCCCCGAGGATTGCTGGTTGAGGTTCATGCGGAAGACGTAGGGACCGCCGAGTTTGCGCGCCTCGGCGATCAATCGGATCCAGGACGGGTGATGGCGCAGGATATAGCCGATCACCAGTTTTCGGCCGTTGGCTTTGGCGGCGGCGACCACGCGCTTGGCGTCCGCAACCGTCGTTGCCAGAGGCTTTTCGACGAAGACATGGCAGCCGGCCTCGAACGCTTTCACCGCATAATCGGCGTGGCTGTCGGAATAGGTGGCGACGCAAGCGACGTCGGGTTTTTCCTCGCGCAGCGCGTCGTCGAAGGAGCGCCTGATGCCATAGCCGGACAGCCCGTCAGGCAACGGCACGTCGGAGCGGTTGACCAGCGCCGCGATCTGAAAACCCGGATTGGTGTGATAGGCCAGCGCATGGCTGCGGCCCATATTGCCGAGGCCGGCGACGACGACACGGAGGGGTTTTTGCGAACTCACTTGACGGCTCCGGAGGTAATGCCGCGGATCAGTTGCCGCGAGAAGATGACGTAGAGGATCAGCACCGGCAGGATCGCCAGCGAGAGCGCGGCCAGGATGGCGTTCCAGTTGGTGACGAACTGGCCGAGGAAAAGCTGGGCGCCGAGCGTCACCGTCTTGGTCTCTTCCGACGGCGCCAGGATCAGCGGGAACCACAGATCGTTCCAGATCGGGATCATGGTGAAGACGGCGACGGTCGCCATCGACGGCCGCACCAGCGGCACCACCAAGCGGAAGAAGATGGTGTATTCCGACAGGCCGTCGATGCGGCCGGCATTCTTCAGGTCGTCGGAGACCTGCTTCATGAATTCGGACAGGATGAAGACGGCCAGCGGCAGGCCTTGCGCGGTGTAGACCAGGATCAGCGCCGTCAGCGTGTTGACCAGCCCGCTCGCCACCATCAATTGCAGGATGGCGACGGTGGCGAGGCGGATCGGGATCATGATGCCGAGCGCCAGGTACAGCCCCATCAGCGTGTTGCCGCGAAAGCGGTACTCCGACAGCGCGAACGCCGCCATGGCGCCGAACAGAAGCACGAAGAACAGTGAGCCGACGGTGACGACGAGGCTGTTCTGGAAATAGTGGATGAAGTCACCCTGGCCGATCACGGTGGTGTAGCCGATCATGTCGAAGGTTTTCGGCGTCGGCGGCGTCAGCGGCGCGCCGAAGATGCCGGCGCGCGACTTGAACGAATTCATGATGACCAGAACCACCGGGAAAAGCGCGATCGCCGTGTAGGTCAGCAGAATCGCGTGAGCGCCAATGGTGCGGGGCAGTGATCGGGTGGCGATGCTCATTGGAAAAACTCCCAAGCGCACAGAGAGGCTGGTTCCAAGGCGCCCCCCTCTGGCCTGCCGGCCATCTCCCCCTCAAGGGGGGAGATCGGCAGCGTTGGCCTTGCCGCCCACTTTGCAACGTTGGCGATTGGCGAAAGCAGTAGTGACATCTGATCTCCCCCCCTGAGGGGGAGATGGCCGGCAGGCCAGAGGGGGGTGTTCAGCCGTGACATCTCCGCCCTCAGAACTGGTAGCGACGCAGGCGCGTCTGGATGAGGAAGAGGTAGACGCAGACACCGCCGAGGATGATCAGGAACATGATCGTGGCGATGGTCGCGCCCATGTTGGGGTCGCCGACCTGCAGCTGGAAGCCGAAGAAGGCGCGGTAGAGGAAGGTGCCGAGAATATCGGTCGAATAGTTCGGCCCGGCGAGCGCGCCCTGTGCGGTGTAGATCAGGTCGAAGGCGTTGAAATTGCCGACGAAGGTGAGGATCGAGATGATGCCGATCGACGGCAGGATCAGCGGCAGCTTGATCTTCCAGAACTGCGACAGGCCGGTGATGCCATCGCATTCGGCCGCTTCGATCACCTCTTCGGGGATCGACAGCAGCGCGGCATAGATCAGCATCATCGGAATGCCGATGAACTGCCACACCGAGATCAGGCTGAGCGCGGTCAGCGCGTATTGCTCCTTGCCGAGCCACGGCGTGAACAGGCTTTTCAGGCCGACGAAGTCGAGCAGATGCGGCGCCACCCCCCACAGCGGCGACAGGATCAGCTTCCAGGCGAAGCCGACGATGACGAAGGACAGGATGGTCGGCACGAAGATCGCCGTGCGGTAGAAGGCCGAGAACCGCAGCTTCGGGCTGGACAGGATGGCGGCCAAAAGCACGCCGACCGGGTTCTGCACCAGCATGTGGATGATGAAGAACCAGACATTGTTGCGCAGCGCGTTCCAGAAATTCACCGACCAGTTGGGGTCGCCGAACAGGGCGCGGAAATTGTCCAGGCCGACGAAGACCTGGGATTGGTCGACGTTGCGGAACAGCGAAAGCTGCAGCGTGCCGGCCAGCGGCAGGATCATGATCGCCGTATAGACCAGCACCGCCGGCGCCAGGAAGACGGCGATATGCCAGCGGAACGGTCTTTTCGGTCGTGTTTGTGCGGCCATGAGTTCGGTCCCCGCCGTCTCTCGGTTCCAGACGATGTGATGCTAGATGATGCCTCGATGCATGGCCCAACCTTGCCCGGCGCGGCAAGACAAAGGCCTGCGACTGATCAGCTAGCCTTCCCCGACAAGAGCAGGGTAAAGCCGTGAGGCAGAGCCGACAATCGCAATATGAAACAGGATAATCCGGAACCGGCCGGACATGCGCCCAGCCGGCTCCGTTGCTGGGCTCTTACTTCGCCGGCTTGTACCAGCTGTCGAGGCCGGTCTGCAGCTTCTTGGCCGCGGCTTCGGGCGTATCGGTGCCGTTGATGACGTTGGCCGATTCAACCCAGGTCTCGTTTTCGAGGTTCGGCGTGCCGCGCGACAGGATCTGGTAAGTCGAGCGAATCGTCGACTTGCACTTGCCGCGCCAGGAGACGAATTCCTGCGCCAGCGGGTCCTGCATCTTCACCGGTGCGGAGTTCAGGCTGAAGAAGCCCGGCAGCGCGTTGGCGTAGATGGTGGCGAAATCAGGCGAGGCCACCCAGGACAGGAAGGTCTTGGCCGCGTCCGCATGCTTGGAGGCTGCGTTCAGGCCCATGCCGATATCGGTATGGTCGGAGATGTAGCAGGTGTCGCCTGCCTTCTCGACCGGCGGCGGGAAGGCGCCCATCTTGAACTGGGCCTGCGTGTTGAACAGGCCGATTTCCCACGAGCCGGCCGGGTAGATGGCGGCGCGGCCGAGCGTGAACAGGTTCTGGCTGTCCGGATAGGTTTGGGCTTCGAAGCCGTCGCCGAGATATGGCTTCCACTTGGCCAGTTCCTCGTAGGGAGCGACCCAATCCTTGTCGGTCAGCTTCTGATCGCCCTTGATCAGCGCCTTGCGGCCGTCCTCGCCCTTCCAGTAGTTGGGGCCGATGTTCTGGTAGCCCATGGTCGCGGCTTCCCAGAGGTCCTTGGTGCCCATCGCCATCGGGATATAGGTGCCGTCGGCCTTGATCTTGTCGAGCGCGGCGAAGAACTCATCGCGGGTCTGAGGCACCTTGATGCCGAGCTTGTCGAAGGCGTCCTTGTTGTAAATGAAGCCGTGGATGACGGATGCCATCGGCACGCAGAAGCTCGCCTTGCCGTCATCGGTCTGCCAGGCGGACTTGGCGACGGGCGAGAAGTTTTCCATGCCGGGCAGTGCGGAGAGATCGGCAAGGTTGCCCTTCTTGAACAGTTCGAGCGACTTGTCGAACGGGCGGCAGGTGATCAGGTCGCCCGCCGAACCGGCGGCGAGCTTGGCGCCGAGCGCGGCGTCATATTCGGTCGGAGCCGAGGGGGCGAACACCACCTTGATGCCGGGGTTCTTGGCTTCGAAGGCCGGGATCAGCTTGTCCTTCCAGATGGCAAGGTCGTCGCCGCGCCAGCTTTCGATGTTGAGCGTTACGTCCTCGGCGTGAGCCAATCCGGCCGAGCCGAGAATGCTGGTGCCCAAAAGCAGTGCCGTCAGTAGTTTCGTTGTCATGCTCAGTCTCCCTGTTGACCTTTTTCAGGTTCGGTTTTGATGAGAACCTAGGCTTTGGAGCCCTTGTTCCCCTCGATCGCGGAAAGGGCTGGCCGCAGCTTATGGCCTGTCCGTTCCAGTATCTTCTGCGCCGCGTCGGCGCTGTCGGCGCCGGCGGCGAGCAGAATGGCGGTCTTGACCGCGCCGCCGCTCTTTTCGAGCAGGCTAGCGGCCTCTTCGTGCCCGCGGCCGGTGACAGCGGCAACGATGCGCGCCGCGCGGTCGCGCAGCTTCATATTGTCGGCCATGAGGTTGACCATGTAGCCGTCATGGACATGACCAAGATGAATGGCGGTCAGCGTCGACAGCATGTTGAGTGCGATTTTCTGCGCCGTGCCGGCGCCCATGCGGGTCGAGCCGGCGATGACTTCCGGCGGTGTTTCGAGCAGGATGGCGGTGTCGGCTTGCCGGAGCAGAGCCGAGTCCCTGTTGTTGGCGATGCCGATGGTGGCGGCACCCCGGCGCCGCGCGTCCTCGATGGCGCGCACCGCATAGGGCGTCGTGCCGCTGGCGGAAAGAGCGATCAGGCAATCGCCCGCGCCGACGCCGGCATTGGCGACCGCGGTCGAGGCCTCCTCGGTATCATCCTCGGGCCCGCCGGCCAGCGTCCTGAAGGCTTCGTCGCCGCCGGCGATCAGGATGGCGATGCGGTCGCGCTGGATGCCGAACGTGCCGGGCAGTTCCAGGGCATCGGCCAGCGCCATCAGGCCGGAACTGCCGGCCGCGGCATAGGCAAGCTTGCCGCCGCTGCTCAGGCAGCCGGCAATGATCTCGGCTGCCCTGGCGATAGAGGGAATGGCATTGCGGACGGCCTTCGCGGCCTCGACCTGCGCATCGGCCAGCGAGCGGAGGATCGCTTCGGGAGCCTGGATATCCAGCCCCTCGGCATTCCCATGCAGCGCTTCGGTGCGCGTTTCGACCATCCCAGTTCCTCCAATCCACAAAACAATACCAAAAAAATACCACTTGTCCACACGCATTAACGAATTCGTGGACGGGAAATCACTGAGCCGACGAATTGCCCAGTTTTCTCAATGAACTGCGGCGTAATCTTTTTGAAACGGAAATTAACCCTTGGCTATTGGTATTTTATTGGTATTATTCGCCCGGAGGAGAAATCGCGTGAAATTCGTGCTCGGAATCGATGGCGGCGGCACCAGCTGCAGGGCCGCGCTGGCTACAGTGGACGGCGTTGTCGTCGGCCGCGCCAAAAGCGGCGCCGCCAACATCCGCACCGACCTCACCGGCGCCCGCTCGAACATCGTCGATGCGGCGCGGCAGGCTTTCATCGCCGCCGGGCAAGATCCCGAGCTAATCCCGCAAACACCGGCCATTCTCGGGCTTGCCGGCGCCAATGTCGGCACCTACCGGCAGCAGCTCGAGGCGATCCTGCCGTTCAGCACCAGCCGTGTCGAGACCGATGCCGAAATCGCGCTCGAAGGCGCGGTCGGTTCCGGTGACGGCGCGATGGCGATTCTTGGCACCGGCACAGCCTATATGGCGCGCAAGGATGGCAAATCGCGCGCCATCGGCGGCTGGGGGTTCCAGGTCGGCGACCAGGGCAGCGGCGCCCGCATCGGCCGCGACCTACTGGAACAGACATTGCTCGCGCATGACGGCGTGCGCCAGGCCTCGCCGCTGACCGACAGCATGATGGCCGTTTTCCGCAACAATCCCGAGGACGTGGTCGAATTCACCACCAACGCCAAACCAGGCGATTTCGGCGGCTTCGCGCCGAAAGTGTTCGAACACGCGCAAAAAGGCGACATCGTCGCCAACTGGATCCTCGACAGAGCGGTCGCCGATGTCGAGGCCTCGCTCGGCGCGCTCGACCTCGCGGCCGGAGCGCCGCTCTGCCTGCTCGGCGGGCTGGCGCCGCTCTATGCGCCGCGCCTGTCGGCGCGCTACCGTGCCCTGCTGAAGGAACCGCTCGACGACGCGCTTGGCGGCGCGGTGCAGATGGCGGCGCGTCTGTTCGCCAGGCCGGAGGCCACACGATGAGCGATGCCGCCGACCAGATCTTCGCCGCGCTCAAACAATCCTCGCAAAGCGGTGCGCCGCTTTATCTGCAGCTGCGCAAAAGCATCGAGGACGCCGTCAATCGTGGCCTGATCGGCCCGGGCGACGCGCTGCCTTCCGAGCGCGACATCGCCACCAAGGCCGACATTTCGCGCGTCACCGTGCGCAAGGCGGTGCAGGACCTGGTCAAGGGCGGCATATTGGTGCAGCGGCACGGCTCCGGCACCTTCGTGGCGCCGCGCATGGAACGCGTCGAACAATCGCTGTCGCGGCTGACCTCCTTCACCGAGGACATGGCGCGGCGCGGCATGGCCGTGCGCTCGGCTTGGCTCGACCGCGGCCTCTACGCGCCGTCGCCCGACGAGATGATGGTGCTCGGCCTGTCGTCGAACGAACTGGTGGCGCGCGTGGCGCGCCTGCGCATCGCCAACGACACGCCGCTGGCGATCGAACGCGCCTCGCTGTCGGCCAGCGTGCTGCCCGACCCGGCCGGCATTGGCTCCTCGCTCTACGCGGCACTGGAACTGACCGGCAACCGGCCGGTGCGCGCCGTGCAGCGCATCTCCGCCGCCAATCTCGGCGATGGCGACGCGCGCCTGCTCGAAGTGCCGCCAGGCATTGCCGGCCTGCACATCGAGCGTATTTCTTATCTGGCGAGCGGCAAGGTGATCGAGTTCACCCGCTCCATCTACCGAGGCGACGCCTATGATTTCGTCGCCGAACTGCGGCTGACAGGGCCAAGCGAAGAGGGCCGACCATGATTGCCAACACCACTCATATGCAGCGCGAGATCGAGGAGATCCCGCAGGCCGTCGCCCGCCTGCTCGACGGCTCGGGAGCGGTGCTGGCCGAAGCCGGGCGCGGCATCAGGGAACGCGACCCGCATTTCGTCGTCACCGTGGCGCGCGGCTCGTCCGACCATGCCGCCACCTTCATGAAATATGCCGTCGAGCTGACCGCGGGACTTGCCGTCGCCTCGGTCGGCCCCTCCATCGCCTCGATCTATGGCCGCAAGCTGCGGCTCGGCGGCTCGGCCTGCCTGGCGATCTCGCAGTCGGGCAAGAGCCCCGACATCGTCGCCATGGCCGAAACCGCCCGGGCCGGCGGCGCGCTGACCATCGCCGTAACCAACACCGCCGATTCGCCGCTCGCACGGGTCTCGGATTTCGCCATCGACATCCTGGCCGGCCCCGAGCGCAGCGTCGCGGCAACCAAAACCTTCATCAACTCCGCCGTTGCTGGGCTCGCCCTGATGGCGCATTCGACCGGCGACGAAGCGCTTCTCGCGGCACTGGCCCGCCTGCCCGAGCATTTCGGCAAGGCGATCGCCTGCGACTGGATGAGCGTGCTGGCCGAAACGATCGAGAAGCAGAAGTCGCTGTTCATCCTTGGCCGAGGGCCGTCGGCGGCAATGGCCAACGAAGCGGCGCTGAAGTTCAAGGAGACCTGCGGCATGCATGCCGAGGCCTACAGCGCGGCCGAAGTCATGCACGGCCCGCTGGCGCTGATCGGCCCCGACTTTCCGGTGCTGGCGCTGGCCGCGCGCGACGCCTCCGAGCCCTCCGTCGCCGAAGCCGCCGACAGCCTGGCGGCCAAGGGCGCGCCGGTGTTCGTCACCTCGGCACTCGCCAATCGTGCCACGCGCCTGCCGCATGTCGCCACCGGTCACCCGCTGACCGATCCGCTGACGCTGATCGTCTCCTTCTACATGTTCGTCGAGGCCTTTGCCCGGCATCGCGGCCTCGATCCGGACGCACCACGCAACCTTCGCAAGGTGACGGAGACCGTATGAGCGATCGTTTTGCCCTGACCGGCGCCCGTATTTTCGACGGCGACGACTGGCATGAAGGCGCAGCACTTGTCGTGCGCGACGGCCTCGTCGAAGCCATGCTGCCGCAAGCCGCGCTTCCCGGGGATATCCGCGCCATCGACACCGGTGGCGGCATGCTGGTCCCGGGCTTTGTCGATATCCAGGTCAATGGCGGCGGCGGGGTGATGCTCAACGACCATCCCGACGTCGCCTCGATCGAAACCATCTGCCGCGCGCACGCGCCGTTCGGCACGACGGCGCTGCTGCCGACGCTGATCACCGACACGCCCGCAATCACCGCCGCCGCGATCGCCGCCGGCGAAGCGGCAGCGCTGCAGAAAGTGCCGGGTTTTCTCGGCCTGCATCTGGAAGGTCCGCATCTGTCGATCGCCCGTAAGGGCGCGCACGATCCGGCGCTGATCCGGCCGATGACGGACGCCGACCAGGCCATGCTGATCGCGGCACGCGACAAGTTGCCGGTGCTGCTGACCACGATCGCGCCGGAATCCGTCGACGCGGCCCGCGTCAGGGCGTTGGCCAAGGCCGGGATCATCGTCAGCCTCGGCCATTCGGACACGGGCCATGCCACGGCAAAAGCCTTCGCCGAGGCCGGCGCCAGCGTCGTTACCCACCTCTTCAACGCGATGAGCCAGATCGGCAATCGCGAGCCCGGACTGGCGGGCGCGGCCATCGACATTGGTACCTTGTCGGCCGGCCTGATCGCCGACGGCATCCATGTCCATCCGGCCACGATCAGGATCGCGCTCAATGCCAAGCGGGGACCGGGCAGGATCGTGCTGGTCACCGACGCGATGGCGACCATCGGCACCGATATGAGCTCGTTCACGCTCAACGGCCGCACCATCTACCGCAAGGACGGGAGCCTCAGGCTTGCCGACGGCACGCTGGCTGGCGCCGACCTCGACATGATCTCTGCAATCCGGTTCATGCACCGCACCGTTGGGCTCGAGCTGTCCGAAGCCCTGCGCATGGCCTCGCTCTATCCGGCGCAGGCAATCGGCCAGTCGCACCGGCTTGGCCGCTTCGCCAATGGCACGGCGGCGGACATCGTTGCGCTGTCGGACGATCTTGGCATAGGAAGCGTCTGGATCGGCGGCGACAAGGTGTTCGAGGCTGTCGCTCCCCGCTGAGAGCGAGGCCATGCGGACAATCGATTGTGTCGTCGCCGGAGCAGGCGTCGTCGGGCTGGCCATTGCCAGGGCGCTTGCCTTGTCGGGCCGCGAGGTGGTGGTGATCGAAAAGGCCGACGCGATCGGTACGGTCACCAGTTCACGCAATTCGGAAGTCATCCATGCCGGGCTCTATTATGCGCCTGGCAGCCTCAAGGCCCGGCTCTGCGTCGAAGGCCGCCGGCTTCTCTACGCCTACTGCGCCGAACACAATATCGGCCATCGCCGCGCCGGCAAGCTGATCGTCGCCAGCGAGCCCGGCCAGGCGGGCGGGTTGCGGGCGATCGAGACCAATGCGAAACGCTGCGGGGTCGACGATCTCGAGCTTTTGACACCTGGCGAGGCCGAGCGCCTGGAACCGGCGCTGAGCTGTGCCTCCGCGTTGCTGTCGCCATCGACCGGCATCATAGACAGCCATGCGCTGATGTTGTCGCTGCGCGGCGACGCCGAAGTGGCCGGCGCGTCCTTCGCGTTCCTCACTTGCGTTGCCGGAGCGGCGATCGAAGCCGACGCGATCCGGATCGACACGCGCGATGCCAATGGCGAGACCTTCGCCTTGGAGGCCGGCGCTTTCGTCAACGCCACGGGCCTCGACGCGCAGGCGGTGGCCAGCCGGATCGACGGTTTCCCAAGGGGGCTCGTCCCCCGGCAGTGGCTGGCGCGCGGCAATTATTTCGCGCTTCCGGGGCGGTCGCCGTTTTCGCGCCTGATCTATCCGGTTCCGGTCGAAGGCGGCCTCGGCATCCACCTGACGCTCGACCTCGCCGGCAATGCGCGCTTTGGCCCCGACGTCGAATGGATCGACAGCGTGGATTACACGGTCGAACCCGGCCGAAGCGCTGTCTTCTACGAGGCGATCCGCCGCTATTGGCCTGATCTTGCGGGTGACGCGCTGCAGCCGGCCTATGCCGGCATCAGGCCGAAGCTGTCCGGCCCGGGTCAAGCTTCAGCCGATTTCATGATCCAGGGTCCAGCCGATCATGGCGCGAGCCAGATCGTCAATCTGTTCGGCATCGAGAGCCCCGGCCTGACGGCGAGCCTGGCGATCGCCGACCATGTCGTCGAACTTTTGTACCCGACCTGAACCGGCACGTCGCGCCGGGCCGGAGCGGGATATCTGCTTAGCCGACTTTGGTTGAGGCGTAGAGATCCTTGTAGCTGTCGCGAAGCAAGTTCTTCTGCACCTTGCCCATCGTGTTGCGCGGCAGTTCGTCGACGAAGATCACCCGTTTCGGGTGCTTGTACTTCGCCATACGGCCGGTGATGGCGTCGAGGATTTCGGCCGCGGTGATCCGCGACGCGGGCGAGCGCACGACGACAGCTGTGACGCCTTCGCCGAAGTCCGGATGGGCAAGGCCAATGACGGCGCTCTCCAGGACGCCGTCGAGCGCGTCGATCTCGCTTTCGAGCTCCTTCGGATAGACGTTGTAACCGCCTGAAATAATCAAGTCCTTGCCGCGACCGACGATGTGGACATAGCCGTCGGCATCGATCATGCCGAGATCGCCGGTGATGAAGAAGCCGTCGGCGCGGAATTCCGCCTTGGTCTTTTCCGGCATGCGCCAGTAGCCGCCGAACACGTTGGGACCCTTGACCTCGATCATGCCGACCTCGCCCTGGCCAAGAGGCTTGCCGGAATCGGGATCGGCGATGCGCAGCGATACGCCAGGCAAGGGGAAGCCGACCGTGCCGGCGCGCCGCTCGCCCTCATAGGGGTTGGAAGTGTTCATGTTGGTCTCGGTCATACCATAGCGCTCGAGGATGGCGTGGCCGGTACGCTCGCTCCAGGCCTTGTGCGTTTCGGCCAGCAGCGGCGCGGAACCGGATACGAACAGCCGGATGTTTTTCGCCACCTTGCGATCCAGCCCCTCCTGTTGCAGCAGCCTGGTGTAGAAGGTCGGTACGCCCATCAGCGCGGTGGCGCGCGGCAGCAGCGAGACGACGCGACCCGCATCGAATTTCTGCTCGAACAGCATCGAGGCGCCGGCCATCAGGACGACATTGGTGGCGACGAACAGGCCGTGCGTGTGGAAGATCGGCAGCGCGTGGATCAGCACGTCATCCCTGGTGAAGCGCCATTGCTCGACTAGGACCCGCGCGTTCGAGGCGAGGTTCTCGTGGCTGAGCATGGCGCCTTTCGAGCGGCCGGTCGTTCCCGACGTGTAGAGGATCGCCGCAAGGTCGTCGCCGCCGCGCTCGACATCGTGGAAATCGGAGGACTGGCGCGACGCCTGGCCCGCAAGGGATCCCCGGCCATTGCGGTCGAGCGTGACCACCACGGCACCGGACGGCTCGACCATCCCACGGATATCCGCCGACCGTGCCGGATCGCAGACGATGACCCGGGGTGCCGCATCGTCGAAGAAATAGCCGAGCTCGGCCAGCGTATAGGCGGTGTTGAGCGGCAGGAAGACGGCGCCCGCGCGCACGCAGGCGAGGTAGAGCAAAACCATCTCCGGGCTCTTCTCGACCTGCACGGCGACCCGGTCGCCGGGCGCGACATCCATTTGCAGAAGCGCATGCGCGAACTGCGCCGACCTTGCCAGCATGTCGCCATAGGTGAACGAGCGCCCATCATCGGTTTCCATCAACAGATGACCAGGCGCCGGCATCCGGGACCGGAACGCATCGAACAGATGATTGCTCATGAAATCTTCCTGGATGACGGCAATTGAGGGTGTCGGCAATGTCGACGCCGGCGATGGGTCGGCACGCGGCGAAGCGTTCGCGTTTCTCGGTCCGGCCGTCAAGGCCGCAAACGGCTGCCCGGCGTCTACCGAAAAGATTCGAGGGATGCGACAGCAGAGAGCGCAGCCGTCAACGGTGGGCGCGCTGGCCCGGACCGGCGGCGACCTGTGGTGCCTCGCCTTGCTTGAAGCGTTCCATGCACATGGCGGCGGTCAGTTCGTAGTGAGCGATCAGGGCCTGGACGGCGCCATCCGCGTTTCCGTCCAGCGCATTTTCGGCAATTAGTCGGTGTTCGGCGAAATCGTCGCGCTGGATGCTCTCGCCGTCATTGGCCATCTGGCGATAGCGGTAGGCGTGATCGGACAGCTGGTCGCAGAAGCCCACCAGCCAGTGCGACCGGCAGGCCGAGATCAGCACCCGATGGAAAGTGCGATGCAATTTCTCCCAGTCCGGATTGAGCGACGAGGTACTTTGCGGCGAAAGCCGTGAGGCGCGCCCCAGGCGATGCAGCGCCAGCACCAATTGTTCTTCCCATTCGGCGGTGCGGTGGGCGATCGATTCGCGCAATGCCCGCTCCTCGAGCCAGCAGCGGGTGCGCGTCAGCTCCTCGAGTTCGGCCGCACTGACCGGCATGATGAAGAAGCCACGCTGGTCATGGCGGCCGAGGAGGCCTTCCGAGGCAAGACGATTGAGAGCTTCGCGAACCGGAGAGGCACCGGCGCCATATTTGGAAACGACCCACTCGACGCGCAGCTTGCTTTCGGCTTCCAGAGCGCCGCCGAGAAGATCATCACGCAATTGATGATAGACCGTGCTGGCAAGCGTACTCTTGGCGCCCGTGCCGTCGTCGTTCAGATTGGCAGCTCCATATGTCAAAGCGACTCCTTGTCCCCAACTGTCGTGTTGGGCAATTCGAGTCAGAAAATTCCCCTCTGTACATGTACCATACAGCGCCACGCTTCCGCCGCTCAAGCAGAAGATCGCGCTATTGTACTTTAGAACAAAGAAATATACCCAATCGGCGCGCCGATCGCGGGAATTCGAATATCTCTACAACCAGCAGAACCTTAAAGCGTTTTGTATGCACGCATGGCCATCTGTTTCCTGTGTCCCCATGCGAGCATCTTTTCTGCCGCGCGCAAAGACAGTCGCGGTTTGGTCGAATCAGGCCTTCTGCACGGATTTGATCCGGCCCGGACGCTGAGGGGCCACTCTCGGCACCACGTTCTTGGCCGACCGAAATTGAAAACCGGTCGATCGGCTGCGTTAGCCGGCGGCCTTGTCGGCCGCGGTCCTGATCGCCTCGATGTTGGCGCGGTACGCTTCGACGCCGCCGCCCCTGAAGATGGCGGCACCGGCCACCAGCACGTCGGCGCCGGCAGATGTGACCAGCGGCGCGGTTTCCGACGAGACGCCGCCGTCGATCTCGATGCGGATCGGCCGGTCGCCGATCAATGCCTTGACCCTTTTCACCTTGTCGACCATCGCCGGGATGAAGGCCTGCCCGCCGAAACCCGGATTGACGGTCATGATCAGGATCAGGTCGAGCCGGTCGAGCACATATTCGACGGCGCTTTCCGGCGTCGCCGGATTGAGCGAGACGCCGGCCTTCTTGCCGAGATTCCTGATGGTCTGCAGCGAGCGGTCGAGATGCGGTCCGGCCTCGGCATGCACCGTCATGCCGTCGCAGCCGGCCTCGGCGAAGGCGGCGAGATAGGGATCGGCGGGCGCGATCATCAGGTGGCAGTCGAAAAAGGCCTTGGTGCGGTTGCGGATCGCCTTGATGACAGGCGGGCCGAAGGTGATGTTCGGCACGAAATGCCCGTCCATCACGTCGAGATGGATCCAGTCGGCACCGGCCGCCGCTACCGCCTCGACCTCGTCACCGAGCTTCGAGAAATCCGATGCCAGCACCGAAGGTGCGATCAAGGTTTTTTTGCTCATCTCGCGGCCTTTCCCGGCGATCTTTTCGTACGATCACCCAAATCGACTGCCTAAAGCGCTCCCGGCGACTTGTCGAGGGCGCACGTATAGTGGTTCCACCGGCAGGGGCAACGTCGCGACGTTGCCGATCCTGTTGCCGCCGCTCACCGCCTGCCCTGATCATAAAGAAAACCCGCCGGATTGCTCCGGCGGGTTCTCGTTTGGCGTCACGCGGATGGTTACTGCTGCTGGAGTTTCAGGACCCTGTTTGGAACCGGATCCTGTTGCTGGTCGATCTGCTGCCTGCGCCGCGGCAGCAATTGCAGCAACCGACCCGGATCGATTTCCAGCGACGGCTGCCCGCGCATCGGCCTGCAGTTCGGATACCGTCCGATCGTACCCTCCGGGCAGTGTCGCCTGAAGATCGGCTGGCACTGGCCGTTGACCATCTGCGAGCCCGGCGCGCATTCGCTCTCTTGCCTGGGCTTGCGGCATGCGCCGTCGATCACCTCGGTCCCACGCGGACAGACGCATTCGCCGCGCTTGTTGTGGACCTGGCCGCGTATGTCGCACTGCTGCATGTCAGGCTGCTTGCGCCGGCAGGCATTGCCTTGCACCTCCGTACCCCTCGGGCAGACGCAATTGCCATCGGAGTCATGGACCTGGCCACGAATGGTGCACTGGTCAGGCCGCGGCCGGATCGGACGGCAGGCCCGGTCTCGCACCTCGGTCCCTTGCGGGCAGACGCAGTCCCCGTCCGCGTTGTGGACCTGGCCACGGATGCTGCACTGCTCGGGCTTCGGCCTGACCGGGCGACAGGCGCCGTCGCGCACCTCGGTGCCTTGCGGGCAGACGCAGTCCCCGTCCGCATTGTGGACCTGGCCACGGATGCTGCACTGCTCGGGCTTCGGCCGAGTTGGGCGGCAGGCGCCGTTGCGCACCTCGGTGCCTTGCGGGCAGACACAATCGCCGTCGGCATTGCGGAACTGGCCAGGGATGCGGCACTGCTGTGGTTTTGGCCGGATCTGACGGCAGGCGCCGTCTCGCACCTCGGTGCCGCGCGGGCAGACACAGTCGCCGTCGGCGTCGTGAACCTGACCACGGATGGTGCACTGCTCGGGCTTGTCGGTCCTGACGCATTTTCCGTTCTCCAGCTCCGTGCCGCGTGGGCAGACGCAACGTCCGTCCTCGGTGCGGATTTGGCCTTCGAGCAGCACGCAGCGCGGCGGCGGTGGCAACGGCAGAACATTGGTGCCGCCGCCCGTGCACTGGCCGTTGCGGAAGGTGGTGCCTTCCGGGCAGACGCAGCGGCCGGCGTCGTTCATGACAAAGCCCGGCGAGCACTCATTCTTCACCTCATGCGTGATGATGAACGGATGGCACGCATAGGCCTTGCCGCGATCGCCCTGGACGTTGGGCGCATCCTTGGACAGGACGTCGGCGCCGCCCTGTACCCGTGTGTCGGGAGAGAGCACGCCAACGCAGTTCTGGCCATTGACGTTACCCTGCAGATTGGCAAGACGCCCGTCGTCGGGGATGACCACTGTCACACGGTGCGACTGGCTTTCGCCGGCGCCGAGGGTCAGGTTGGCGATGCAGGAGGCCGGCAAGGTCGTCGGCTCCGGCGAGCAGCCGAAAGGCGGGTCGATCGAGGTGATCGCAACGCCTTCCAGTCGGCCAAGCCCCTCCACGCCGATCGCATCGCCGATGCGGACCGGACCCGAGAAGGGGCTCGTCCCGTCATTTGTGATGGTGATGTCGAACGAGCAGGGCCGGCCGAGCCTGCATTCGCGGTCGCCGGTCTTCTCGACACGGATGGTCGAGGAGCCGCCGCCCTTGGCGCAGGCCTGGCCGATCGGATAGACGACGTCGTCGCCCTGCGCCGGGCCATAGGAGCCGCGCGCGCAGTTCTCGAACTCGCCATTGGCCGAGACCGTCACGTCGAAGTGCCTGGAGGTTCCGGGTGTCATGACGGCGCCGGGAATCTGGCACGACAGCGTGTTGGCCGGGACCGGCCCGCACGCCCATTCCGCGCCGTCGGGGGTGACGGTCTGGATCTGCACGGGCGCTCCGCCCGACACCAGCGTGGCGGCATCGTTGACCCGCACCGGACCGGTGGGGGCAGCCGTGCCGACGCTGCTGACGGTGATGCGGCAGGAAACCAGCGCCGCACCAGCCAGCGAGCCGTTGCACACCTTGGTGATCCGCAAGGTCGGCTGGCCGCCATTGGGATGGCGGATGCGTTCCTTGGCGCAGGCCCTGTTGTTGGTGAGATCGACCTCACCGGGGATGGCCCTCACCTCGGCGCAGTTCTCGACCATGTCCGACCGATAGCTGGCCGGCACGACCGCCTTGACGAAGATCGGCGTCGAGGCGCCCGCAGGCAGCGAGATGCCGGCATTGTCGCAGCGGAACTGGCCGGGGCCGTTCGGGCCGCAGGTCCAGGGCGGGCTCGGCCCGAAGGTCGAGGATGTCGGCGCGCCGCTTGGGTAGTTGTCGATCACCGTCAGCGGTCCGTTATAGGTCGATGTGCCGTTGTTGATGATGTCGATGATGAAGGTGCAGACGCCATCGGCGGTGCAGACTTCGGTGCGGGCACGCTTCTTGAGGATCAGGTCGACCTTCTTTTCGACCGGCGGCTGGCAATCCGGGTTGCGGTCGCCGCGGCGGCAGATCGGGATCGACGCGCAGCCCCGGTCATTGGCCTGGCTGCCGAACAGCGGCTTGCCGCTGGCGCCGTAATTATAGGTGGCGCAGTTGCGCAGCACGCTGCCTTGCCAGCCTCCGGCCGGCCTGAAGCCGAGCTTGAGGTCGACAAAGGCCCCCGGATTGAGCGTGGTCACCGGGTAGGTGCACGTCATCGGGGTGGTTCCCGGCGCGCAGGCCCAGGGCGGATTGGGCCCTGAACTCAGCGTCGAGCCGGCCGGCAGCGTCACCTCGTCGAGCACGATCTTGCCGTTATACGGCCCCGTGCCGACATTGGTGACCCGGATGGTGAAGTCGCAGCCGCCGGCCATGGTGCAGCGTGTGACGTCGGCATGCTTTTCAACCTTGAGATCCGGCTCCTTGTCCCTGGGCGGGCACCTCTGGTCACGCGGGATGACGATGTCGATGGTTTGCGTGCAGCACAGGCCCCAACCCTCCTTCGGTCCGGCATAGGTCTCGATGCCGGTCACGATGAGGTGGATGACGTCGCCGGGTGACGCGCCGACGATCTTCCAGTCGAGCACCCCGCCGCCCGCCGGCACCTTCTGGGTGTCGGGGATGATGGTGATGCCTGATGAGGTCGTCGACACCTGCACCCACTTGCCGCCCATCTCCGGGCCGACAGGCATGTGATAGATGAAGGCACCACCGCCGGGCACGCAGTCGACCGTGCCGCGCTCGACCTTGAAGCACTCATGGTCGGTTGGGGGCGGAGGTTGCTTGTCGCATTTGGTGAGGTCGATCCGGATCGAGGTCTTTTCGCCGGTCGCGATGTTGCCATCGTCCGGCTTGCCCGGATCCTGCGAGGGGATGATGGTTCCCGTGCCGATGCCGCCGGTGACCTTGATCAGGCCCTGATTGTCGACATTGAGCGGCGCTGGAAACGCGGCCTGGTCGATCTTGGCCGTGATGCGGAAGGTGATGACGCGTTCGTTCAGTGCCCCTGAGCCATCCAGATCGCTGGCGGACATCCGGAAATCGGAAACCGTTGCCGTATCGTTGGGTCCGGCCGAATTGCTGATGGCGGCGGCAGGCAAAGGCCCACCCGATGCATCGGTGCCGTCGCCGGAGACCGTCACGTTGACGATGGAAAGACCGTGCGGAAGCTGATCCTTGAACTCGAGCTGGGCTTTCTTCAGCGCCGCCTCGAGGCCCGGATCGGCAAAGCCCTGCGGATTGCCGCGCAGGCCGAAGGTCAAGGTGTAGAAGACATAGTCGCAGCTGCGCTGGCCGCCGGTCTTGGTGAAGAACGGCACGACACGTCCGGGCTCCGGATTGATGATGCGCGGATTGTCGAGCTGCAACGGCTGCACATCTGGGCTGGTGACAGCCTGGACGGTCTGGGCGGCGGATGCCGGCAGTGCGGGCGCAAGGGCGACCGCGATACCGGCCGCCATCAGCCAGCGCGCACCGCGCCTGGCATATGACAGGGGTTTCATGATCGTCTCCATGACGGTTTTTTGCGTTTGGGTCGCGAGCGGGGATCGGGCAAGACTGTTCATCTTCGCCTCCTCAACGTTCGCAGCTGACGGCTGGGGTCCGGAGCGGCAAGGTCATCTTGCAGCAAGGGTAGTAGCCACCCTTGTCCTTGTCGGACTTCCTGTAGAAGCAAAGTCCAACATCCACTCTGTCGCCCGGATAGTGGCCGGTGATGTCGATCGTGTACGGCTTGCCTGGCGCATGCGACATGGGTGAGGTCACCCCGACGCCTGGCGTCCTGGACTGGGCCTTGATCGAATCGCCGCCGAAGCCGGCATGGTCATGGAGATAGAGATCGGCCTCGAGGCCATGCGGCGTGCAGAAATACCGCACGTCCTCAACATCGAGACACGGAGGCAGATTGCCGGGCGGTGGGAAGTCCGGCGGGTAGAAGGGGGGCTCATAGCCGCCCGGTATTTCCTCATAATAGCCGGCACGGCCCTCGCAGGGGCGCCAGACGGCGACGTCGCCGACATGGCCTTCCACTTCAGGATCCTCGAAATAGCCGTCGAAATCGACGAACCAGGAGCCGAAGGGCGGCACGTTGGCCGGCTTGACGAGGTCCTTGGGCGTGATCTGCACGCCATGGACGGCAAGCGGCCCGCCGGCAGCGAGCTTTTCGGCAAGCTCGGGGTTGTCGCGCAATTTGTCGCCGGTGTTGACCAAGGTCTGGGTGCAGACCGAGGTGTCGAGATTGCCATCGGCGTCGTAGCCATATTGCAGGTCGAGGCCGCCGGCCGACTGCCTGTTGCCTTGCGGGAAGCCGACCGCATATTCCTGCGGCGCTTCCACCCAGAGCGATTCCGTCGTGGGATCGTCCGGGTTTTCTCTGAAATAGCGGATGACCTCGCCCTTGCCGGAATCGGCGAAGCGGCTGTAGTCGTAGCGGTTTTCGGTCGGGCCGCGTTGCGCAAGGTACATGAAGCCGCTGTTGTCGAAGGCGATGTCGGTGACGGCGTAGTCCTTGTCGGCCTTGACCGTCAGTTCCCAACGCGGATCGCCGGCGAAGGTGCCGTCGCGGGCAATGCCCACCGACCAGATTTCGGACTTTTCGCCGACCGAATAGTAGAGCCGGCCGCCGTGATAGGAGACGGCCCAGACGCGGCGCTCGTCCTGGGTGTAGCCCCAGGTCTCGGCGTCTTCGGTGTCGAAGGCGGCGCCTTGTATGTCCATCACCGCGCCATCGTCGGCGACGGGAGCCAGCCCATGCGCCGGTCGCCCTGCGACGCCATGGTCGAAGGTGTCGATCGGTCCGCCGTCGGCGTCGATGCGATGGATCAGGCCGGTGTCGAGGTCGGAGGCGAAGAACTGGCGATGGACGGGATCGAAGGCGAGGTTGCCGATGCCGGGACCGCTGTTGGTGTCGATGTCGGCGAATTTGGCGACCTGGCCGGTGATGCCGTCGATCTTCCAGATGGTGCCTGGTCCGCCGCCGTTTTCGGTGCCGAACTGGCCCTCCATGAAAGTGGCGCCCGCCGTGCCGCGGCGCTGCCGCTCCGGCCTGCCGTCCTTGTCGGCGTCCGGGGTGACGATTTCGACGCCATGCAGCGAGGTGGCGGCGGCATAGAGGTTGGGAATGCCCGATGGCACACCGCCGCGCACGCCGTCATCGTAGGCGAGGCCGAACACCTCGCCGATCTGGCCTGATGTCACCTCGAAAGGCGGCGGCGTGAAGACGAGCTGGCCGGAGGCCGGGCCCCCCAGATGCGAAACATCGAACACGCGCAAGCTGGCGCGCGAAGTGTCGATGAAGGTCTCGTCGACCGGATCGACGCCGGGCGGCAGGCCCTCATCGAAATTCGGGATGATGGTGCCGGGAAAGCCGGTGACCGCCATCGAGCCGGGATAAATGATCTGGGTTTCCTGCGCCTGGGCGGCGCCTCCAAGCCACAGGCTGGCGGCAAGTGCCAGCACCAGCAAGCCGCTGCCTGCATGCGCGGCTCGTCGCAAGCCGCCGGCAAAATGGAGATCAAAATGGAGAGAAGACACAAACGTGCCTTGGACGCGAGACATGAAGCTACCCCCGTTAGCCACGGGAGAAACACCCGGCATCGCCGCGCAAATCAGGGCAAGGCGCGGTGGTCCGGCACGTTCTTCCCTGATCGAATTGTCTGCTTTCCTCGTAGTCACGATACGCCTGCTCCTGCGCAGGGTCAACGGAATCAGCGGAAAGCCCAGCGCATCGGCCCCGTCCCGAAGGCGGTGGTCGCGCCGAGCTCCTGTTGGTCCCGGAGACCATGGAGTCTCTGGGTTGCTGGTCATGGGGGCTTCCTTTCCGGGGCCGCACCATGCGGCACCTGGACATCAGTCGCGGGGGGAGGTGGAAAGGTTCATGGAAGCCTTGCGCAGAATGCTTGCGCGCGATGCCGCCTGTTCTTATATACGCGCCAAGCCGTGCGGCGCCGGAGAACCGGTAGCCGGACGGGATTTCTTGTGAACAGGGGCTTTCGTCGGAACGCCTTACCGGGTCCTGAGAGCCTGCTTAGCGGAGAGACTAGAAAAATGGCAAAAGTAATCGGTATCGATCTCGGCACCACCAACTCCTGTATCGCCATCATGGATGGCAAGGAGCCGAAGGTAATCGAGAATGCGGAAGGCGCGCGCACGACGCCTTCCATTGTCGCCATCTCGGGCGACGGCGAACGTCTCGTCGGCCAGCCGGCCAAGCGCCAGGCGGTCACCAATCCTGAAAACACCATCTTCGCGGTCAAGCGCCTGATCGGCCGCCGCTATGACGATCCGGTGACGGAGAAGGACAAGAAGCTCGTCCCCTACAAGATCGTCAAGGGCGACAATGGCGATGCCTGGGTCGAGGCCGGCGGCAAGAAGCAGTCGCCCTCGCAGATCTCGGCCATGATCCTGCAGAAGATGAAGGAAACGGCGGAGGCCTATCTCGGCGAGAAGGTCGAGAAGGCGGTCATCACCGTTCCGGCCTATTTCAACGACGCCCAGCGTCAGGCGACCAAGGACGCCGGCAAGATCGCCGGCCTCGAAGTGCTGCGCATCATCAACGAGCCGACCGCGGCAGCGCTTGCCTATGGCCTCGACAAGAAGGAAGGCAAGACCATTGCCGTCTATGACCTTGGCGGCGGCACGTTCGACATTTCGGTGCTCGAGATCGGCGACGGCGTGTTCGAGGTGAAGTCGACCAATGGCGACACCTTCCTCGGCGGCGAGGATTTCGACATGCGCCTGGTCGAGTATCTGGCGGCCGAATTCAAGAAGGAACAGGGCATAGACCTGAAGAACGACAAGCTCGCCCTGCAGCGCCTCAAGGAGGCGGCCGAGAAGGCCAAGATCGAGCTGTCGTCGACGACGCAGACCGAAATCAACCTGCCCTTCATCACGGCCGACGCGACCGGACCGAAGCACCTGACGCTGAAGCTGACGCGCGCCAAGTTCGAAAGCCTGGTCGAGGATCTCGTCCAGCGCACCATCGAGCCGTGCAAGGCGGCGCTCAAGGACGCCGGCCTGAAGGCCGCTGAGATCGACGAAGTGGTCCTGGTCGGCGGCATGACCCGCATGCCCAAGATCCAGGAGATCGTGAAGCAGTTCTTCGGCAAGGAGCCGCACAAGGGCGTCAACCCGGATGAGGTCGTCGCACTCGGCGCCGCCATCCAGGCCGGCGTGCTGCAGGGCGACGTCAAGGACGTGCTGCTGCTCGACGTGACCCCGCTGTCGCTCGGTATCGAGACGCTGGGCGGCGTGTTCACCCGGCTGATCGAACGCAACACGACGATCCCGACCAAGAAGAGCCAGGTGTTCTCGACGGCCGAGGATTCGCAGTCGGCCGTGACCATCCGCGTCTTCCAGGGCGAGCGTGAAATGGCCGCCGACAACAAGGCGCTCGGCCAGTTCGACCTGGTCGGCATCCCGCCGGCGCCGCGTGGCGTGCCGCAGATCGAAGTCACCTTCGACATCGACGCCAACGGCATTGTCAATGTCTCGGCCAAGGACAAGGGCACCGGCAAGGAGCACCAGATCCGCATCCAGGCGTCGGGTGGTCTTTCGGACGCCGACATCGAGAAGATGGTCAAGGACGCCGAGGCCAACGCCGACACCGACAAGAAGCGTCGCGCCGTGGTCGAGGCCCGCAACCAGGCCGAAGCCCTGGTGCATTCGTCGGAGAAGTCGCTGAAGGAATATGGCGACAAGGTCTCCGAGGCCGAGCGCACCGCTATATCCGATGCGATCGCGGCGCTGAAGACCGCTGCCGAGGGCGACGATCCGGCCGACATCGAAGCCAAGAGCCAGGTGCTTGCCGAAGCCTCCATGAAGCTTGGCCAGGCCATGTACGAGGCCTCGCAGAAGGAAGCGGCGGAAGCCGATGCCAAGGCGGATGCCGCCAAGGACTCCGATGTGGTCGACGCCGATTTCGAGGAAATCGACGAGGACGACGACAAGAAGAAGTCGGCCTGAACGGTCTGACGGCAAGATAATGCGAAAAGCCCGGCGCAAGGCCGGGCTTTTTTGCAACCCTCGCTGAAAAAATGCGCGCGCTGCCGAAAAAATCACTGAAAACCACGGACAAGTTCGCGCCGGCCCTAGCATACGGGCAGCACCGCTCCTAAATCGAACAACGTGCCGGCAAACGACGCACACCATGCATCAAGACGTTGATCCGGAACTGCGGGAAAAAATGAAAGCTGATTTCTACGAAACGCTGGGCGTGCAAAAGGGCGCCGACGACAAGGAGCTCAAGAGCGCTTTTCGCAAGCTCGCCATGCAGTTCCATCCCGACCGTAATCCCGGCGATCATTCCTGCGAGCACAAGTTCAAGGAAATCAATGAAGCCTACGAGACGCTGAAGGACCCGCAGAAGCGCGCGGCCTATGACCGTTTCGGCCACGCCGCCTTCGAGCAGGGCGGCATGAATGGCGCGCAGGGCTTTGGTGCGGGCGGCTTTGCCGATATCTTCGAGGATATTTTCGGCGACATGATGGGCGGCCGCCAGCGCCGCTCTTCCGGTGGCCGCGAGCGCGGCGCCGACCTGCGCTACAACATGGAAATCTCGCTGGAGGAAGCCTTCGCGGGCAAGACCGCGCAGATCCGCGTGCCGGCTTCGATATCCTGCACGGAATGCTCGGGCAGCGGCGCGAAGCCCGGCACCCAGCCGGTCACCTGCTCGATGTGCAACGGCCACGGCAAGGTGCGCGCCACGCAAGGGTTTTTCTCGATCGAGCGGACCTGCCCGCAATGCCAGGGGCGCGGCCAGACGATCAAGGATCCGTGCCCGAAATGCGCCGGCCAAGGCCGCGTCACCGAGGAACGCTCGCTGTCGGTCAACATCCCGGCCGGCATCGAGGACGGCACCCGCATCCGCCTTGCCAATGAGGGCGAGGCCGGGCTGCGCGGCGGGCCGTCGGGCGACCTCTATATCTTCCTGGCCGTCAAGCCACACGAATTCTTCCAGCGTGACGGCGCCGATCTCTATTGCAAGGTGCCGATCTCGATGACGACGGCGGCCCTTGGCGGCTCGTTCGAGGTGACGACGCTCGACGGCACACAGACCAAGGTGAAGGTGACCGAAGGCACGCAGAACGGACGCCAGTTCCGCCTCAAGGGCAAGGGCATGCCGGTGTTGCGCCAGCCCAATGTCGGCGACCTCTACATCCAGACCGCGGTCGAGACGCCGCAGAACCTGTCGCGCCGCCAGCGCGAATTGCTGGAGGAGTTCGAACAACTGTCCTCGCAGGACAATTCGCCCCAATCGAGCGGCTTTTTCGCCCGCATGAAGGACTTTTTCGAATCTTTCGGCGAGCGTTGAGACGCGACCAGAGCTATCTTATCCACGACACAGGCAGGGCAGCGCCTTGCCTTGCGTCACCCAGGTGTTAAGTAGCTTCCAAGGGGAGCGCTGAGGAGAGCTTGCATGGCACGTGGTCACGGACTGCGGAAGGCGTTTGCCGAGAAGTTCGACGACGAACTCAAATTCTTCAAGGGCTGGATCGACAAGCCGAAGACGGTCGGCTCCATTGTTCCGACCAGCTCGATCACCGCCCGCAAGATGGCTTCGATCGTCAACCCGAAGTCCGGCCTGCCGGTGCTCGAGGTCGGTCCCGGCACCGGGGTCATCACCCGCGCCATCCTCGCCCAGGGCGTGCGACCTGAAAACCTCTACGCGGTCGAATATTCCACCGATTTCGTGCGCCATCTGCGCCAGCTCTATCCCGGCGTCAACGTCATCGAGGGCGATGCCTTCAACCTCAACGCCACGCTTGGCGAGAGAAGCGGGATGATCTTCGATAGCGTCGTTTCCGGAGTGCCGCTGCTCAACTTCCCGGTCGCCCAGCGCATCGCCTATATCGAAAGCCTGCTCGACCGCATCCCGGCCGGACGGCCGATCGTGCAGCTGACCTATGGTCCGATGTCGCCGATCCCGGCCGGCCGCGGCGACTACACGGTCAAGCATTTCGATTTCATCTTCCGCAATATCCCGCCGACGCAGCTCTGGATCTATAGGCGCGAAGCCCATTAGGTTCGCGTCGCGGGGCGCTCGCGAGCGCCCGGTTAGCACAAACAGAAGCTGCCTTGGTCGTTATGGACCCGCCCACTGCTTCGTCATCCACGGGCGGAGCAAGGAGCGAAGCGACGCAGCGCAGACCCGAGGATCCATGCCGCGACTTCCGAACGCTGCTGCGGTGTGGAGTTCTGCTCCGTTGCGTCCTTCGGCAAATGTCGCGGCATGGATCCCAGGGTCTCCGCGACGGAGCTTCGCTCCTGCTTCGCCCTAGGATGACGAAGTTTGGAGTTGCGGTTTCCGTTTGATGCGTTGATTTGATCGAACCTTGGCTGTACGTGTCCGGGAACAAGGGTGGCCAATGGCAGTGATCCCGAAAATCCTCGTCTTCGCCGGCTCGGTGCGCAGCGGCGCCTATAGCGGCAGGACCGCCGACGTGGCGCAGAAGGAACTTTCGGTGCAAGGCGCCGAGGTGACCCGCATTTCGCTCGCCGATTATCCCTTGCCGATCCTCGACGAGGACCTGGAAAAGGAAAATGGCATCCCTGAAAACGCCCAGAAGCTGGCGCGATTGATCGCCGTCCATGACGGGCTGCTGATCGCGACGCCTGAATATAACGGCTCCATCCCGCCGTTGCTCAAGAACACGATCGACTGGGTGAGCCGGGTGCGACGGGATGGCGGCCGGTCGGTCAGGCCGCTTGCCGGCAAGGTCGCCGGCCTCTGCTCGTCCTCCAAAGGCCATTTTGCCGGCATCCGCTGCATCAATCATCTGCGCGCCGTGCTGGTGCGCTGCCAGATGGAGGTGGTGACGCCGGAATGCTCGGTGCCGGAGGGTGGCGACGCCTTCGACGGGGACGGCCATTTCCGTGACGAAAGACTGCACAAATCGATGGAGCACCTATGCCGCACGCTGATCGAAACCTCACGCATGCTGTCGACCAGGGTCGAGGCGTGACTGCCGCTACCATGCAGGCTCACCCCATGCAGGCCAAATCCATGCAGGAAAGATTGATCGTCGGCCTCGACGTGCCGACCGTGACGGAGGCCGAGCAGGCGGTGCGCGAGCTCGACGGTGTCGTCTCCTTCTACAAGATCGGCTATCAGCTGGCCTTTGCCGGCGGGCTCGACTTCGCCAGGGAGCTGGCCAGCGGCGGAACGAAAATCTTCCTCGACATGAAGCTGCTCGACATCGACCACACGGTGGCCAAAGGCGTCGAGAACATCGTCAAGATGGGCATGACCATGCTGACCATACATGCTTATCCCAAGGCGATGCAGGCGGCGGTGGAGGCAGCGCGCGGCAGCGAGCTTTGCCTGCTTGCCGTCAGCGTCCTGACCTCGATGGATGAGCAGGACATGATCGATGCCGGCTATGAATATGACCCGCACACGCTGGTGCTGAGGCGCTCGGAACAGGCGCTGCATGCCGGCATGGGCGGCATCGTCTGCTCGGCCGCGGAGGCCGAAGCGGTGCGCCGCCTCGTCGGCCCCGACATGGCGGTGGTGACACCCGGCATACGCCCCGTGGGCAGCGATCATGGCGACCAGAAGCGCGTGATGACACCTGCGCAAGCCATTCGCAGCGGCTCCAGCCACCTGGTCGTCGGGCGCCCGATCGTCGCTGCGGCGGACAGACGCGCGGCGGCTGAAGCCATCCTCGACGAAATGCGCTCGGCGTAAGGAATAGGGAGAAGAAGAATGCCCAAGGGATACTGGATTGCCCGCGTCGATGTGCGTGACGCGGAAGGCTACAAGGATTACGTCGCGGCGGCGAAGCCGGCTTTCGAGCGCTTCGGCGCGAAATTCCTGGCCCGTGGCGGCGAGCATGAGAAAGCCGAGGGCCCAGGGCGCGCGCGCAATGTGCTCATCGAGTTCGAATCGCTCGCTGCGGCGCGTGACTGCTACCATTCGCCGGAATATCAACGGGCAGTGGCGATCCGCCAGAAGGTGGCCGACGGCGAGATCGTACTGGTGGAAGGGGTCTAGCGAAAGAGCCTGTTCGCTGCGGTTTCTGCCATCGCGTCGACGAGTTCCAGCCCCCATTGCTGGCGGCAATAAGCGCGGAAATCGAAGCACGGCAGGCCGGGGCAGACCTCGAACTCGATGAGATGAACCGTATCGTCTGCCTCGACGCGCAGGTCGACGGAAAACACGTCGCGCAGGCCGAGCCCGTCCCTCAACCGTTTGGCAATCGTGCGGATTCTGGCATCGGCCACCGGCTGACTGTTTGCGACCGGAGCGAGTTCGGGTTCGGCATAATGCCCGGCGGCCTTCGCGGCCTCGCCGGTGTCGCCATAAAGCGCCAGGCTGTCGGCCATCGTCTGGAAATCCGCGCCTGACTCGACAAAGGCGATGCCAAGCGCCTCGGCACCGGTTTGCGGCGTCAGCCCGAGGAAGCTGGCGCGCACATTGCGGCCGGCGACATAGGGCTGGACGACGACATCATCGCGATAGGCCGTGAAAACACGCCGGCTAAGCTCCAGCGCGTGACCGAGATCGGTTACGCGCGAATCCGGCCAGATGCCGACCTTGGCGCCGAGCCTGTTGGGCTTGACGAACCAGCCGGCGGATGAGGCCGGCGGCTCGACCAGCCATTCGCCATTGCGCGCAAAACCCGCCGGCGGCACTGGCAGGCCGAGCGCGCCAAGCACGGCGCCGGAACGGAACTTGTCCTGGCAGAGTGCGAACAGCGCATCGTCCGCACCTATCGTCCTCATTCCGTTGAGCCTCGCCAGGGCGGGTGCGGCGCCGCCACGGAAATAGGCGATGCCGTCGGTCAGCGTCCAGACCAGCGTCGTGGAAGGATTGGCTTCGGGAAGCGCGCTCGCGGCATGGTCCAGCTCCACCGCCGCGAAGGTGAGGCCACGCCTGTCACAGGCGGCGGCCAGCGCATCGAATTCGGGGGCGAGGTCGGTCGATTGCGCCAGGTAGGACGATATCTCGGCCGCGCGCTGCGGTGCGTGACCGTCGGCGACCAGGCGGTCGAAGCAGGCCTTCTCCGGCTCGTGGACGAGGATCAGCTTTGGCTTGTGACTCGACATGAGACGAACATTCCCGGCGGTGCGATCACCCAGCATCGCACGGCCGACGCAAACGGCTTTCGCGAAACCGACTCAAGCCGGACGCCTGCGTGACAGCACCACGATAGATAGGCGCGGAGCCGATCGCCCGGCCTGTTCAGGCGATCAGCACGCGCGGTTCGAAGCGGCCGTTGACGGGAATATCGAGGACGAACGTCATGCCGGCCTGCGGATCGAGCTGGCGCTGCTTGTCGTCCTTGCCTTTCCAGGCCGACGTCACCGCCAGCCGGTCGGCGTTCCTGCCGACAAAGGCCGGGCACGAGGGCTGCGTCACCGGCATCGCAACTTCGCGCAGCAATGTTCCGTCGGGCGAATAGGCCTTGACCGCCTTGCCGCTCCAGACGGCGTTCCACAGCACGCCGTCGCGGTCGACGACCGATCCGTCGACATAGCCCTTGGACGAGCGATGGTCGACGAACACTTTTGGCTCTCCAGAGGGCAGGCCGCTCGCCGGATCGCAGGCGACGCGCATCAGCAGGCCGGTCGAGGTGTCGGTGTAATAGGCGAGCGCGCCATCCCCGGAGAAACAAATCGAGTTCGACACGGTGATGCCGGAGAACAGCTTGCGCAGTTCACCCCTGAAGAACCAGTAGATCGCACCGGCGCCCTTTGCCTCGCTCTTGCCCATCGTCCCCATCCACAAGGCGCCGCAGGGATGGACACGGGAATCGTTGGACCGGGTAAGGGGGTTGTCCGCCTCGACAGGCGTATGCAGCGTCATCTGGCCGGTCGCGACGTCGCGGACGAAGAGGCCGGTCTCGGTGGCGATCAGCTGGCGCTTGTCATCGATGATGGCGATGGCGCTCGCCATCCGGCCAAGCTCATGGATCTTCAGCGCACCACCGGCCACGGGCTTTTCCAGGAGCTGGCCGTTGACGATATCGAACCAGAACAGCGCGTCGGTGGCGGGATCGTAGCTTGGCCCTTCGCCGAGCTCGCAGACATGATCGGAAAAAACCGAAACCTTGTTCATCATGCGTCTCCGAATGCTGCGTCCCAGGCAGCGACGGCGGCGTGAGCGCGCGCCGCCACGTCATCGACGCTCATGCCTGGCTTGAACAGGCTGGAGCCAAGCCCGAAGACCGTCACACCAACCGCCTTGTAACCGGCAAAGTCCTTGTCCGAAACGCCGCCGACCGCGCCGACCAGCGTCTGCGCCGGCAGCACGGCCCGGATCGCGGAAATGCCCGATGCGCCGAGCACGCTGGCGGGAAAGAATTTCAGCGCCGAGGCGCCGAGCCGGATCGCCTGGAAGGCTTCCGTGGGGGTAAACACGCCGGGCATGGTGACCATGCCGTATGTCCTGGCACGGCTCATGACCTCGGCATCGATGTTGGGGCTGACCAGCAGCCGGCCGCCGGCCTGGTGAAGATTGTCGACGTCGGCCCCCGTAAGCACCGTGCCGGCGCCGACCAGGGCGGTTTTCGGCAGCACTTCGACAATCCTGGCGATCGACGAGAACGGCTCGGGCGAGTTCAGCGGCACCTCTATGGCCTCGATGCCGGCGTCGAACAGCGCCTGGCCCATGGCTATCGCTTCGGCCGGCTTGAGGCCGCGCAGGATAGCGACCAGGCCGCGCTTGAGTTTTGGAAAGGGTGCGGTCTGGCTCATATGGCGGCTCCACTTCCGGCAATCATGCCATTCTCCCGCGCGGCCTCGATCAGGCCGGCGCGTACAGCCTCGTCCGCATCGACTGTCCGCACACCGAGCCCGGCAAGGCCGAGCGCAGTCTGGTAAAGCACCGCCAGAGCCCCCGAGGCAACCAGCACGACCGATATCGCGCAGGCGCCATGGCGGCGCCGGGCAGAGGCGATCTCGCCGCCGATCAGCAGGCCGGACAGGCAGGCGGCCGCATCATCGGCCTTGAGATCCTGGAGCAGGCCGGCAGCGCGGATGGCAAACAGCCGCGAGGTGACATCACCACCCTCGCCCAGTGCTGTTTCGCACCAGCGGCGGAAGAACGGATTGTCGGGGGCAACCGGGCTGGGATGTTCGCCCAGCGAATGGCGCAGGATCGAGTGCGCGGCAAACACGGAAAACAGCTCGCCCGTCGGCCAGGTGCCGAAGCCGGCGACGGCGCCGTCCTCGACCAGCACCCATTTCGAATGGGTGCCGGGCATGCAGACCAGTTCGCGGCCTCTGGCCGGCAGGCCAGCGCCGGCAAGCTGCGTCTCCTCGCCGCGCATGACGTCGGGCGCGTCGGCCAGGCGCTGGGCAAGGCCGGGAACGATGCGGATGTCGCGTTTCTGATCTGGCACCCGGGCGGCGCCGCCAAGAATGGCGCCGAGCGGCGACGGCACGCTGACATAGGGCGCCTCCAGCCAGCCCTGGCGGGAACCGGCCATGCCGCAGATGATGACGGGCAATGCCTCCGGCGCGCCCATCGCTGCCAGATGGCCCTCCAGGACGTTGGCGAAGCCCTTTTCGCGCGCGGTGATCAGGCCATCGTCGCCGCGACGTTCGGCAAGCACCTTGCCGCCGCCGTCGATCAGCCAGGCCCGAAGCCGGGTCGTGCCCCAATCGAGTGCGGCGACTGCCGGAACGTTGCTGGCAAACGCTGGGCTCACAGGAAGCCTCCATCGACGATCAGCATTTGCGCGGTCAGCATGCACGAGGCATCCGAGGCCAGGAACAGCACCGTGCCGACCATGTCGTCCGGCCGCATGACATCCCTGATGCATTGCTTGGCGACATGGGCGGCAAGTGCCTCTTCCGTCACCCAGCGTTCCTGCTGCCGCTCGGTGATCACCCAGCCGGGCGCGACGGCGTTGACGCGGATGCGGTCGGGACCAAGCTTGCCGGCCAACCCCTTGGTGAGGCCGAGTATGCCGGCCTTGGCGGCGGTATAGGCCGGCATGTCTGGATGGTTGATCAGGTAGGAAGTCGAGGTGAAATTGATGATCGAGCCGCCGCCGGCCCGCTTCATGCCTGGTGCCACGGCCTGCGCGGTGAAGAAATGCGGTCGCAGGTTGATGGCGAGGTTGTTGTCCCAGAACTCGACGGTAACGTCCTCGACGGCATGGCGTTCGTCCCAGGCGGCATTGTTGACCAGCACGGTGACGTCGCCATGCGCGTCGGCGGCCCTTGCCGCAGAGGCGCGCAGCGCCTCGACGTCGCGCAGATCGGTCTTGAGGTAGAGCGGTCGGTGGCCGAGCTCCTTCTCGATGCGACCGGCGAGCGCGGTGCTCGGCGCGTCGGCGATGTCGAGGAAGGCGACCTTGGCGCCCTGGCGCATGAACCCTTCGGTCAACGCCGCGCCGATGCCGGAGCCGCCGCCGGTGATCAGCACCGAAGCGCCTTCGAGGTCGGCAAAACGCGCCGATGGCATCATGATTTTCGTCTCCCGGGTCAACCGGCGCGCATCCTAGCCAGACACGTCCGGCGGGCAAGGGCGAAAAGACGCTATTTCGGGCTTATGTCGGACAAAAAAGGCAATGGCGCCCGCGCGAGACCCGCCAGGCGGCGGCGCCACATGGCGGGCAGCGTCGAATTTAGCCGCTCAGATCGCCTTGGCGCGCAAGGCGCCACGAAAGGAATCGCGGAGGTAGCCCAATGTGGCGTCGGCATCGACCGGTTTGCCGAAGAGATAGCCCTGCCCGCCGGCGCAACCGAACTGGACCAGCCGGTCGGCCTGCGCTTCCTCTTCGATGCCTTCGGCAACCACGTCCATGCCGAGCCCTTCGCACATGGCGAGAATGGCGCGGATGATGTGTTCGGACGGCCGGTCGTCGAGAATGGAGGAAACGAAGGCGCGGTCGATCTTGAGCTTGTCGAAATGGAACTCACGCAAGCGGCCGAGCGAGGACTGACCGGTGCCGAAATCGTCGAGCGAGACACGGATGCCGACACGGCGCAGATCCTCGACGATCTGCGCGGCCGAGGCAGGGTCGTTCATCAGGCCGGTCTCGGTGATCTCGATCTCCAGCCGGCGCGGATCGAACCCAGTGCGGTCGAGGATCGCCAGTATGTGCAGGCCGGTGTTCTGGTCGACGAGCTGCGAGGGCGACAGGTTGAAGGACAGGAACAAGTCCTTCGGCCAGCTCTTGGCGGCTTCCGTCGCCTTGCGCAGCACCAGCTGCGACAGCGGGCCGATGATGCCGCGCTCCTCGGCGATCGGAATGAAGACGGTCGGCGGCACCGCGCCGAGGTCGCGGTCGGTCCAGCGCGCCAGCGTCTCGAAGCCGATGGTGCGGCGCGTGGTGAGGTCGACGATCGGCTGGAAATGCGGCTCCACCTCGCCGGCGGAGACGGCGCGGCGCAGCGCCTGCTCGATGCGGGTGACGCGCTTGGCGGCCTCTTCCATCTCGCGGGTGTAGACGACGACGCGGCCACGGCCGGAGCGCTTGGCATGGTAAAGAGCCGTTTCGGCCTTGTTGATGAGGATTTCGGTGGTCTCGTCGCCGGAATAGAACAGCGAGCAGCCGACAGAGGCGGAAAGCCTGGCGGTGCGTTCGCCGACATCATAGGGCGCCGACAGGATCTCGATCAGCATGCGGGATTTTTCCGCTGCCGCCTCTTCCGAGAATACCAGGGGATAGAGGAAGGCGAATTCGTCGGCGCCGATGCGGCAGACCGTCGAATGGCCGTCCATCGAGGCGCGCAGCCGCATCGCGACCTGGATCAGGATGTCGTCGCCGGCCTTGTGGCCGAACAGGTCGTTGATCGGCTTGAAGCCGTCAAGGTCGAGAATGCCGACGGTGAAGGGCGCGGGGTCGTCGGCGCGGTCGCTGATCAGGCGGTCGACCTTGTCGAAGAAGCGGCGATGATTGCCAAGCCCGGTCAACGGATCGGTGAACGCCAAATCCGTGCTTTCCCTGTTTGCCTGACCGGTGCCAAACGGAGTTTGCATCGGTGTCCCTGCTCGTCCCTGCTTTTGTCGTCGGAATTTATTTCGAGACTGGCAGTAAACCCTTTAGGAAACGTATCGCTTGAATCGATTTTTCGAGACTCGCGAACGATCCCATGACGCTATCTGAAGCGCTGCAGGTGATCGACAAGGGCGCGCAGCTTCGGCGCCAGCCGGCAAAGCGTGGGCAGTAGGTCTCCAGGATGGGCACCAGAACACCGACCAGAAAATCATGGCTCAACCAGCGCAACGCTATGCAGGCATGGCCGATGGCCATGTCCGTCACAAGCTGCTTCCAAACGGCCGCTCCGACGAAGCGCGTGGGACCCGGGAAAGCGCATATCGGGGGCGTTACGAAGTTCGGGGGCAATCACATCGACTATTGGGACGATACCGGATTCACCGCCGATGGCACGTTCGTCGACGGCGTGCTGCATCACGGCGGCATGATCTTGTATCGGAAGGAGTAGCGGCTGCCGGTTGGATCAGCCGCCGAGCCGGACGCGGTAGAGTTCCAGGGGGCTGCCCCTGGTCTCCGCCACCGGCTCCAGCCATTCCGGCACGCTGCCGCGCATCAGACCGGCCAGAAAACCGTCCGGCGACCTGGCCGCGAACAGCCGGCTTTCCGGGTTGCCGCGGCAGAGCGCGACAAGGCCGACATGGTGGCTTTCGACGACGGCTTTCGCGTCGGTGGCCGAGCCCAGCAAGGCGTCGAACACGAGCAGGTTACCGGCGACGTTGCGATGGTAGGGTCCGGCGAACACGCGATGACCGGTAAAGGCGAGGATCGGCGAGCCAAGATTGGAGATGGCAAGCACCGTGGTGGGGGGCATTGCGCCAAGCACGACGAACGAAGCCTTGCTGTTGCAGGGCGCATCGATGCCGGCGTCCCTGGCGGGAGCAGCGGTTGCGAAAGCGCTCGATGCCGCTTGAGCGGCGCCCGACCAGATGGCGTTGACCGAGATCAGCCAGGCCGCGGCCATCCTGAGCACGGAACCACTGGACGGGCTCGCTTCTGCCCGCTGCCGCCATTTGGCGATCCAGGCCGAAAGCGGGATCACCGCGAAGACGATGGAGAAGGTCGAGCCGCGCACTTCCCAGGCACTGACCAGAAGCGCCATCACCAGCAGTGCGGCGACGAGGCTGTCCTGCCGCCGCCAGCCGCCATGGCTGAAGCGGAGCGCCATCAGGACGATCGCCACCAATGGCGTGGCAAAACGCGCCACCGCCCTGGCCGGATCGTCGGCGACAAGCTGAACGATCGACTGCGCCTCCTCGATATAGCCGAGCCACATCTGCTGCAGGCGCGGGTCGAGATGGGCGTAGGGGGCTGCCAGGCATTGCGGAAACAGGAGCACCACGACGAGAGCGAGAGCGACGGCAAGCAGGCCAAGCGACATCAGGCGCCGGGCGGCCGTCGCGTTGGCGGCCTTCCATGATGCAATGATTGCCAAACCGGCGCCGGCAAGCCCGGTGACGGCGAACTGCACGACCGAGAACGTGTCGCATTGGGCCTGGCCCCAGGACGAGACGGGGATGGTTGCGGCAAAGACGAGATGCGAGGCGCCGGCGACGCCGAGGCCGAAATCCCTGGCGATCAGCCTTTCACCCTCCCGATTGCCGAGAAACAGCAGCGCGACGACGGCGCCGAGGGATCCGGCATAGGGCGCGCTTTCCATGCCGATGGCCAGGGTCAGCGTGGCGCAGAGGCCCGCGACGAGGGCAGCCGGCCGATGCGTTGGCGCCTCGAGCAGCAAGGCGAGGCTCGCCAGCGTCAGCATCAACTGGACATTGTGATGATCGAGCGCGCCGGGAGAAAAAATCCCGATGTAATACAAGGCCGCCCCGCCGACGACGGCGGCGGGCAGCACAGCGGACGGGCCGGCGAAAGCGCGCGCGGCGCGGATGGTGAAGAAGACCGCCAGCCAGAACTGCAGGGCGGGCCAAAGTATTTGCACGATTTGTTCGGCCAAGGCGGTGCTGCCCGTCACGGCCGAAACGGCAAGGATGCTCAGCGCCAGCGGCGCGTCGAGCAGCCGCGACCAGTGCATGACGAAGCCGCCTTCGAGACCCATCCTGTACTGGTGCAGGTCGAACCAGCCCTGGCCCGTCAGCAGGTCGCGGACTTCGACCAATTGCAGCAGGCTGTCATTGTCGCCCGCCGGATTGGCCAGTTGCGGGAATCCCTGCTGGGCCTCGAGCGCCAGCAGCAGCAAGGCTGCAAACAACGCAAATGCGATATCGGACTTCCAGGTGGAAGTTCCCCTTGCCGTGCCCATCCCGATCGCCCTTGGCGTGAATGCCGGGCCTTTCCAGGCCAATCGACACTCGTGAAGTCGGTCTTAAACCTAGCCTTAACGGCTTCAATAAATAGTAAAACCGCCTGAACGCGGCCGGTTTCCGGAGCGCGGCCGCATGGTCGACAAGGCATTCGGAGACGAAAATGCCGCAAGACATCAGCCGTGAACCCACCATCGCCGTGCTCCTGCCTTGCTACAATGAGGAGCTGACCATCGCCGAGGTGGTACGGCGGTTCCGCGAGACGCTGCCTGCGGCAACCATCTATGTCTACGACAACAATTCGAAGGATCTGACCGCCCTGCGCGCCCGCGCGGCCGGCGCCATCGTGGTTCGCGAGCCGCGCCAGGGCAAGGGCAATGTGGTGCGGCGCATGTTCGCCGACATTGACGCCGACATCTATCTGATGGCCGATGGCGACGGCACCTACGCGCCCGAGGACGCGCCGCAACTGATCAACACGCTCTTGACCGAACGTTGCGACATGGTGGTGGGCACCCGGCGCGGCGTCAACGACGATGCCGGCCGCGCCGGCCATGCCTTTGGCAACCGCGTCTTCAACAGCCTCTACAAATGGCTGTTCGGCGACGATTTCACCGACATCTTCTCCGGCTACCGCGTCTTCACCAGGCGTTTCGTCAAGAGCTTTCCCGCCGTGTCCGGCGGCTTCGAGATCGAGACCGAAATGTCGGTGCACGCCTCGCAGCTCAAATTGCCGGTCAGCGAAATCGCGCTAGACTACGGACGCCGGCCGGAAGGCTCGTCGTCGAAACTGTCGACCTTCCGCGACGGCGCCAGGATCCTGTGGATGTTCGCCATGCTGATGAAGGAGACGCAGCCGCTGCGCTTCTTCGGCGCCTTTTCGCTGTTCTTCCTGGCTTCGAGCCTGTTCCTGATGGCGCCGGTGCTGGTCGAATTCGCCGAAACCGGTCTCGTTCCGCGCATGCCGACATGGGTGCTGTCGGTCGGGCTGCTGCTTCTGTCCATGCTGGCGGCGGTGACCGGACTGATCCTCGATTCGGTCTCGCGCGGGCGCGCCGAACAGAAGCGGATCTTCTATCTCTCCATGCCTTCTGGCCGAGTCGAGCGCCGCACGGGTGACGTGGTTCAGAAGCCGGAACGGGGCAAGGCCTCGCGCGCGGCCTGAACGATGCAACGTGTCGTCCGCTTTGTCTTCGCAGGCGGCATCGGTTTCGTCGCCGACGCGGCGGCACTCTGGCTGCTGCTCGCCGTCACGCCGCTCGGGCCGTTCGTCAGCCGCATGGTCTCGATCGGCTTTGCGCTCTGCGTCACATGGCAGATCAACCGGCATCTGACCTTCTCGCCGTCGAGCAGGGGATTGACACAGGAAGGCGCCCGCTATGGCGGTGTCGGCGTCGCCACCAGCATCGTCAACTACGCCGTCTACTCGGCCATCCTGCTGGTGCTGCCGGCGGCGCCACCATTGGGCGCGCTTGCCATCGCTTCGCTGGTGGCCATGACGCTGTCCTTCGTGGGTTACTCGCGGCTGGTCTTCGACCGTTAGCGGCGTGGCCCGATTGGCAGACGGCGCCGCGACCCTTATATCGCATGCGTTGACTGCGTTGGGGATCCACCATGAAGCTGAAAATCGCCGTCCAGATGGACCATGTCTCCACCGTGTCGATCGTCGGCGACACCTCGTTCGCGCTGTCGCTGGAAGCGCAGCGGCGCGGCCATCAATTGTTCCACTACACGCCGGACCGGCTGTCGCTGCGCGACGGCAAGGTGTTTGCCCGCATCGAGGAGATGCAGGTGCGCGATGAGAAGGGCAGCCACTACTCGCTGGGCGAAAAGGTGCGCACCGACCTGTCGGAGATGGACGTCATCCTGCTGCGCCAGGACCCGCCCTTCGACATGAACTACATCACCACGACCCACATCCTCGAGCGCATCCATCCGAAGACGCTGGTCGTCAACGACCCGGCCTGGGTGCGCAACAGCCCGGAAAAGATCTTCGTCACCGAGTTTCCCGACCTGATGCCGGACACGCTGATCACCAAGGATCCGCTCGAGGTGGCCGCCTTCCGCAAGGAGTTCGGCGACATCATCGTCAAGCCGCTCTACGGCAATGGCGGCGCCGGCATCTTCCATCTCTTGGAAGCCGACCGCAACCTCGCCTCGCTGCTCGAAATGTTCGGCCAGCTGTTCCGCGAGCCCTATATCGTGCAGCGCTACCTGAAGGATGTGCGCAAGGGTGACAAACGCATCATCCTGATCGACGGCGAGCCGGTCGGCGCCATCAACCGGGTGCCGGCCGAGCACGATTCCCGCTCCAACATGCATGTCGGCGGCCGCGCGGAGAAGACCGAGCTGACCGAACGTGAGCGCGAAATCTGCGCCCGCATCGGACCGTCGCTGAAAGAGCGCGGCTTCATCCTGGTCGGCATCGACGTCATCGGCGACTACATGACCGAGATCAACGTCACCTCGCCGACCGGCGTGCGGGAAGTGCAACGCTTCGGCGGCGCCGACATCGCCAGCCTGTTCTGGGACGCGGTGGAAGGCAAGCGGACATGACCGTTTCCACTTTGTGTTAACCATGTTCCGCTTTTGCAGCCAGGCACAACCGGGGCGCAACCTGCGCGGCTACCGGTTCCCCTGATGTTCCTGATTTGACCAAGGACCTCTCAGGCCCCGCGCTGTTCGCGCTCCCTGACATCAGCGGTCTCGGCCAGCACCCAGTCCCTGAACAGCCGGATCTTCGGGATGTTGCGGCGGCCTTCGGAATGCACGAGCCAATAGCCGTCGCCGTCGGACCCCAGCGCCTCGAACGGCTGGATCAGCTGTCCTGTCGTCAGCAATGAGGAGTAGAGATTGCGGGTGAGGATGGCGACACCCTGATCCGTCAGCGCCGCCATCGCGTCATAGGCCTGTGTGCCGAGCTCCGGACCGGCTATGATGCGTTCCGGCTCGAAGCGGGCACCGGCTGCCTCGAACCAGATCTTCCACCAGGGATCGCTCGAACAGCATAGTGGCAGCTTGTAGAGATCCTGCGGGTGGCGGATGCCTCCCACGCTCTGCATCAGCCTTGGGCTGAGCATCGGCGTGTAGTCTGCCTTGAACAGGTAGTGGGCTCCCAGGCCCGGCCATTTTCCGGTGCCGGTGCGAATGCCGATATCCATGCCGTCGCGCCCAAAATTGGCCAGCCGGGACGATGTATCGATTTTCACGGCAAGGTCCGGATGCATCAGCTGGAATGCTCCAAGGCGCACGGCGAGCCAGGTCGAGGCGAAAGTCTGGACCGTGGTGACGGAGAGCACACCGGTGGTGCCGCCCTTGGTCGCAACCCATGCGTCGGCCAGCGCCGAGAACGCGCCCGATGCGTGCGGCGCCAGCTGCTCGCCGGCCTCGGTCAAGGCAATCTGCCTTGTTTTTCTTATGAAAAGTGGCGTTCCAGCGCGTTCTTCCAGCACCTTGATCTGATAGCTGGCCGCCGACTGGGTCATGCCGAGTTCTTCGGCCGCCTTGGTAAAGCTGCCCAGCCGCGATGCGGCTTCAAACACCCTGATGGCGCCCAAGGGCGGCAGGTCCCAGCTCATCATGCATCAATCCTGTTGATGCATGATACGCGACGTTCGATTGGAAACCAAGGGCGCACCGGCGCACACTCAAACCATCAAACTAATCCGAAAGGACATGGCAATGAACACCTCGGCTCAGCACGTCACGGTCCGTCATCCGATCCTCGACCTCTTCGTCGCTCCCTTCAGATCGCGGTCGCGCCGCCTGCTCGACCAGCGCGCGCTGTGCGACCATTTCAAGCGCGATATCGGCCTGCTCGACGGCCACGCGCCTTATGGCAATATCCGCTAGGCGCGATTTGGCGGACAGGGACAGGAGGGAACGATGAAGGTACCTGCAGAGGCCCTGGCGAAGAGCCGCCGGACGATCGAGTCGTATGAGGACTACGCGGTCCGTTACGACGAGATTGTCGGGCATATTCCGCATCCGAACGACCGGGCCGCGCTCGAGCGCGCCGCAGCGATCGCCGGGCCGGGCGGCCAAGTCCTGGAGATCGGGTCCGGACCGGGCCGCGATGCGGATTTCCTGGAGGGCCTTGGCGTCAAGGTGCGCCGAACCGACGCCACGCGGCGCTTTCTCGACCTGCAGGCGGCGCGCGGCAAGACCGGCGAACTCCTCGACGTGATCACCGACGAGCTTGGCGGTCCCTACGACGCGGTTGTGGCGCTGGCAGTGCTGATCCATGTGCCTCGCGACCAGATCGACCAGGTCCTGGCGAAGATTGCGCGTTCATTGCGGCCCGGCGGTGCCTTTGTCGTCTCGATGCGCGACGGCGACGGCGAAACGGGCGGCAGATATCTTACGGTCGACTGGCGCAAGGACGCCTTCGCCGCGCGCATCGAGGCCGCCGGCATGGAGCTTCTCAGTCACAGTTTCCGCATCGGCAGGAAGCAGCGAGGATGGAACACCTTCCTGGCGGTGAGGCCGTCGTGATCCGGCGCGGGTTGCCGCGCGTTCGCCCTCATCCTGTGCCGCTCAATCCGGGACGTTGCGAACACCGGAAGACCCTCACACAAGGCAACAGGTTGAGGCGGACGACAAGTGAGCCCATCCGACGGTATGCACCCGTTTGCCTTTGTTCTTGTATTGTTCTTGCCTAAGCCTGAAATCTGTGGTTGTCTTGAGCTGACGTCGCTCGTGGATTGTTCACAAGGGCTGGGGGCGAGTCGGCATCGGGGGCAGAATATGGTGGCGCGGGTTCGTACGGTCGCTTTCCAGGGCATCGAGGCCGTGCCGGTCGACGTGCAGGTGATGATCGCACCCGGCAAGGTCAACATGCACATCGTCGGCCTGCCGGACAAGGCGGTGGCCGAGAGCCGCGAGCGGGTCCAGGCGGCCCTTCATGCTTCCGGCCTGTCGATGCCGTCAAAGAAAGTAACGATCAATCTGGCTCCGGCCGACTTGCCGAAGGAAGGCAGCCACTACGATCTGCCGATCGCGCTCGGCCTGATGGCGGCCCTCGGCGCCATTCCGGGCGACATGCTGGCCGGCTATGTCGTGCTCGGCGAACTGTCGCTTGACGGGACGATCACGGCGGTCGCCGGTGCGCTGCCGGCGGCGATCGGCGCCAATGCCGAGGGCAAGGGCCTGATCTGCCCGTTCGCCTGCGGCCCGGAAGCGGCTTGGGCGGGGCGGGAATTCGACATTCTGGCGCCGCGCAGCCTGATTGCCATAGCCAACCATTTCCGCGGTACGCAGGTGCTGTCGCGCCCCGAGGCCGGCATCCACGCCTCGGCGCGCGACCTGCCCGACCTCGCCGACATCAAGGGCCAGGAGACGGCGAAACGGGCGCTGGAAGTGGCGGCAGCCGGCGGCCACAACCTCCTAACATTGTGGCTAATTAAACGGCGAGTAGGGATCATTACCGCCGGAGCCCATCACTGAGATTTTGGACAACCTCTTGCCGGCAAGAGGCCGCCCTGGCGCATTCGGCATCCCAGCTTGTGGAGGTCTTATCAGCAGTTGAGAAACGGATTTTCGAAAGCAGCGAATCGTCTAATAGACCGCTGGCCCTACTCATCCTTCTTGCCTCCTGACTCGACATGCCTAAGACGTTGAATCCAAAGGTGATGGTCCGAAAACTGTCGGACTTTTGCCAAATCCGCGTTGCGCCCGTACTGCCTCCCCATGAGGCAGAACGGGTTCGAGTGTATTTGATAAGTCTATTCAATTCCCGCACCCGTCCGCCGACCTTAAGCCGAGGATACGACTGGCAGGCGATAGCCCATCAGTGCGGGATCCCAATCGAACAATTCGACGTGGCAAGAAAGGTCATTGAGCCGGGCCTTGATGCTATTGTTCGTGCAATTCGCAATCTCCCCCAGAAAACGCCAATTCTGCGGCCCGTTCGCCCGACGACGATAGCCGAAATCGCTACGCGGACTTTGCCGCAAGTCCCGAAGGAAAAGACGAGACCGGTTCAGCCCGCAAAGACCGATCTATCTCGTCAGTCCGAGCATCGGAAACCTGGTATCAGGCCCCGCGACGTCGAGGAGTTTCCAGCGCCGACGTCCTCAGCATGGGTTGACCCCGAAACGTTCCAAGAAGCTCTGCAACTGCAGATGCTGCGTCATGGCGACAGCTACTGGCATTTGCACCGTGCGATCGTAAAAGACGATGAGACCATCGATCGCTCCACGATCCGACATTGGCTATCGGGAGACAAAGTGCCGCGCAGCGTGGCGAGTATCGAGTTGCTGAGCCGCATTGAGCGGCGGTATCGGCTCCCAGAAGGGTATTTCAAGGGCAAGCTTCCGCATCGAGCACGGTCGGCATCGGGGCATATTCTCGACGACGTAGGTCCGGCGGAACGTCGCCGTCTTGCATGGCATCTCCCGGACGACTTCAATTCCCGTCCAGCGTCCGAACAAGAAGAAATCCTAGAATGGGTTCGGCGTGTGATCATTGCTGGTTCAACTGACTATCGACGTTTCCAACGGGCGGCGATGAAACAGCGCTACGCCATCCGGTTCCCAGGCGTTTCGTACGGCAGAACTGACTTAGCCGAAGCGAATGATGCGGACGACGAGCAGGGTCAGGGGTCGTTCACTGATCCGGATCTATTTTGTGGTGTGATTGACGCTCCGCCCACGCTTGCCATTGAAATGGCAGAACTCATCCGTTTTAAGACCGCTACGCTAACGGCCTTTGGCCTGCAGCGTCAGGGGGTCTGGGGAGAGGAGACGACATCCCAGAAGATCGAACACCTCGGACTGATGTTCGGCGCCCTTGCAGCCCATCCAAAGGGACCGGTGCGTGGGTATGGCATCCCTTCTCAGCACCTTTCATTCGGCATGCTGGTATTTCCGTCGGTCTGGGACTGGTACGTGCAATGGCGAGAGCGGCGGCGCGGTTTCTATACGAGCTGGGAGGTGGATATGCTTCGCATTTCGCTGGCCCTGACCCGTAGGGACACGGGCTGGCTGCGGCAACATCCGAAGTTGGGTGCGAGGGTTCGGCCGGTCCCTGGCTTGATCTCACAAAACGACATCGATCGGGCTCTAGGGGACTGGGATGACGCTTGCGACGTTTACTTCAAACACGCGACGTCCCGTGCGAAGGAAATCCAACGAGTTGCTCGTGTTCATCGGGACCCGTTCGAACCAATCTTGGCCGTCCTGGAAGCTGACAGCCCCGTTGGTGAGTATCGCAAAATTACCGAGGAGATTCTGAGGCTAATGCCCGATGAACGGCTATATCGTCGAGCGGCGGCCGAATCCATACGGTCGTTCTTGATGTTGCGCCTAGGGCTTCATCTCGGCCTCAGACAGAAGAATCTACGGCAGTTGATGGTTTGCAAGCGTGGGCATTTGCCGCGCTCTGAACGTCAGCTTGCGGACATGAAGCGGGGGGAAATACGCTGGAGTGAACGGGATCATGGTTGGGAGGTCCTAATCCCATCCGTTGCGTTTAAGAACGCCAATTCATCTTTCTTCGGCAGCAAGCCGTTTCGATTGGTCCTTCCTGATCTCGGCGACCTCTACAAACACATTGATGCCTACGTCGACCGTCATCGCGGTGCCTTGCTCTCCGGAGCCGACGACCCGGGCACCTTCTTTGTAAAAACGGTGAAGGCGACCAGCAGCGACGCAGCCTACGACCAAACCACTTTCTATGAAGCGTGGCGCCTGACAATCCAGCGCTACGGAATCTTCAATCCTTACACTGGCCGTGGCGCAATTCCGGGCCTTTTGCCGCACGGCCCTCACAACGTCCGTGACGTGCTGGCCACCCACATTCTCAAACGGACTGGCTCGTACGAGCAAGCAAGTTATGCAATTCAGGACACGCCAGACATGGTGACCAAACACTACGGCCGTTTCCTGCCCCAGGACAAGGCTGCGCTGGCGGCCCGGATACTCAATCAGGTATGGGAGGCTGCGTGACTCTGGCGATATTGCCGTTTCCTTTTGCTTTACCTCACGGCTGGCGCGTCTAGACGATAGGACGCTTCGCCGTTCTTTAGCGTTAGGCAATTGTGCCCCGAACTGCTAGATCACAAAGTTTCCGCTTAACAAGGACCGATAGTTCATCAGTGTTCGCGAGTGCTCGGATTTCATCTATCGTCATCACGACTAGGCGACGACGTTCGAGCAGCGCAGCTGCGACGAGTTGATGTGCAGCAGTAAGCTCGTTTGCGTCCCCCGTTATTCCATTGGTAGCAATGAGAACGCCGAAATCCAACCCGCGGCTGCGCAACTTATTGAGGAACCAGCTGATCTCAATGCTCGACACTGGGTTCGACCAATTTTTACACTCGATGAGGATAATGGTAGGAAGGTAGTGAAAACCCGCCTGGTCACCCTCATTGAAAATGGCAACATCAACCTCCTCCGTCGCAAAGACGTTCATAACGTTGCGATGCGTAATAGAGATCCCTGGGATAAGGGCGAATACGTAGGCAGCTAGATCTTCGAGCGCTCGTCCCCTCTGAGTAGTTGTTGCAGTTATGTCGAGCGCAACATCGACAAAGCCCTGAACCGTAGCGGCATCGATGAGAGGCATCAGGGCGCTATCCCATGGACCTTTTGATTGCGGAGGTCCTTAACGATTTCGGCAAATGAACTGTGCCGCAGGCTGCCAAAGAGTGCCTTCACGTCTATGACAATGACGTTTGATGGGAGTTTTGTGCTAGCGATGGTAGCTTGAGAAGGCCCGTTTCCAAAAAGCAGAAGCCCCCAACGTGTGCCGGACATTCCTACTTGTTCGGCGAGAGCATGGGCTGCCAACTTAAGGTCGGTTGACGAGCGCAAATTCAGCTTTGTCTCTACCAGTATTGGATTGCCCATTATGGGCTGGAGCGCGTCGGACCAGATCGCTAGATCTGCCCGGCGGCTTGCGCCAGTCGCAAACTCAGAAAGAAGCTCCACTCCCGCCTTTCGCAAAGTCGTTGCAACCAATTCCTCGAAAACCTGGCCGCTCATCGAATGAAGCGCCGCATCGACGGCTTGGATCGCTAGGTAAGCGTCGGAGCCTTGAAGCTGAGTCATGTCGCGACGTGGTGGAGGGCTCGGCTTCTCTTCAAGTGATGCAGCGAGCAACTGGTCTAGCGCGAACCCAATGGCTTCCGAGTTGCGGGGATTGGCGCGGAGCACAACAAACCGCTGGAGGCTACTTGGGATAAAGTCAATTTTCGGAGGGGCAATGAGCAGCACTGGCTTTCTCTCTGCCCACGCGATGCCCAGCTCAAACAATACCCAAGACGACTTCCGAGCAGTTGTCAGCACACCAATTACCAGATCGACGTTCGAGACTGCAGACCGAACTTGCGTTGCAAGGTCAGTGCTCTCAATGCTTATCGACGAGATAGCAATATGACGCCGCGAAAGCTCTCGTCTGATAACCTGGATCTGAGCTCCTTCAGGTGCCGAGATGTAGCAGGTGCGGATATCTCTAGCCATTGCGCCTCTTTCAAATGGTTGTCGGTTGCAGCATCAAAAGGGCCGCCTCTCTGCCAGTTCTCGAAGACAACTGGAGCGGTCCTGTCTTTCGCCGCGTCAATGCGCAAATCTGCCCGACCCGAGAGTATATAAGGACCCCTTGTCGCGGAGCCCGATCGATGGCCAAGATGATCTGTTGGAACTTATCCGTGCAAGCCCTGAACGAGGTAATCTCGGATTTGGTAAAGGTTGACCCCAAAATTCTGCGCATCTTCCGGGCGAATGACGATCGAGAGTTTATTGGAAAATAGCCGATCCTTTGATCCGTCCGCGAACGACTGGGCAACCCGTTCGGACATCTTCTTTCGGGGATAGCCCGTGCGCCCGCGCCCTGTGCCCATCAGTGGAACGGAGAGATTCCTGAGTTCGCCATGCGTCAGGATGAACGCCCACAGCGATGACAGCGCATCTTCCACCTCTCGCAGGGATGCGCTGGCAGTTCCCTGCGCATTTAGCCGTGACATTGCCACGAAGTAGAAGGTGCGTCCGTGTGCTTTGACCCGCGCAACCGTTCCAATCGGATACTCTACCTTTTTGCCTGGAGCATCAGCGCGCGGCGTACCGCTCGCCTTCGCTAAATCGATCTTCAACTGGCGATCTATCTCATCGGTGTTCGCCTGGAAGAAGCGGGTCGCAAGTTGGCCTTGGAGACTATCGGTGGCAATCAGACCGTTTGCCATTTTCGTGTCGAAGGTGGTGTTGGTGCTGATGATGACGTCATTCGTACCGCTAAATATGTCGCCGATCCGGACCTCGACTACATAGTCCTTGCCGGGCACCTTGTACGAAAAGCGAGTAATCGGTCGCCGGGTGATGACCACATAAGCGACTGCCAACGCTACCATCGGAATGATTGAATAACCGCTGTAACGATCCTTGGTGTAGATTCCGAAGAAGTCTAGCATCTCCATGAACGCGTATAAGACGCCTACAACGGCAAATATCTTAGCCAGCGCGTCCACAGAAAGAAGCGCGTGCCGCCAGAACGAGAAAGTGAGAATCGATCGCAAGAAGTATTTCATGTCTTACAGTCCGAATGACTTGTAGACGTGGTCATAGTAATAGAACCATCCAGTTTTCCCCGCTCTGCGGTTCTCCAAATGACTGGACGGCCAATCGTTCATCGCATAAGTGATGATCTTTTCGTTGAATGGAACATAGACAGCCAGTGTGTCCCTCATGGACGAAGGGCAGCGATCATCCTGTGTTCTGCTTCCATTTAAATTGATCCCAATAATCGGAAGATCGAGCCGAATCGCCGTTTCGATCTCCCACTTGACGAATTTGGTGAGGAGGCGCGTTTTCTCGCCAATCAGGACCATAAATAATTTGGAGTTCGCAAAGCGCTCGCGGAGTTGGCGCTTGATGCTCTCCTCTTGGCTGGAGTCTCTTGCGGTGTTTAAATCGTGCGCATTGTATATGTTGAAGTTGAACCCTTCGTGTGCTGACCAAGCCGTCATCAGTCTATAGTAGCGCATATCGTTGTCGCCATCGAAGGCGATGTAGGTCTTGTTTCTATATGTCATTGCCGAAATGATTCCCCGAGATTGCTTTAGTTATATCGCGACTAAGCTAACAGCAACGGGGCGAGGAGAAGTTGTCCACGCTCATTAAATTAGAATCCGCTAATGTCTTTGGAGCCTCCAAGCAGATCTAAGTGAAGAAGAATGCGCCCGTTAGGTCCCTTCCACTAGGCGCTAATCGCTGGTTGTCGGACAGTGAAATGGGCGCTGGACGGCGTGGACAGCCGTGATGCATTGGCCGTAAACGTTCCACCGAGACTCTCTGTTGGATACCCTTGATGTGGTCGGCTGTATGCGAGCTTCTCTGGCGGTGACGGTCTTGATACTTTTCGCGGCACAGGCTCACGCCGATGGCACACTTGCCGACAAGATTCGGGAAAATCCGAGTTACCAACAATTCAGTGCTCGGATGCAGCATCTGCAAAATCAGCCAAGGCGTCGCGACATGCTCCAGCCCGTCGATAGCGTGCATCGCTACCGAGTGGCGTTGCACCTCCGATCCGTCGAAGACTGGTCAATCAGAAGGCTATTAGCGATCGGAAGAAGCAATTTTTCATGGCGCTTCACGTTCTGAAGCTTGCCCGTCAGCAGTTGATATATCGACATGCCTGCCGAGCGGGTGGGAGATCGTTCGGCCTAGCCCTTTTGCCATCCTGGCCCACGTAGAAGTCCCAAATCTCTTGTGCCGCGCGCTCTCCTTGAAATGCCAAGCGGTGCGGTTCGTCGACGAGACCGGAGATATCTGAAAATTCGGCAGCATATGCCGGACTCCAGCGCAAAGGTTTGAAGACGCCAACAACGACGCCTCGATCCAGCGCCAGCACGTAATCAACGGTTTCAGCCCGTTTCCGGCTGAGTGGCCAGCAGTAGCGAACAAGGTCAAAGATGACTTTCTCTTCGCGTCTGCCGCGCAGCTTGTTGATCGTGATCGCCAGCAGCCTGTGCCCGCTATCCAGTATCATCGGTGGCAGATTGTAGCGCTGGAGAATTTCCTTCACCGTGGCCAAGCCAAAAATTGAAGCGTGATGCCCTCGGACGGCGTTGTGCAAAGAGGGATAAGCATCGATTAGAGCAGCCTCGACTTGGAACGCCGTTTTATCGTCCATACCGTGTCGGTGAATTACATAGTCGACTTCGAGATTCGAAGCCTGGATTTCGCGGATCCGATCCAGCTTCGATGACATGATGTCCGTCTCGCTTTCGATTTCCGCGCTAGCGTCTAATGCATGCCGGAAGACCCGATCGCCCCGGCCTTTACCGACATAGAACGTTTCTCCATTGCGCGGATCAATTAGCCGGTAAACATATGCCTGCAGTTGCTCTGCGACTTCGTATGGGAAAAATTCCTCAGTCATATAAAATTCCCAACCTACCCTCATGGCGCATCAAAAGCCTCCATAGAAAGCGATTGTGGACGAACGTTTCCGGAGGCGACCGCGTAAAGTGTGTAGGTAAGATGCTGCGTGATGATCTGAGTCGACGTTCTCTCGGTCTGCAGCCGCTCGACATTCGGGAACTGCCCCACGGCTGCCGTATTGAAAAATGATCTACAATCAGAACGCAACTCGTCACCGACCGCATACTGGATACGGTAGCTGCCATCCGGGATACCGGGATACTCGGCAGCGGCGTTATCGCTGATATAGAAAGACGCGATCGTTCGGTTTGAAAACGAATCTCGCACCTTGACGATGGCTGGACCGCCTGACCCATTCCTGATTTCGAGAACATGGCCCTGCGATGATATGGCGTTGCCGTAGCCGTCTAGTGCGTCGCCATTTCTGGGACGGGTAGAGCAGGCATTGGTGACCGGAACTATTTTGGCAGGAACGGCCTTGGTCGTTCTGGGAGGCGGCGTATATGTCGACGTGTACGAAGGCCTTGGGACCGGCCTCCCGGTCCACCAAGATGCGATTTGATCTTGCATGAAAATGCCGGCGACCACCAGCGGGACCGCCGCGACCATAGCAAGGTGCTTCAGCCTTTCGACTAGCCCGAAATTCCACGGATTCTTGAGACGGGACCGTTTTGGGTCAACCCCAGTTTTCTCCAGTTCCCTTGACAATTCCGTGGCTCGCGACGAGATCTCGGGATCGGATGCCTTCCGTGACATCTGCGCCAGGGAATAGGCGAGGTCGACGTTGCCCCGAGACAGGAAAGCAAGGCAATTATACCATGTCAGCCGTTCCTCGGCTTCCTTGGAGTATTCGCCGCCGAACCCGTTTCCGAGAATAACACCGATTGTGTAGATGGGTCCCCAAGGGACGCCCCACCATCCGGTGCACATCGTAATCAGAGATGATCTGAAAGCTTCTTTCCGCGCACATGAGGCGCAGAATATGCCTTGAACGGGCGTCCTGATCGTCGCCAGAATGAAACTGTAGACGCGTCGGAAGACGACGTATCTGGGCTGCGCCGTCGCCTGCTTGCAACGGGAACAGCAAACCGGGTCCAACTGCTTGTGTCTGACCTCTTCGGCCGATGCTTGGTAGCCTGAGCTGTCGTATTCTGCCCGAGCCTCGGGATCGGACAAAATCTTGTAGGCCGCATTCACCTGTTGGAAGAGGGTTGCCGATGGATTGCTCGAAGTATCGGGATGCGTTTCCTTGGCACGCCGCCTGAACGCATTCTTGATTTCTTCGGCTGTAGCCACCGGTGAAACGCCAATGACGGCGTATAGCCCCCTGGGATCGCTGTTTTGCATTGCCCTGCCCACCCCTTCGTGCAGTGAGAATTGCTCGACTCGCTACACGGAATTCGAACATCGGCAATTAGCCCGATCTCCTATTCGACGCCAGAGCACCTCACCTTGCGACCGTCCTGACCGAGATTGATGTAGGCTCGCTTGTATCGACGGCCGGCAGCCACAAAAACCAGACGGTCAGAAGGTCACCTCAGGTGAGCCCGCCGTTGTGTGTGTGCACATCGGCCCAATCCTTCTGCTGCAACGTTGGCGCCGTTGTCTCGGACCGGATTAGGAAGGAGTCCTTAAAACATAAACCAGCGTTTATGTTTGACGAGGCACCATGAAATATGTCGGCTATTACCGCGTTTCTACCAAAAAACAGGCCCGATCCGGCCTCGGATTAGAGGCCCAACAGCAGGTAGTCCGCCAGTTTGCCGGTACTCAAGGTCAGCTCGTCGGAGAATTCGTTGAGGTGGAATCTGGCAGGAACGATCGACGAATTGAACTGGCAAAAGCGATGAACGCCGCGAAAAAGGCCGGAGCTTCCCTGCTCATCGCCCGTTTGGACCGCTTTTCGAGGCGTGTCAGCTTCATAGCATCGATGATGGAGAAGGGCGTGCAGTTGGTCGTCGCTGAAATGCCTCATGCGACCGACTTTCAACTGCATATTTTTGCTGCCCTAGCACAGGAAGAGCGGCGGCTGATCTCTGAAAGAACCAAGGCCGCACTGGCTCAAGCCAAACGCAAAGGTGCCAAGCTAGGACGGAATGGCAGAATTCTTGCGGCTGCAAACAAGACCAGAGCGAAGGACTACGCGGACCAGTTCCGCGACCTACTGCCCGATCACTGGGAAACGATGTCCTACTCGGAACTTGCGCGGAGTCTCAACCAGGCGGGTCTTACCACCGTCAACGGCAACCGCTTCTATCCTCAGACGGCCAAGAACCTGGCCGCTGTCCTCTCCTCCTCGCCATAGAGCCTTCGCAAGGGATTTGGTTCGGGGCAGAGGGCTCATTTGAAATCTGAACCCTACAAGTGGAGGGAGTAGATACTGCGCAGGAAGCGCGTGCCAAGGACCGACGGATATAGAAATTGCTTGATCCGGTGAGGACACCTAATTGCTTGGTTGCGGCGTGGTGCTCTTGCCTCTACAGTTGAGTGGGGGGATCAGCAATGCAAATTTCTCGTGTAGTGGTGCGCAACTATAGAGCGCTTGCAAATGTTGATATCGATGTTTGCGAAGACCTTTGCTGTATCATAGGTGAGAACAACACCGGCAAAAGCGCGCTACTTCGCGCGATCCAGATATGCCTCGATGTATCGCTGCCTTCCAGCTACCGAGCGCTAATCCGCGAAGACATCAACTCTGCGGTGGATGTGTCGCACCCGAATCAAGTTCTAGTCGGTGTCGAACTGAGCAATTTTCAGGGTAAGGTGAATGAAGAAGCTCTCGTCAGCACTTGGAAGATAGGAGCTGACAAAGCGCGAATTTTCTACCGCTTTCGCCCAAAGCCCAGCATTCGCGAGCGCCTCAATAACGGTGAGGTCCCGCCAGGAACACTGACCCTCGAAGATTATTCGTGGGATTTGCGAGCGGGCGGCGACCCAGCATTGGACCTTGCCGACCTTGAATGGGACGACGAGGACGTGGGTGAACCAGTTCGCTTTGCGGATCTTCAATCCTACCTCGTTGTCGCGCTCGCAGCGCTGCGTGATGTCGAGGCCGATCTTCGCAACGCACGCGTGTCACCCCTTGTACGACTGATCGAAGCGTTTGATGTGCTTCCGCCGGAGCAGAAGGCGCTTATCGACATACTCAATGACGCGAACGCAAAGATTGAGGGTGCAAAGACAATCTCCGACGTGGCCGACGCGATCGACAAGTCATTCAAAAACGTATCTGGGCCGGCATTTGAGATGGGTGTTGGCTTGGGGCTGGCGTCTGCGACATTCCAGTCGATCATTCGCAATCTAAAAGTGCTGCTATCTGACGCAACGCTGATGAAATTTGAGCCTTCGCGCAACGGCTTGGGGATGAACAATATCCTCTACATCGCTATACTAATTGAGTATCTCCAAAAGCGTATCGCCCGCGCCTCGACCGCAGGCCAGTTGTTGCTCATCGAGGAACCGGAGGCGCATCTGCACCCGCAGCTTCAGATGGCTCTTCTGATTGCGCTACGGAAGTTCGGCATACAGGTTATACTGACAACACACAGCCCCCAGGTTACCTCTCAAGCCCCATTCAAGACGTTTGTTTCCCTCACCAGGAAGGCCGATCTAACTGTTGCGGCTGGTACGCTTGCGGACAATTCCGCTTTGTCTGAGCCAGAAATCTCCGACTTGGAGCGGTATCTCGACGCGACCAAAAGCAATCTTCTATTCGCGCGGCGTGTCATGCTGGTCGAGGGACCGGCCGAGCTATTCCTAATCCCAGCGATGGTCGAGGCCGTCAAAGGGATTCAGCTTGAGCGCTCAGGCATCTCCATTATCGCCATCTATGGCGTGCATTTCGACGTTTACGCAAAGCTGTTCGCAGAAGGCTCCCTTGAGAAGCGCTGCGCCATTGTAGCGGACGCCGATCTTCTTCCCTCCGATGCCGACGACAATTTCGATGTAGATGAGCATGCGCCAGACTTGGCGGCACTCAGAAGTCCGTTAGTCGAAGTGTTCGCCGGAGCCACGACATTCGAGCGCGAACTTGTGTCCGTGGACACGCTTCCGATGTTCATCGCCGCAACTAAGGATCTAGGCGCGACTAAGACGACTAAATCGCTAGAGGAAATCTACACCGAACTTACCGATATACTCAGCGATGCCGATCCCGACCACCTGTTGGAGGACGGTGGGTCAATTGTGCTTTCGGCCGCGAAACGCTTCGGCAAAGCGCGTTTTGCGCAAGTAGCAGCTCGTCACGCGCACCTCTGTACGGCTTTACCTAGCTACATTGAAAACGCGGTGGATTGGCTTAGCGAATGATTAGCCTTACAGCCGAGCAACGCGCCCCGGTCGTCGAAGACGGCAATATCTACCTATCTGCCTGCCCTGGAAGTGGCAAGACGCGCGTTATCACCGCGAAGCTTCTCTTGCTCGCGGAAGCCCAGATCGGCTCACCGCGATCCGTTGCTTGCATCACCTACACCAATGCCGCTGTGGACGAGATCGAGAGTCGACTTAAACAGGTCGGCAGCAGGGCGATCATCGACTGCACCGAAGTTTGCACGATCCACTCATTCTGCCTCCAATATGTACTTCGCCCCTACAGATGGCTCGCTCCCGACGTACCAACGACTTTTAAGATACTGACGCGCGAGGCGCCCGAGTTCGAGCGCCTCGTGGAGGCTGTCGAAGACGAAATTGGCCGCAGGATTGGCCGCACCACCTATGAAGATTATGCATCAATTTCCATGGGTCTCGACGGGGAGCCATTCGGACCGGGCATCGAACGAGGACTTGTTTCCGTGCCACTGGCCAAACGCTTCTGGCAGTTCATGAGAGCCGCTGGCTTCATCGATTTTTCGATGATCCTTTTTTACTCGCATCAAATTCTACACAACAACGACTTCGTTGCGAGCGGCGTTGCATCGAAATTCAAGTGGCTCCTCGTTGATGAATTTCAGGATACGTCAGCCCTCCAGATCGAGATTTTCAAGATCATTTTCGGTCACAAGAAGAGTGGATTCTTTCTCGTAGGGGACGAAAACCAATCGATCTACGGGTTTGCAGGCGCGGTTCCAGAAGCCGCCCAGGACTTCGCCAAGCGTATAGACGCCTCATTTGACTTTGCTCTCTCTGGAAATTTTCGATCTGGCCCACGCATCGTCGATCTGGCGGAATCTCTCATTCCTAGAAACCCTCGGATGAACAGCGTCGGAGCAGCCGCCGCCTACGTTGAGGCACCAATCTATGTCCACGTCGGCAATCCAACGCTCGCTGTGACCGACTATTTCTTGCCCTGGGTTGAAATTGAAGGGATCCCGCTGGGAAAATGTGCTGTTCTTGCGCCGTGGTGGACGAACCTTATCCCGATCGCAAGGCACCTTAGAGACATAGGCGTTCCGGTGTTCGGACCAGGCGCGCGGCCTTATCAGAGGCGGCGCACGTTCGCGACGCTAGCCGAGCAGTTAGGGGCGTGTGTTGAACAGGAGCATCTTCTTGGGCTCCCTGGCGTCGAGAAAGCGATTTTCAGACTTGCACAAGAAGTGGTTGGAGTAACTCGTTTCGATGTCTTCTCGTATGAAGGCAGAAAGTCTGCACTCTCACTCGTGTACGAAGCGAAGCGGGTTGCGCTGGAGCATTCAGGTGGCCTCGACTGGCTGCGCACATGCGCCACTCAGTGCGCTGACATCCTAGTGAGAGATGGCTGGCTGCTGGAATCGCAAAGAGCGCTGTTGCGTCAATCCGTCGATGAAATGGAAGCCGACATGGCAAGGAACAGGATCGACACTGCGAATTTACAGATCAGTGATCTTGGGTTGTTTGCCAACCCTGACCGCGCAATCAAGTTGATCACGCTTCACAACTCTAAGGGCAGAGAATTCGACGCCGTCGCCGTGATATGCTTGAATGAAGGGCGTGTTCCGCATTTCTCGGCCGAGACTCAGGAGGAATTCGACGAGGCGAGGCGATTATTCTATGTCGGTATCTCGCGAACTCGGAAGTTGCTCTTGCTCGCCTCAGATCAAAGTCACTGGAGAGACCGGCCTTCGCGCTTCATCGCTGAGACCGGCATAGCGCGATCGAACTGATCACATTCTGTGGGATAATGGTACGCGTCTAGCTCGTCGCGTACATGTCCGGATGATAGCGCTTCGGCACGTCATCTGGCCTGACAACTCTCAATCGCAGTGATCGGCTTTCCTCGTCTTGCGCTGAGTGGCTGCCACGAATCTCCCGCATTCCGTTCCGTCGATTGGCTTGGTCCGCGTAGTATTCCCGCCATTGTTTATGAACTGTCTCGAAAATGCAACAAGGCCTTTCTGGCCTTTCACGGTATCGAAGCCATTGTCTTTGCAGGCTTTAAGATAATCCATCATCCGGCCTTGTTCGATAATGGTTCGGATGTGAAGCGTGAACCCTTCGATCGGAATAGACCTTATGTGGGGACGCGTTTTGCTGTTCGTCGATTTCCGTTTGGGCCCCCGGTTTGCAGGTTTCATAGCCATTGCTTCCTCGCTGGTTATCGTGAAAGTTCGTTGATGATAGTCTTGATGTCGTTGGTCTTCTCCTGACGTCTGACCTCGTTGTCGAGCTGGTTTTGTTGGCTGCTAATCTGCTCTTCAAGATTCTTGCGGTCCCTCTTTTCCTGCGCGCTTCTTGTCTCCGCAACCAGCGCTCCAACTTCCGGAAGCTGCAAGACAAAGGTGACCGAATGGATGTCCTTGCGTTCTCTCTGGGCCTTCAGCATGGCTTGAGTAATGTTCGATCCCGTGAGAGCGGCTAGTTTGAACTGAGGATTCACGCCTCCGCGCAGCGTGGTTGTGAAGATCATGTTGATCGTTTCCGACGGCACGATTTTTGTTGGTAGCCCGCTTAGCAATTCCAGGTCTGTTTTCTCATTGATCAGGTTGCCGGCCTGGTTTTTGCTAACAAATCCAGCGATCCTCGACCGGAGGCCTAGCGATCCAGTGATCGGATACACAATACCTGCATGTTGGGGTTGGGTTTTATTGCTGCGGAAACTGTTACATCGCCTTATGGTTGGCAGGTTTGTAAGGAGAAGATCAACCCTGTCGAACTGGTTCCAAGCATCCTGGCTTTGACGAACCCCGATCGCCGTAGCGGTGAAACCGGTCGCTAGGGTGCCTCGCGTAAACACACTGGTCAGGTCGAGGCTACTGTCCGCAGTATCCGTCATTGTGATGTCGAAATTAAACCGATAGCCGATGGTCATTTTTGAATATGTTGTGACGATCTGCACCAGTTCCGGGTCTGGATCCGGCATGTGGTCAAAGTCGCGTGTGAGAAACTGATCGAACGCCATGGCTTCATGGTACGCGCGCTTCTCGTCCCGATCGTCGTCATCCTTGGCATCGGGTGGGTCGTAGCTATAGAGCGCATCCCGGGTGAGTTCAGCTGCCTTTTGCTCGTTGCCCTGATTGTAGCCGATGCGGTCATTGAGGAGACCGATGATCGCGTCTCGCAGCTCACACCGGATGTGTTCGGATATGGTTGTTGGGTCAGGCGAGTGCATATCTGTCGTGTTAGGCACCCCGGCGCAAGACGACAGAAGAGCCGCACACAAAGCAGCACAATGGGCGCGCGAAAGCGCACGCGAGATTGTCATTGAGTTCCCCTCGGCAAGCTGTCCCCACAGCTTTAAACGACAATACAGGCCCGTGCTGAGACTTTGTCAATAGGTACTAGACTCGGTGAGGTGGTGCTAATCAGGGCGGTTAGATTGCTTTTACTTGCCATCCTGTGGTCTGATCCGATGGCAAATCAAGGGAGGTGGCCGGCGTGGGCGAATTATTGGACCGCAACTTGCAGCAAGAGATTCTGGCGAGTCTTTCTAACGACTACCCTCAACGAACAAACCTCAGAAAAGCTTTCGAAGGAGGCGGCAACAGGTTGGATGTCAACCTGGCCTATCTTGAGGAACACGAACTCGTTTCAGTCCATTGGCACAACAGTCAGGACGGGAGGACGCCCATGCAGGCGTCAATCACGGCAAAGGGGCTCGACTTCATTGCTGACGATGGTGGCCTCGGTGCCATCCTTGGCGTCGTGACTGTGAGGCTCCACGGGGACACGTTACGTGACCTTCTCATCTCAAGAGTGGAGTCATCGAACGAGGATGAAACACTTAAACAGAGGGCAATAGCAAAATTGAAAGAGATCCCAGGGGATGCCCTGGGATCGTTGGCAACGAAAGCTCTAGATGTGAGCTTTCAATAGGTTGTCCATCCGGTCCAGGGCGAGGAAGCTGAGGTTGCGAGACTTCAGTGATTCCTCGGAGGACCGGATGAACATACACAAGAATGCCCGTCTGACGCCGCTCGGTCGAGAGCGTATTGTGAAGCAGGTGCTGAGCGGGCATGCGCCGAAGGCCGTCGCGTCAGCCGCAGGCGTATGCCCGCGCACGGTGCGCAAATGGGTGGAGCGCTTTAAGATCGAAGGTATCGAGGGGCTCAAGGATCGCTCCTCGCGACCGCGTCGTCTCTACCGGCCGACGCGGCAGGCCATTGTCGAGCAGGTTGAGGCCTTGCGGCGCCAACGATGGACCGGCCAGCAGATCGCTGCCGAAGTTGGCGTCTCGCCGGCGACTGTCAGCCGCATCCTGCAGCGCCTCGGTCTCAATCGGATCGCTTCGTTGGAGCCGGCCGAACCGGTTCGCCGTTACGAGCGCCAGCATCCCGGCGAGCTGATCCACATCGACATCAAGAAACTCGGCCGCTTCGAGCGGGTTGGCCATCGCATCACCGGCGACCGCACAGGGCAGAGCACCCGGCGCAGCTCCAAGCGCGGCGGTACGGGCTGGGAGTTCGTCCATGTCTGCATCGACGATGCCTCCCGCGTCGCCTTCAGCCAAATCAAGCCCGACGAGAAGACGCACAGCGCCATAGCCTTCCTCAAGGCTGCCATCGCCTATTACAAGAGCCTCGGCGTAACGGTGACCCGCGTCATGACCGACAACGGCGGCTGCTACATATCGAAAGCCTTCGCCAAGGCCTGCAAGCGGTTGCGCCTCAAGCACATCCGCACCAAGCCCTACACGCCCAAGACCAACGGCAAGGCCGAGCGCTTCATTCAGACTGCTCTGCGCGAATGGGCATATGCCAGGGCGTACGACACCTCAGACCAAAGGGCCGAAGATCTGCCTGACTGGCTCCATCGCTACAATTGGCACCGACCTCATGGTAGCCTGAAAGCCAACACGCCCATCAGCCGACTCGCTCTAACCGGGAACAACCTGTTGAGGCTCCACATCTAGATGCAAGCCTTGCGAGTTTGCCGGCTGTTGCCACCTGGATGCTAGCCCTGCCTGCTAAATAGCTGACATTCTATCACGAAACTTCTAACCCGCCTTCTTCCTTACCTTCGCCGCAGCTTTCTTAGTGGGAGCGACCTTCCGGCCCAGACCCATCGATTTCGCCAGAGACGAGCGAGCCTCTGAGTAGCTCGGTGCCACCATCGGATAATCGCGCGCTAGGCTCCACTTCTCGCGATACTGTTCGGGCGTCAGGTTGTAGTGGGTCATCAGATGGCGCTTCAACGATTTGAACTGCTTCCCGTCCTCGAGGCAAACGATGTAGTCAGGGAAAACCGACTTCTTCGGATTAACCGCAGGCGTGAGAACCGGCTTTTCGGGCTCTACCGGTTGTCCGACCTTCCTTAGAGACAGGTTCACGCTGTGGATCAGGTCCGGCAGTGACGCAACCGGCACAGGATTATTGCTGATGTAGGCGGAAACGATGTCTGCGGTAAATTCGATCAAGTTGATGGTCTCGTCGGCCAAGGGCTCTCTCCTTTGAAGCATCCAGCCTTCCTAGCTTTTGGCGAAAGGCTAATCAACGGCGGCTGGCCTTCGAGATCATCTCGCACAGACCCACTCCAGCAAGCCTGTGCCTTCTTTGCCAACGAACACGTTGGAGAGGCCGGCCAGCGCTTCGCTGATCTGATTGACCGTGACTTGCGAAACGCTGGCATTAGCTGGACCAGAACGCTCAGCCAAAATCCATCCCGTCACACCACACCTACAAAATGCAAGGATCGTCGGATGATCACCAATCCAGCGATAGAAGTATCGGTGACCCGACTGGATTGATGCAAGAGCGTACGCGAGTTCTTCGCCGCCCCTGAGGCAGTTGTCGAATTCATGCCCGGCTTTCCGCAGCTGCTCTGCCGTGGTGATCGGGACCAGCGTGCCGAGCTGCTCGAATGGTGGCGCTGGGAACGGCGTCAGGCCAAGCAAATTGGCGAGGATAGCTGCCGCCTGGCGGCCCTGAGCAACGGCTCTAATCAGGTGCTGATCATCGTGGATCGGGGCCAACTGTGCGATCACCCACAGCAATTCAACCAGCGTCGGGGCGGGTATCTTGCACTTCAGAAGCGCACGGAAGACTCGGTTCGACACGAGCATGGTCGAGGCTGATGCCAGTGAGACAAGGTCGTCATCCTGGATTTCGGTCGCCTGAAAGATGTGATCTGCCAGCGGCCTACATGCCGAAAGCACCTGATGAAGCGCCACATAAACGTGTTTTGGCCTAGCATATGGTCCCAATTTGCCGAGTGCCGAGACCATGCCCGCAGGGGAGGCGCCGAATGCGTGCGTGAGAATCTGCCGGGACTTAGAGAAGGTCAAAAGCCGGTATGTGTCGGCAACATCGCAGATGGCCGTGCCATGGATAGCAAGCCACGCATGCCAAGTGTGCCGACGGCTATCTGATGCGAGCAGGTACTCGCAGATGCGATCATTTTTCCAGATCGAGTGAACCTGATCGCTGTGTTGCCGCGCCACCAGAGCGATCATCGAATTGTCTGACACATTACGGTCGATCGGCGTGGTATTTCGATAGTGATGCATGGCTATCTCCTGATAGCCCGCTTTCCCCATAAAAATCCTCGTCGACAACCGCAGGATTTCGAAGCGCCGATCTCCGGAGAAAAGCAACGCTTCTGGCGCCGATTTTAGGCCGTAGAAGCCGGGTTAAACGCGGACTTTGTGCCGCTTTCGTCAAAAACGCCGCTAAACAGCGAGGAAATATGAAAATCTGTCTCAAGACATGTCGTTGTCGATAGTCGGTTGCTAGGGGATAGCCGCCCATCAGAAGCACGTTGATGGAGCCGGCGATGGATTACCGACTGATGAAGACGCTTGCCTGTGACGCAAGGCTGAAAATCTTGGACTACCTGAACTACCCTGAGGAGCATTTCCCTGACGTGCCTGATGCGGCCGACACCGGGCTGACGAACAAAATGATTTCGAGCAAGCTTCAGATCACCCAGGAGTCTGTCAGCCTTCACATGAAGTGGCTAACGCAGACCCAGTTAGTAACTCGCAAAAAAGTCGGCGTTCGCGTGTTTTACAAGCGGAACGAGGATGCGATTCAAAAGGCGATCGGTTCCCTGATCAGCATTCTTTGACGATCAGACATACGGCTGGCGGGCTCATTCAATGCCACCACGGTGAGCATGGCAGTTATGAGGGGTAGTGGATTGAGCCCTTCTGGCATGGGTGCCATTTGTACTGGTAATGGGATTGGCCTTCTCTGCCATAGCACCACTTCACCGTTTCAAGCCGACGGGCCAGCGTGTCTCTGACACCGCACGCTTTCAGGGTTTTAGAACCATCTCCGGAGCCGCCACGGCAATTCTCGTTAGCTGCCTCCCAATGACGAATCAGCTTCGTCGGTGGGGTTGCCCTCTCGGCTTTCGTGCGAGTGCCACCGAGGCATTCAGTTTTTGGCGTGACAGACGGTCAAACGACTCCACGAGCAGGTATGACCCCTTCAGAATCCTGCCTGCTTTCACGGCGTCTAAAAACTTACCAAGAGCGCCTGAGGAGACGTTGTCACCCTTGAAAGCTGAGACGCCAATGTCCTCTAGTCGCAAGTCCTCGACGAGTTGGAGATTGTGATCCTGGGCATATTTCTTCGACCGCTCTGTTTGCCTTCGCAAACTGTCGCCTTTCAACTGGATATCGGTCGACATGCGGATGTAGGAATACGCGAGCGGCTTTGTCAGGGGGAAACCTCCAGATTGCAGGATTAATACCCTACAATGATGTCTACCATCAACCGCCGCCGCCACATTTGATATCCATCACTATCTTGAGATTGTATCGCATTAAATATTTTAATGCCGCACACTATCCTGATGATCGGTCCGCCGGGCTCGGGAAAATCGATGCTGGCGCAGCGTCTGCCGTCGATCCTGCCGCCGCTGGCGCCGAAGGAATTGCTCGAAGTCTCGATGATCGCCTCGGTGGCCGGCGAACTCGGCGAAGGCAAGCTGACCGACCGGCGGCCGTTCCGCGCCCCGCACCACTCGGCCTCGATGGCGGCGATGGTGGGCGGCGGCATACGCGCGCGGCCAGGCGAAGTGTCGCTCGCCCATCACGGCGTGCTGTTCCTCGACGAGTTCCCCGAATTCACGCCACAGACGCTCGATGCGCTGCGACAGCCACTTGAGACCGGCGACTGCATGATCGCGCGCGCCAACCACCGCGTCACCTATCCGGCACGCATCCAGCTGGTGGCGGCGATGAACCCGTGCCGCTGCGGCATGGCCGGGGAACCCGGCTATCGCTGCCTGCGCGGCGAGCGCTGCCGCACCGACTACCAGGCCCGCATCTCAGGCCCGCTGCTCGACCGCATCGATCTTCGCATTGAAGTGCCGGCGGTCTCGGCCAGCGACCTGATCCGGCCCGACCGAGCGGAAAAGAGCGCCGATGTGGCGCTGCGCGTCGGCCGCGCCCGCACCCTCCAGCGCGAGCGCTTCGAACGGCTCGGCGTCAATAGCGCCACCACCAACGCGCATTGCTCTCCCGCAGTCATCGAAGCGATCGCCATGCCGGACGCCGCCGGCCTGTCGCTGCTCAAGGACGCCAGCGAAAAACTCGCCTTTTCGGCGCGGGCCTACCATCGCGTGCTGAAAGTCGCGCGCACGCTCGCCGATCTCGACGCCAGCGAGGCTGTCGGCCGCATCCATCTGGCCGAGGCGATTTCCTACCGGATGAGTGCGGAGCGTGTGGCGCAGGCGGCGTAGAGTTCGCCCGGAGTCCGGCATCCGGCCTCGGCACGTGGACCTGCCGACCTCGCCGGCGGAGAGATGGTCAAGCGGGGAGTTTGAAGTGACGGCGACCGGCGGCCTGCTCATTGATCCAATTCAGGACAAAGCGGCAAAAGTGACCCTTCAGGTCATGGCCGCAGCCCTCGCTGAAACCAGCTCGATGAGACACCGCAGGCTCAGGCGCTCTCCCGCGCCTTCAGCGCCAGCCGCCGCTTATGCAGTACCGGCTCGGTGTAACCGTTTGGCCGGCTCGTTCCCTTGAACACTAGGTCGCAGGCGGCCTGGAAGGCGATAGAATTGTCGAAATCCGTCGCCATCGGCCGGTAGAGCGGATCGCCGACATTCTGCAGATCGACGATCGCGGCCATGCGCTGCAGCGAATCCCTGACCTGGATTTCCGAGCAGACCTTGTGGCGCAGCCAGTTGGCGATGTGCTGCGAGGAGATGCGCAGCGTGGCGCGGTCTTCCATCAGACCGACATCCTTGATGTCGGGAACCTTGGAGCAGCCGACGCCCTGGTCGATCCAGCGCACGACATAGCCCAGAATGCCTTGCGCGTTGTTGTCGAGCTC